>JAXFBD010000128.1:0-50447 GCA_034118545.1 Blautia sp.
CGGGATGCCATCATCCTGTCGGTTAACGATATGGAAATGCTGAATTCCATTACGAAAATCCTTTATCCGACCATTGCCAAAAAGCATCAGACAACACCCAGCAGAGTTGAACGTGCTATCCGGCATGCCATAGAAGTGGCCTGGAGCAGGGGGAAAATGGATACCATTGACGAACTGTTTGGATACACCGTGAGTACAGGAAAAGGAAAACCAACAAATTCAGAATTCATTGCACTGATTGCGGACAAAATAAGACTGGAATATAAAAATCGCTCTTTCCATTAACTGATTTTTCATGTATAATTATAAAAAGGTCGTAACTGTAAAGGACTGAACAGTTACAAATTGGCTTGCGTGGGACTGGGAACATGTCCGTTCCGGAATCTACTAAGGAGGGTTTTACTGATGAAAAATATTTTGTTCGCAACATCAGAGGCGGTGCCTTTTATCAAAACAGGAGGTTTGGCCGATGTTGCCGGTGCGTTGCCAAAGTGCTTTGACAAACGGTATTTTGATATTCGCGTAATTTTGCCGAAGTATGCTTGCATGAAAGATGAATGGAAAAATAAAATGGAGTATGTTACTCATTTCTATATGAATCTGGGATATAAAAACTGTTATGTAGGCATTCTCAAAGCAGAACATGACGGCATTCAGTTTTATTTTATCGATAATGAGTATTATTTCAGCGGGCCCAAGCCGTACAGCGGAGATTTATGGGATCTGGAGAAATTTGCATTTTTCTCAAAGGCAGTGCTGTCTGTACTTCCGGTAATCGGATTCCGTCCGAATATTATTCACTGTCATGACTGGCAGACAGGCCTTGTTCCTGTATATCTTCACGATACATTCCAGCAGAATGAATTCTTCAGAGGAATCAAGACTATCATGACCATACATAACCTGAAATTCCAGGGAGTATGGGATGTGAATACCATTAAGGAGATTACAGGTCTTTCTGATTACTACTTTACACCGGATAAGCTGGAAGCATACAAAGATGCCAACTATCTGAAGGGTGGTATTGTATTTGCGGATGCGGTGACGACTGTCAGCAGAACCTATGCGGAAGAGATTAAGACACCGTTTTATGGTGAGAGACTGGACGGATTGCTCAATGCCCGTGCAAACAGTCTGCGCGGTATCGTAAACGGAATTGATTACGACCTGTTCAATCCGGAAACGGATCCTCATATTGCAAAGAATTATACTGCAAAAACATTCCGTAAGGAAAAAGTCAAAAATAAGATTCAGCTGCAGAAAGAGCTGGGACTGGAAGAGAATCCAAAGGCAATGATGATCGGTATCGTATCCCGTCTTACTGATCAGAAGGGCTTTGATCTGATCGCATATGTTATGGATGAGCTTTGTCAGGATTCTATTCAGCTTGTTATCCTGGGAACCGGTGATGAGCGTTATGAAAATATGTTCCGCCATTTTGACTGGAAATACCATGGCAAGGTTTCTGCTCAGATTTATTACGATGAGCCATTGTCTCACAGGATTTATGCAGCATGTGATGCATTTTTGATGCCATCCCTGTTTGAGCCCTGCGGTCTGAGCCAGCTTATGAGCCTTCGTTACGGAACCCTTCCTATTGTCAGAGAGACAGGCGGTTTGAAAGATACCGTTGAACCTTACAATGAATATGAAGGAACCGGAACAGGATTCAGCTTCCGTAATTATAATGCCCATGAGATGCTTAATACAGTCCGTAATGCGGAACGTATTTATTATGATAAGAAACGGGAATGGAATAAGATGGTAGACCGTGCTATGGCTGTGGATTTCTCATGGAATCATTCAGCAAGCCAGTACGAGGAAATGTACAACTGGCTCATCGGAGAATAATGAATAGTTTACCCTGTTCTGAGGGATACTACCTGCGTAATCAAATGTAAGGAGGTAGTATCATGACAGAAATTTCAGAACTGGATCTGCAGAATCTGCGCCATCTGATCGGTGGATTTGACACCACACATTGTAAAATGGATGCATATGCCCAGCAGGCACAGGATATGGAGGTAAAGCAGTTTTTCCAGAAATCTTCCCAGAGTGCTTTGCAGAGCAAGCAGCAGCTTATGCAGTTTTTGCAATGACAGGAGGTGAGCAGATGGACGAGAAAACAATGGTAGCAGATACACTTACAGGGATTAACGGTGAGCTTGTCAGATATGGGGAAATGATTTCCCAGACAGAGAATGCTCAGCTTAAGCAGCTTCTGAAAAACATGCGTAATCAGTGTGAGATGTCACAGGAGGAGATTTACAGGATTGCCCGTACAAAAGGGTATTATGTACCTGCTGCAAAGGCGGCGCGGGAAGAAGTGGATCATGTACGCAGCATATTTGCAGGGTGAGATACCGGCTGCGGAAATAATTGCGGGACAGCAATAAAAAAGTAAAGGATTATAAACTGAGAGCAGGAAGCGTACCCGACAGGGCGGCTTCCTGCTTTTTGTGTTAAAAAAATATTAAGAAAGAAAACTCTTGACAGGGCTGATCTTTTATAATACTATGTTAAATAGAAAACACGAACATAGGTTCGAAGAAGACGTAATAATAAGGAGAATAGCATAGAATGATAAATGAAGAGAAACAGAAAGCGCTGGAAGCAGCTCTTGGACATATTGAGAAGCAGTATGGAAAAGGCTCCGTTATGAAACTGGGGGAATCCGGAGCCAATATGCAGGTGGAAACAGTGCCCACAGGTTCTTTGAGTCTGGATATCGCTCTTGGTGTGGGCGGTGTGCCTAAGGGCCGTATTGTCGAAATCTATGGACCGGAATCCAGTGGTAAGACTACAGTGGCCCTGCATATGGTGGCAGAGGTTCAGAAGAGGGGCGGAATTGCCGGATTTATTGATGCAGAGCATGCTCTTGATCCTGTGTATGCCAAGAATATTGGTGTGGATATTGATAATTTATATATATCTCAGCCGGACAACGGGGAACAGGCACTGGAGATCACAGAGACCATGGTGCGTTCTGGTGCGGTGGATATTGTAATTGTAGACTCGGTAGCAGCACTTGTGCCTAAGGCAGAAATCGATGGAGACATGGGAGACAGCCATGTGGGCCTTCATGCAAGGCTTATGTCGCAGGCACTTCGCAAGCTGACTGCAGTTATCAGCAAATCAAACTGTATTGTAATATTTATCAACCAGCTTCGTGAGAAGGTAGGCGTAATGTTTGGAAATCCGGAGACCACGACCGGCGGACGGGCACTGAAATTTTATGCATCTATCCGCCTGGATGTCCGTCGTGTAGAGACATTGAAGCAGGGCGGTGAGATGGTCGGCAATCATACCAAAATCAAGGTGGTAAAGAACAAGGTTGCTCCGCCTTTTAAACAGGCAGAATTTGATATCATGTTCGGTACCGGTATTGCCAAAGAGGGAGATATTCTTGATCTGGCAGCAGAAAGCTCCATTATTAACAAAAGCGGTGCCTGGTATGCCTATGATGGTGACAAGATAGGACAGGGCCGTGAAAATGCCAAGAAGTTCCTCAGGGAGCATCCGGATATCTGTGATGAGGTGGAGAGAAAGGTTCGTATCCATTATCATCTTCTTCCGGGAGAAGAGCCGGAAGATGCAGCGGCTCAGAATGTGTCGGGAAATGTACAGGAGCCGGATATGGATGATTTTCCTGTAAATGATGAAGAGATAACTGAGGAATAATAAAATGATGATTCCGGAAGAATATAAAAAGGCCAGGAGAAAGGCCATGCTGCTTCTGGAGCATATGGATCGTACAGAAAAGGGCCTGTCTGACCGTCTGCGTCAGGCAGGCTTTTCCCGGGAAGCGGCAGAAGATGCAATGGAATATGTAAAATCTTATGGATATATTGATGATTTGAGATATGCACAGAACTATATTTCTTATCGTATTCATACAAAAAGCCGTCAGAAGATTCTGATGGAACTGCAGCAAAAGGGTATTGATAAAGCGACGGCACAGGAAGCATGGGAGGAAGTTGCCTGTTATGAGGAACCGGACGAATACAGTCTTCTTCAGGAGACGATCCTGAAAAAATATGGGGAAGGATCTGTTCTGGACGAAAAGGAGATGCGTCGTTTGTATGGGTTTCTTCAGCGCAGGGGCTTCAGGCAGAATGACATTTATCATGTGTTGGAGGAACTGCATATTGAGCAGATAAAATCTGTTAACGGATAGATCGGGAACAGTAATTTTTTTGGAGAAATTGTAAAACAAATCCATAGAAAAACTTGACATAACTATGAAAAACAGATAAACTTGTATTGTTGTATTTGAACAATGAAAACAAAATAAGGAGGTGCTCCTGTGACAGGCACAACAATTATTGTGGCAATTGTCGCTGTGGTAGTCGCGCTACTTATTGCGGTTCCTATTACTTGCAAGGTTGCTGTTGACAACAAGGTAAAAAAAGATGTAGAGATTGTTGGAACAGCAGAGGACAAAGCAAGAAGCATCATAGATGAAGCCCTGAAAACAGCTGAAACAAAAAAAAGGGAAGCTTTATTGGAAGTAAAGGAAGAATCTCTCCGTACAAAGAATGAACTGGAGAAGGAAACCAAGGAACGAAGAAACGAGCTGCAGAGATATGAGAAGCGTGTTTTATCCAAAGAGGAATCTGTGGATAAAAAGGCCGATGCAGTGGAGAAGCGTGAAGCAGAGTGTACAGCAAGAATTGCAGAATTGCAGAAGAAGGAAAAACGGGTAGAAGAACTTGAGCTGAAAGGAGTACAGGAACTGGAACGAGTTTCCGGTCTTACCTCCGAACAGGCAAAAGAAGAATTGCTCAGAAGTGTGGAAGACGATGTGAAGGTTGATGTTGCCAGACTCTATAAAGAGCTGGAGAGCCGCGCAAAGGAAGAAGCAGGAAAGAAAGCGAAGGAATATGTTGTTAATGCCATTCAGAAATGTGCAGTAGATCATGTTTCCGAGACAACTATTTCTGTAGTACAGCTTCCAAGCGACGAAATGAAAGGAAGGATTATCGGCCGTGAAGGCCGGAATATCCGTACATTGGAGACACTGACAGGTGTGGATCTGATCATAGATGATACACCGGAGGCAGTGGTTCTCTCCGCATTTGATCCCATACGACGTGAGATTGCCAGAGTAGCATTGGAGAAACTGATTGTGGATGGACGAATCCATCCGGCAAGAATCGAAGAAATGGTTGAAAAGGCCCAGAAAGAAGTGGAATCCCAGATTCGCGAGGAAGGCGAAAATGCGGCGATGGATGTGGGTGTTCATGGAATTCATCCGGAGCTGCTGAAACTTCTCGGACGAATGAAATTCCGTTCAAGCTATGGACAGAATGCGCTCAGACATTCCATTGAAGTCGCACAGATTTCAGGAATTCTGGCAGGAGAAATCGGCGTGGATGTGCGTATGGCGAAACGTGCCGGACTTCTCCATGATATTGGTAAATCTATTGACCATGAAGTAGAAGGTTCTCATATTCAGATTGGTGTGGAGCTTTGTAAGAAATACAAAGAATCTCCGGTAGTAATCAATACTGTAGCGTCCCATCATGGTGATGTGGAGCCGGAGAGTCTGATTGCCTGCATCGTTCAGGCCGCAGATGCTATTTCCGCAGCAAGACCGGGTGCCAGAAGAGAGACCCTGGAGACTTATACAAACCGCTTGAAACAGTTGGAAGACATTACCAATGAATTCAAGGGTGTGGAGAAGTCCTTTGCCATTCAGGCAGGCCGTGAGATTCGTGTTATGGTTGTTCCTGAGCATGTCAATGATGCGGATATGATTCTGCTGGCAAGAGATATTGCCAAACAGATTGAAGCAGAGCTGGAATATCCGGGACAGATTAAGGTCAATGTTATCAGAGAAAGCAGAGCAATTGATTATGCCAAATAATCTCTGAAAAGCTTAGTTCTCAGATTTTGCGAAAACAAAAAGTTTTTGCACCCCATTTTTAAAATAAAGCCGTATGGAATAAAAATTCCATGCGGCCTTTTTTTCATATTTCCCGCGAGGGAAACGTACACTGGTAAAGGGTGATGAATAATATGAAAAAAAGGAAAAAATTCTATCCTGCAAAGGGGGGATTTCTGTTTACAGCGCTTTTTCTGCTGGGATTTCTGGTCGGTATGTTTCTTCCAAATCTTGCATGGAGGCTTAACTGGAAAAAAAATACGCTGACATCTTATTATCTGCTGAGCTTCCTGGCAACAGAAAGCATAGTTGGAAAAGAATATTTCCTGACAGTTCTTTCAACCAGAGGAAGCTGGTTTCTCTTTTGCATCCTCTGCGGTTTTTCCATATTCGGACTGCCTCTTGCTATTGTGTGGATTATGGGAATGGGGATTACTGTGGGAGCCGTACTGACCATGTCTATTCTTCAGTTCGGGTTTGCAGGAGGATTATTGGGACTTGGTATGCTGCTTCCTCATTATATTTTCTATTTTCCGGCTTCTTTTGCTCAGTCAGTGCTGATGGGACGGCAGTCCGGTAAGATATGGAAGGGGCCTTCACAAAGCTCCGGATCCATAAGAGAAGCTGCAGGGCTCTGGTGGCCTTCGGGACTGACAGCAGCATTGCTGTGGTCTGGCGGAATACTGGCAGAAAGCTTTCTGAATCCTCTGGTAATAAAAAAAATTCTGGAAACCATGAAATTTTTTTAATCTGATTTTACAAGATATAGTACAGGCAAAAATGCCTGTTTCGATATTTGGTATTTTATGCTGAAACCCCTGATTTTATGCTGATTTTTGGCGAAAAAAGGATTTGATTTTATGCAAAATTCACAGTATAATACACTTATCTTTGTATCAGAAAAGTTATATAACAGGGGCGGGAAGAAGAAAACATGCAGAAAGAAATACAGGAGTTTGCTGCATATCTGGAAAATGTGAAAAGAACATCACATAACACCATGATCTCTTATCAGGCAGATCTGAAAAAAATGGCAGCATACTTTGAGGAGCGGGGAATTACAAATGTAAAAGAAATCGGAGAGCTGGATCTGGATGGTTATCTGAATTATATGAAAAAGGAGCGCTTTGCTTCTTCCAGTATTTCCAGAAGTGTTGCTTCGATTAAAGCCATGTTTCATTTCCTGCAGAATCAGGGGATTATTGAGAAAGATCCCTCAGAGCATTTGCATCCGCCTAAAGTTGAAAAACGTGCACCGGAAATACTTTCTGTGGAGGAAGTGGATCTTCTGATGCGTCAGCCTGATTCCGGTACTCCAAAAGGTATGCGGGATATGGCTATGCTGGAGCTTCTTTATGCTACCGGGATGCGTGTCAGTGAGTTGATTCATCTGAAAGCATCTGATGTAAATCTGAATCTGGGATATGTGACCTGCCAGGAGAGCGGAAAGGAGCGGATCATTCCCATCGGAAACGTGTGCAGGAATGCACTGGTACAGTATAAAGAGCATGCCAGAGAGGTTTTTGTAAAAGGGCAGAATGTGGATGCTTTTTTTACCAATTGTACGGGAAAGGCCATGAGCCGGCAGGGATTCTGGAAAGTACTTAAAGGGTATGCTGATGAAGCAGGCATAAAGAAGGATATTACACCACATACCCTGCGTCATTCCTTTGCAGTTCATATGCTGCAGAATGGCGCAGATGTGAAAAGTGTACAGGAAATGCTTGGACATTCTGATATTTCCACCACACAGGTTTATTTGAATATGAATGTGAACAGAATCAGAGATGTATATATGAAAGCACATCCGAGACATTAAAAAAGAAGCCGATGCATAAGCAGGCTTCTTTTTTTGACTTTTTTTCTTCAGATCAGCACATTTCAGCGATGGTATAAAGGAGCTTCTCTGATTCTTCCCATCCCAGACAGGGGTCTGTAATGGATTTGCCGTACACATGATCACAGCCGATCTTCTGATTACCGGGTTCAATATAGCTTTCAATCATAAGACCCTTTACCAGAGTGTGAAGCTCAGGATTGACCATGCGACTGTGAAGCACTTCCGTTGCGATACGCACCTGCTGATCGTATTTCTTATTGGAATTGGAATGGTTTGTATCGATGATCACTGCAGGATTTTTCAGATTTTTAAGTTTGTATTTCTCAAGAAGAAGTACAAGATCTTCGTAGTGATAATTGGGAATCGCTTCTCCGTGTTTGTTTACCGCACCTCTCAGGATAGTGTGAGCCAGTTCATTTCCGCTGGTTTCCACTTCCCATCCTCTGTAAATGAACCGGTGTGCACCCTGGGCAGCAACAACAGAGTTAAGCATAACGCTGTAATCACCGCTGGTAGGATTTTTCATTCCGGCAGGTACATCCATACCGCTGACCGTGAGACGGTGCTGCTGGTCTTCCACGGAACGGGCACCCACTGCCACGTAAGACAACAGATCGGATAAATAACGGTAATTTTCCGGGTAAAGCATTTCATCCGCACAGGTAAAGCCACTTTCCTGAATGGCGCGGATATGCATTTTGCGGATTGCGATGAGACCGGCAAGAAGGTTTGGTTTCTTTTCCGGATCCGGCTGATGAACCATGCCCTTGTAGCCTTCGCCGGTTGTACGGGGTTTATTGGTATACACACGGGGGATGATTAAAACTTTATCGGCAATTTTTTCCTGCACTTTTCTCAGACGGAGAAGGTAATCGCATACAGCGTCCTCGTTATCAGCAGAGCAGGGACCGATGATGGCAACAAACTTATCGGATTTTCCAGTGAATATATCGCGGATTTCCTGATCACGCTTTTCTTTGAGCGTTTTAATTTCTGCATCAATGGGATACTGAGTGCGGATTTCTTCTGGTGTAGGTAATTTTTTTATGAATTCGAATCCCATAATTTTTCTCCTTTGCGACTTCCGATTCTTTTTTAGCCTTATAATTATAAACGATTCTTTTCTGATTGTCGATAGGCAAATCACAAGTTTATTTTGTATTTATTTCGTAAAAGGACAGGTATAGAGGGCAAGGAGATGAAGAACAGACAGCAGCAGTTCACTGAAAAATATTCCGTAAAAGTATCCGCGGATTCCGGTAAGAGGAATTAAAAAAATTACAAACAGGATGCGGATTCCCACGGAAGCAAGACTGTGAATCAGACATCGTCCTGCTTTGCCCAGACCGTGAAGAATTCCGGAAAGAGCTGTATTCAGGTAAAGAAAAGGGCATACAAATGCAAGGGTACGGATGTAGGTCCCGGCGGTAATGCTGTGGAACAGAAGTATTCCCGCGAAATGTCCGAAAAGCAAAAATCCCAGCATACATAGAGTACCCAGTAAAAAACAGCAGTAACATGTCTGAGTGACGGCAGTTCGTATTTTGCGGAAATGTCCCAGGGCGGTAAGCTCTGCAATGGAGGGCATAAGCATTGCAGAAAGGGAGTTGGTGACAGTTGCCGGAAAAAGGATCAAAGGCATTGCCATACCTGTAAAAATGCCGTAAATACTCAGGGCATCTGATCGGGAAAACCCGGATAGGATCAGCATCTGAGGGATCAGAAACATTTCCATACTGCCCAGCAGGCTGAGCAGGACTCTGTTCAGGGTGAAAGGAAATGCCATGGTGCCGATTTCACCAAGAGAGTTTCTGATTTTGACAGGCAAAAAAGAAATTTTCTGCCTGTATATAAGGCGGATATTTATGGCAATCAGTGAGGCCAGCACAGCAGCGGTTTCTCCGGCAAGTGTTCCGCCTATTGCAATCAGGGGCGTTACTGTTTTTCCTTCAGACAGTAAGATCAGATAAAACAGATAACAGGAGCTGATGCGTACAAGCTGCTCCAGAAGCTGTATTCCGGCAGGTACTTCTGTACGTTTCAGAGCAAAATAATAGCTTTTGATACAGTTATGCAGGACGCTTAAAGGAATGGAAAAGGACAAAAGCCGGATCATCGGGCATACCTCAGGCTCCTTTATAATCTGATCTGCCAGAAAAGATGCGTTCTGAAAACAGAAATAAGCGGTGCAGCCGGACAGGATCAGTGCCAGTCCTGTACCGGTAAGAAAAATATCTTTGGCTCCTTTTTTATCATTCAGCGCAAGCCTGGAGGCGCAGATACGGGAAATGGAAGCCTGGATTCCTGAGGAAGTGAGTGCCAGTGCCAGCATTTCCAGAGGTGTGATAAGCTGATAAAGGCCAAGTCCCTGTGCACCAATGGTGCGTGAAAGGAATATTCTATAGAAAAAGCCCATGAGCCGGGTGAGAAAACCGGTACATGTGAGTATAAAGGTGTTTTTCAGAAAGCGACTTTTTGACATATAAAGAACCTGTGCTGTTTTTGCCAGTATATGAGCAAAACAACCTTGACAGAACCCCTGTTTTCTGATACAGTATTCAATGAAATCCGAGGAAAACACTGGGAATTAAAATGAGGTGAGTGAATGAAACTATCAACAAGAGCGCGATATGGCCTTCGGGCACTCATCGATTTGGGATTATACTGTGAAACAGAGACTGTTTCTCTTCAGAGTATTGCCGCACGGCAGAATATTTCCGTCAGTTATCTGGAGCAGATCATGGCTCTTCTGAAAAAGGCAAAGATCGTTACCAGCAGCAGAGGAGCCTGTGGCGGTTACCGTCTGGCAAGGCCTTCCGGAGAGATATCGGTGGGGGAAGTCCTGCGAGTACTTGAAGGCGGTCTTGAGGCGGCGGTATGCCCTGGAAATGAAAGTGAAAACAGTTGTCAGGGACAGGAACTCTGTGTGGCAAGATATGTCTGGAAGCGGATCAATGACAGCATCACAGAGGCTGTGGACACTATGATGCTCAGCGAATTGCTTGAGGAGAGCAGACGAATAAAAAAAGATTTGTAAAGGAATTATAATTTTACCATTAGCAGGAGGATAATAAAATGGGAAAAATGATATATCTGGATAATGCAGCGACTACAAGGACGGCACCGGAAGTTGTGGATGCCATGCTGCCATACTTTACAGAATTGTATGGAAATCCTTCCAGCGTATATGATTTTGCTGGAAAGAGCAAAGCTGCCATTACCCGGGGAAGAGAGCAGATCGCAGACGTCCTTGGCGCAAAGACAGAGGAGATCTACTTTACGGCAGGCGGTTCCGAGGCGGATAACTGGGCCCTGAAGGCTGCTTTTGAAGCTTATAAATCCAAAGGAAATCATATTATCACAACAAAAATAGAGCATCATGCGATTCTTCATACCTGTGAATATCTGGAAAAGAACCGCGGTGCAAAGATCACATATCTGGATGTGGACGAGAATGGTATTATCCGTCTGGAAGATCTGGAAAAAGCCATTACTCCGGAAACGATCCTGATTTCCGTTATGTTTGCAAATAACGAGATTGGCTCCATTCAGCCGATCAGGGAAATCGGACAGATTGCAAAAGAACACGATATTTTATTCCACACAGATGCAGTACAGGCATTCTGCCAGGTACCCATTAATGTGGATGAATGCAATATTGACATGTTAAGCTCCAGTGCACACAAGATCAACGGACCGAAGGGAATCGGCTTTTTGTATATCCGCAAAGGTGTAAAGATACGTTCCTTTGTTCATGGCGGTGCCCAGGAAAGAAAGCGCCGTGCAGGTACAGAAAATGTTCCGGGAATCGTAGGCTACGGTGCAGCCGCACAGCGTGCCGATAAATCTATGGAAGAGCGTACAGGCAAAGAGATTGAACTGCGCGACCATATGATCAGCCGTATTCTTAACGAAATCCCATATGTACGTCTGAACGGAGATCCGAAGAAACGTCTTCCCAATAATGTCAATGTAAGCTTCCGTTTTGTGGAGGGTGAGTCCCTGCTTCTGATGCTGGACAGCTTCGGTATCTGTGCTTCCAGCGGTTCTGCATGCACCAGCGGATCACTGGATCCCTCCCATGTGCTTCTGGCCATCGGACTGCCCCATGAGATCGCTCACGGATCTGTTCGAATGACTTTAAGTGAGGAAACTTCAATGGAGGATGTGGACTTTACAGTAGATAAGCTGAAAGAAATCGTACAGAACCTGAGAAATATGTCTCCGCTTTATGAAGACTTTGTAAAAAAACAGGCGAAATAAAATATAAAAATACCTATTCAGGAGGAAACAGTTATGTATAGTGAAAAAGTAATGGATCATTTTCAGAATCCCCGCAATGTTGGAGAAATTGAAAATGCCAGTGGTGTAGGAACAGTAGGAAACGCAAAATGCGGTGATATAATGAGAATTTTTCTGGATATTGATGATGAGACCCATATCATCAAAGACTGTAAATTCAAAACCTTTGGCTGTGGTGCAGCAGTTGCCACCAGCAGTATGGCAACAGAGATGGTTATGGGCAAGACCATTGAGGAGGCAATGAAGGTAACAAATAAAGCAGTTATGGAAGCACTGGATGGACTTCCTCCGGTAAAGGTTCACTGTTCTCTGCTTGCAGAAGAGGCAATCCATGCAGCACTGTGGGATTATGCAGAAAAGCATCATATTGTGATCGAAGGCCTCGACAAACCGAAGTCGGATATCCATGAAGGTGAGGAAGAGGAGACAGAAGAATATTAAAAACTGCGTATGGCTGTCGTGAGGAAGAGATTCCTCCACGGCAGCTTTGTCGTAATCAGTACAGGAGGTAAAGTTGACAGGTCTTACAAATGAACAGGTACAGGAAAGGATTGCGCAGGGGAAGGTCAATACAAATGAAAATCCAAATACCAGAACCTATAAGCAGATCATCAGAGAGAACACGCTGACGTTTTTTAACTTTTTAAATCTTGTGCTTATGGTTATGGTACTTCTTGTAGGCTCATACAAGAATTCCATGTTTGTGGGAATAATTCTCATTAACACGGTGATCGGTATCATTCAGGAGATCCGTGCAAAAAAAACACTGGACAGGCTTGCGATTCTGACAGAAAGCAAGGCGGTAGTTCTTCGGGAAGGTCAGCACTGGAGCATATCCACAGAGAAGCTGGTTATGGATGATCTGATCCTGCTGAAAACAGGTGATCAGATACCGGCGGACTCTGTTGTTCTGGAAGGAGCTCTGGAAGTAAATGAGTCTCTTCTTACCGGTGAGTCGGATAATCTGCTGAAAAAAGAAGGAGATGAACTTTATTCCGGCAGTTTTGTTACAGCAGGACAGGCCTGCTGTCAGATCATTCATGTGGGAAAAGATAATTACGCATCCCAGATCACCAGTGAAGCGAAAGAATTTAAGCGTCATAATTCTGAACTGAGAAATTCACTGAACATCATATTAAAGGTTATCAGTATCATTATCGTTCCTCTTGGAATGATGCTGTTTTATAAGCAGTATATGATCGCGGGAGATACCATCAAAAATTCTGTTGTAAGTACCGTTGCCGCTGTCCTGGGAATGATCCCGGAAGGACTGGTATTGCTTACAAGTGTGGCACTGACCCTGGGATCTCTGGCGCTTGCCAGAAAAAAAACACTGGTTCAGGAGCTTTACTGCATTGAAACTCTTGCCAGGGTTGACACGTTATGTCTGGATAAAACAGGAACCATCACAGAAGGAACTATGTGTGTGGAACAGGTTTTACCCGTTTCGGAGGGTGAGGAAGCGGCAGAGGCTCTGGAAAAGGCAATGGGAAATCTGATGGCTGTACAGAAGGATCAGAATGCCACGGCGGATGCTCTTCACAAACGCTTTCCGGGGCGCATGGATTTTACGGAAGATCATGTGATTCCTTTCTCGTCAGACAGGAAGTACAGCGGAGCGGCATTTGTAAATCAGGGAACATACCTGATGGGTGCGGTACAGTTCCTTTTTCCGGAGGGAAGAGCAGAACTGGAAGAAGAGTGTGAGAAATATGCTGCGCAAGGCTATCGTGTGCTGGTGGCAGCGTACAGTCCGGATATTGCAGAAGGCACGTCACTTCCTGAAAATCTGGAACCCATGGGAATCCTGCTGCTGACAGATGTGATCCGTCAGGATGCACCGGAAACGCTGCAGTTCTTTTACAGCCAGGGTGTTGACCTGAAGGTGATATCCGGAGATGATCCTGTGACGGTTTCATCCATAGCAAAAAGAGCCGGCCTTAACAATGCAGACCGATATGTGGATGCTTCCACCTTTGAAGATATGGAAGACCTTTATAAAGCCGTGGAGGAATACAGTGTATTCGGCCGTGTAACCCCTCAGCAGAAGCGTGCCATGGTACAGGCACTGAAGGCAAAGGGCCATACGGTTGCCATGACAGGAGACGGAGTAAACGATGTTCTGGCTCTGAAGGAGGCAGACTGCAGTGTGGCTATGGCAGAAGGAAGCGATGCGGCAAAGAATATCGCTAATGTGGTGCTTCTGGATTCGAATTTTTCATCCATGCCCCATATTGTAAATCAGGGACGGCGCGTGGTGAATAATATCCGTACAGCTGCATCCATGTTTCTGATCAAAACGCTCTTCTCGGTGTTCTTAAGTCTGCTGACTATTTTCTTCGGAGAGGGATATCCTTTTGAGCCGATCCAGATGTCTCTGATCAGTGCCTGCGCAGTGGGAATTCCCACGTTCCTTCTGGCACAGGAAAATAATTACGAAAAAATCGACCACACGTTTCTGCGTCATGTATTTATGAATGCCTTTCCGGCAGCCATCACTATTACAGGATGTGTCTTTGCGATCATGCTGGTCTGTCAGGACGTATACAGTTCCAATGACATGCTGAATACAGCCTGCGTCCTTGTGACAGGGTGGAATTATATGGCGGCGTTGAAGACGGTTTATGCACCATTGAACCGTTTCCGTAAGGTGGTCATATACGGTATGCAGTTTATTTTTTTTGCAGCCGCCATTATCCTTCAGAACATTCTGTCACTGAAATCGCTGGAATTCGGCATGATTATTCTGGTATTTATCCTGATGACCTTCTCGCCGGTGGCAATTGATGTAATTACCCTGTGGCTGCGAAGAGTCTATGATAAATCCCTGGATCAGGAAGACAGAGGTTTTATAGGCCGCTTTCTTAAGCGTCTGGGTCACTGATCTTATGACAGAGGGATAAATTCAGGTTTCCTCCCATGAAAAACTGTATAATAAGAGAAACCGCAGGTTTGCAGAATCGCCGCCGCCTTGTCAAAGGCGAAGGCGATTTTGTCTGTTGTATGGGCATCGGATCCGATGGTAATGATCTCTCCGCCCATCTGGCGGTAACGGCGGATGATATCCGTACAGGGATTTGGCTCGCCCAGGCCGTATTGGAAGCCGCCGGTATTCAGTTCGATGCCAATGCCTTTTTGTACGAGAATACGGAGAATCTCATCAAGGATATCCTGGTAACGCCCGTAAGAGTAACAGCTGTTTTTGTTGGGACCATACCGGACGATATAGTCGATATGTCCATAAACATTCATCTGATCAAATACCGCCAGGTTTTCCAGAATAGATTCAAAATATTCCATATAGCATTCATTTTCCCTGCGGCCCTTAAAAAAATCAGGATAATATGGATCATATCCGTGAACAATATGAGAAGAGCCGATGATAAAATCAAAAACATTTTCTCTGAGGTAATTCCGGTAAAATTCCTCCAGATGAGGCTGGAGGCCTGTTTCAATACCAAAATCAAGAGAAATCTGTCCCTTATACTTTTCCTTTAAGTGCTGAAATTCTTTTCGATAATTTTCCGTATCCAAATGAGAAAAATCTAGATTATCCGGTGTGAGGGGGTAGTCAGGATCCAGATGCTCAGTGAAGCAGATACCGGATAAGCCGCACCGGATAGCCTGCAGGACCATTTCCTCCATGGGAGTATCGGAATCTGCCGAAAATGAAGTATGCGTATGACAGTCCCATAAAATTGTCTGGTTCATAAAGATTTTCCTTTCTTATGCGGGCCGGAGTCTGTCTTTTCAGGCTCCGTTTTAGCAGTTACAGAGTAAGTATATCACAAAAACCATTTTTACGAGGATTTTTATAAAATAGTCTTGAATTTTTGTTCGAAATTATGTACAATACGAAATAAGTTGACGTTTCTTTAACAAAGAGGAATGTTATTCTACACCATTTATTCATTCATAGGAGGAATTTATCATGGCAGTAAAAGTTGCAATTAATGGTTTTGGACGTATCGGACGTCTTGCATTCCGTCAGATGTTCGGAGCAGAAGGATTTGAGATCGTAGCAATCAACGACTTAACTTCTCCGGAAATGCTGGCTCATTTATTAAAATATGACTCCACACAGGGAAGATACGCTCTGTGCGATAAAGTATCTGCAGGCGCAGATTCCATCACAGTTGACGGCAAAGAAATTAAAATTTATGCAGAAGCTAAAGCAGCAGACCTTCCATGGGGAGAGCTTGGCGTAGATGTAGTTCTTGAATGTACTGGTTTCTACACCTCCAAAGAAAAAGCTATGGCTCATATTGAAGCAGGCGCAAAACACGTTATCATTTCCGCTCCGGCTGGAAACGACCTTCCTACAATCGTTTACAATGTAAACCATGAGAGCCTTACAAGCGAAGACAAAGTTATCTCCGCTGCTTCCTGTACAACAAACTGCTTAGCTCCAATGGCAAAAGCATTAAATGACCTTGCTCCGATCAAATCCGGTATCATGTGCACAATCCACGCTTACACAGGTGATCAGATGACACTTGACGGACCTCAGAGAAAAGGCGATAAGAGAAGATCCCGTGCAGCAGCAATCAATATCGTTCCAAACAGCACAGGTGCTGCAAAAGCAATCGGTCTTGTTATTC
Source organism: Blautia sp. (assembly GCA_034118545.1). Classification (GTDB taxonomy): domain Bacteria; phylum Bacillota; class Clostridia; order Lachnospirales; family Lachnospiraceae; genus Blautia_A. Next base: position 16,631 of record JAXFBD010000128.1, read on the forward strand.
CGGAACTGAACGGCAAATTAATCGGTGCTGCTCAGCGTGTTCCTACCCCAACAGGTTCCACAACAATCTTAACAGCAGTTGTTGAAGGTTCTGTTACAAAAGAGCAGATCAATGCAGCTATGAAAGCAGCTTCCAACGAGTCCTTCGGATACAACGAAGACGAAATCGTTTCCAGCGATATCGTAGGAATGAGATTCGGTTCTCTGTTCGATGCTACTCAGACAATGGTTCTTCCGTTAGACAACGGAACAACTGAAGTACAGGTAGTTTCCTGGTATGACAATGAGAACTCCTACACAAGCCAGATGGTTCGTACAATCAAACATTTTGGCAAACTGCTGAACGCTTAATTCTGTTATAGTAGGATAATAGACTCAATATAGGGTCCGGTCTGATTTGGGCCGGACCCTTTTTGATGAATTAGATTAAAGGAGAATAAAAAATGCTGAATAAGAAATCTGTTGACGATATCAACGTAAAAGGCCTTAAGGTTCTTGTAAGATGCGACTTCAACGTTCCTTTGAAAGACGGAAAGATCACAGACGAAAACCGTCTTGTTGCCGCTCTTCCAACTATCAAAAAATTAATCGCTGACGGCGGTAAAGTAATTCTCTGCTCTCACCTTGGCAAACCGAAGGGTGAACCGAAACCGGAATTATCTCTGGCACCGGTTGCTGTACGTCTGTCCGAGCTTCTTGGACAGGAAGTAAAATTTGCCGCTGATCCGGAAGTTGTGGGACCAAATGCAAAGGCTGCTGTAGAAGCGATGAAAGACGGAGAAGTTGTATTACTGGAGAATACACGTTACCGTGTGGAAGAGACAAAGAACGGTGAAGCATTCAGCAAAGAACTTGCTTCTCTTTGTGATGTATTTGTAAACGATGCATTTGGTACTGCTCACAGAGCACACTGCTCCAATGTAGGTGTAACAGAGTATGTTGATACTGCAGCAGTTGGATATCTGATGCAGAAAGAAATTGATTTCCTTGGAAACGCTGTTGAGAATCCGGTACGTCCTTTTGTTGCAATTCTTGGCGGAGCCAAGGTTGCAGATAAGCTGAATGTTATCTCCAATCTTCTGGAAAAATGTGATACTCTGATCATTGGCGGTGGTATGGCTTATACATTCCTGAAAGCACAGGGAAAAGAAGTGGGAACTTCTTTGGTTGATGATTCCAAACTGGAATACTGCAGCGAGATGATCAAGAAAGCAGAATCTCTTGGAAAGAAATTACTGCTTCCTGTTGACACAACGATCGCAGCTTCCTTCCCAAGCCCCATTGATGCTGAAATCGAAGTTTCTGTAGTTCCGTCTGATGCTATTCCGTCTGACAAAATGGGCCTTGATATCGGAACAGAGACAGCAGCATTATATGCAGATGCTGTTAAGAATGCAAAGACCGTTGTATGGAACGGACCGATGGGTGTGTTCGAAAACCCGATCCTTGCAAAAGGTACCATCGCAGTTGCAAAAGCTCTTGCTGAAACAGACGCAACTACTATCATCGGCGGCGGTGACTCTGCAGCAGCTGTAAATCAGCTTGGATTTGGCGACAAGATGAGCCATATTTCCACAGGCGGCGGTGCTTCTCTGGAGTTCTTAGAGGGCAAAGAGCTTCCGGGTGTTGCAGCAGCAAACGATAAATAAAGTACTGGCAGTGAGCAGGCTTTAATTTTATAAATGAAGGAGAGAAAAAACATGGCAAGAAAAAAAATTATCGCTGGTAACTGGAAAATGAACATGACACCAAGCGAAGCAGTCAAATTAGTTGAAACTCTGAAACCATTAGTAGTAAACGACGAAGTTGACGTAGTATTCTGTGTACCGGCAATCGATATTATTCCGGTTATGGAAGCTGCAAAAGGTTCCAACATTCAGGTTGGTGCTGAAAATATGTACTATGAAGAAAAAGGTGCATATACAGGAGAAATCTCTCCGGCAATGCTTACAGATGTAGGTGTTAAATATGTTGTTCTCGGACATTCTGAAAGAAGAGAATATTTTGCTGAGACAAATGAGACTGTAAACAAAAAAATGCTGAAAGCTTTTGAGCATGGAATCACTCCGATCATGTGCTGCGGCGAGACTCTGGAGCAGAGAGAGCAGGGTGTAACTATGGACTTTATCCGTCAGCAGGTTAAGGTTGGCTTCCTTGGCGTTACAGCAGATCAGGCAAAAACAGCCGTTATCGCTTACGAGCCTATCTGGGCTATCGGAACAGGCAAAACTGCTACAACAGAGCAGGCTCAGGAAGTTTGCAAAGGCATCCGTGAGTGTATCGCTGAGATTTATGATGATGCAACTGCTGAAGCAATCCGTATCCAGTACGGCGGATCTGTAAATGCAGCTACAGCTCCGGAACTGTTTGTACAGCCGGATATCGATGGCGGTCTTGTAGGCGGTGCAGCTCTGAAACCGGATTTCGGAAAGATTGTAAACTACAAATAAGTCGGATACTAAGCCGGATGTGGAAGAAACCACAAATAAGATAATATAAAAGTCCCGGGGATATGACTATTGGGAAAGCTTTCCCATTGCCGTATACCCGGGGCTTTTTTTAGAGGAATATAGTGCTGAACAGGTAATTACAGGATAGCAGAAAACAGTATATGAAGAACATATTGTTCTTAACAACTGTATATAAAACATGTACTATTATTGAAGACGGTCTTTATCCGGAACATGCTCCACGATATCTTCAATATTACAGTCTAAAATAGTACACAGCCGATCTAATGTGTAGATTTCCGTATTTTCATTTTTCCGAAGTCTGTCAAGCAGAGAGCGCGTGATATTATAATGTGTATACAAATCGTATTGCGTAATACCGCGCTTCTTCATGGTTTCCCACAAACGATCATACTTAATCATATCTGTATCCTGTTCAATTTATCTTGATATATACATATTATGGCTGTAAAATAATAGAAAGAACAGTGTCTGTATACGGACACTATAAGGGGGATATTATGATAAGACTGATAAAGATTGTCATTTCTGTTATAAGTTTTCTTCTTTTTTCGGCAGGTATGTTTTATTGTCTGGTAGCAGGCGCCCCTGAATCGGAACCGGAAATTTATATTTACACAGTACTTGCATTTCTCTTTTCCGCTGTTCTCTCTGCCTTTTTGTGTTTGTGTATCTGGTATATCAATTATCTCCATAAGATCATCGAAAAAAAAGAAAAAAACAGCGAACTTGACAAAAGTTCATTTCTGCCATAGTATTAGACCATGTTCATAGATCGAATGAAAGGAGCCGTGTACAGGTGGAAAATAAATGTGTTCATGTGGCTTTGCTGGGCCTGGGAACAGTGGGAACAGGAGTTTATAAAGTACTGAATAAACAGAAAAGTGAAATGCAGGATAAGCTGGGGTGCGAGGTCAGGCTGTCCAGAATTCTTGTACGCAATGTGGAAAAGGCGAAAGCAAAAGTGGAAGATGCTTCTTTGCTGACAAATGACTGGAATTTGATTTTAAATGATCCGCAGATTGATATTGTAATTGAAGTGATGGGAGGAATAGAACCGGCCCGTACCTTTATACTTGAAGCGCTTCGTGCAGGCAAGCATGTGGTATCAGCCAATAAGGATCTCATTGCAGTTCATGGACAGGAGCTTCTCGAAACAGCCGGAAATGAAAAGGTGGATTTTCTTTTTGAGGCAGCCGTTGCAGGTGGAATTCCCATTATTCGTCCGCTAAAACAGTGTCTTGCGGGGAACCATATGAATGAGGTTATGGGAATCGTAAACGGAACAACGAACTTTATCCTTACAAAAATGACCCAGGAGGGAATGGAATTTGAAGATGCCCTTTCTCTGGCGACAGAGCTGGGGTATGCTGAGGCAGATCCCACAGCCGATATTGAGGGGCTTGACGCAGGCCGTAAGGTGGCAATTCTTGCAAGCGTAGCCTTTAATTCCAGGGTTGTATTTGATGATGTATACACAGAGGGAATCACAAAGATCACAGCAAAGGATATCCGTTATGCAAAAGAAATGGGAAGAGATATCAAGCTTCTTGGCGTTGCCAGAAATACTCCGGAAGGAATCGAAGCCTATGTGTGTCCTATGCTGATTCCCAGCAGCCATCCGCTGGCATCTGTAAATGATTCCTACAACGCGGTATTTGTGAACGGGGATGCTGTGGAAGATGCCATGTTTTTTGGAAGAGGGGCGGGAGAACTGCCTACAGCCAGTGCTGTTGTGGGAGATGTATTTGATATTGTGAGAAATATATCCGCCGGCTGCTGTGCAAGGATCGGATGTACCTGCTATAAGCATCTTCCGGTTAAAAAAATGGAAGATACGAAAAACAGATATTTCCTGCGTATGAAGGTGGATGACCGATGCGGCGTTCTTGCAGAGCTTACTGCTGTTTTTGCAAAACATCATGTAAGTGTTGCACAGATCATACAGAAGGACTCCCGGGTGAAAGACTGTGCAGAGGTGGTTGTGATCACGGCACTTGTCAGGGAAGGTGATTTCCGGAAAGCCATGGATGATTTCCGGGAAATGGAATCCGTTCAGAAAATTTCCAGCATACTCCGTGTGTATGATAAAGAATAAACAATCTTTGCAAAATCTTAAAGAAAAGAATTGAAAAAATTTTGATTTTTGATACTATATTAGATAGAAATACTACAGGAAAATCATTGACAGTATAAAGGAGAATATTATGAGCAAAAAACCGACTGTATTAATGATCCTTGACGGATATGGGTTAAATGACAAACATGAAGCAAATGCGGTGTTTGAGGGAAAAACACCTGTGATGGACAAACTGATGGCGGAATATCCCTTTGTGAAAGGCTATGCCAGCGGACTGGCCGTAGGTCTTCCTGACGGACAGATGGGAAACTCTGAGGTAGGCCATCTGAATATGGGTGCAGGCCGCATTGTTTACCAGGAACTGACCAGAATCACAAAAGAGATCGAAGACGGAGATTTCTTTAAAAACGAAGCACTTCTTGCAGCAATGAAAAATGCAAGAGAAAATGATTCCGCTATTCACTTTATGGGCCTTCTGTCTGACGGTGGTGTACACAGCCATAATACGCACCTTTACGGATTGCTGGAGATGGCAAAGAGAGAAGGATTGCAGAAAGTATATGTTCACTGTTTCCTGGATGGACGTGATACACCGCCTGCATCCGGTAAAGGTTATATTGAAGAACTTCAGGCTGAAATGAAAAAGATCGGTGTGGGAGAAATCGGTGTGGTATCCGGAAGATATTATGCAATGGACCGTGACAACCGCTGGGACAGAGTAGAGCTTGCCTATAAAGCACTTACAAAGGGAGAGGGCATCAAGGGAACAGATGCGGCAGAGGCTGTTCAGGCATCTTACGATGACGGCAAAACAGATGAATTTGTATATCCTACTGTTATTGAAAAAGACGGAAAACCTGTAACTGTAATTTCCGACAAAGATTCTGTTGTATTTTTCAATTTCCGTCCTGACCGTGCCCGTGAGATCACAAGAGCATTCTGTGATGATGATTTCAAAGGCTTTGAGAGAGGAAAGAGACTGGACCTTACCTATGTATGCTTTACAGATTATGATGATACCATTCAGAATAAACTGGTAGCTTTCCATAAGGTACAGCTTCATAATACGTTTGGTGAGTGGCTTGCTGCAAACAACCTGACACAGGCTCGTATTGCAGAGACAGAGAAATATGCGCATGTAACCTTCTTCTTCAACGGTGGAGTGGAAGAGCCCAACAAAGGTGAGGACAGAATACTTGTAAAATCTCCGAAGGTTGCGACATACGATCTTCAGCCGGAGATGAGTGCCCCTGCAGTTTGCGACAAGCTGGTTGAGGCAATTAAATCTGATAAATATGATGTGATCATCATTAACTTTGCAAATCCTGATATGGTTGGACATACAGGTGTGGAAGAGGCAGCCATCAAAGCTGTTGAAGCTGTTGATGCCTGTGTGGGAAGAGCTGTGGAGGCTCTTAAAGAGGTTGACGGACAGATGTTTATCTGTGCAGACCATGGAAATGCAGAACAGCTGGTAGACTATGAGACAGGGGAACCTTTTACTGCTCATACCACTAATCCTGTTCCGTTCATTCTTGTAAATGCAGATCCTAAATACACTCTTCGTGAAAACGGATGCCTTGCAGATATCATTCCCACGCTGATAGAGCTGATGGGTATGAAACAGCCGGAAGAAATGACCGGAAAGTCTCTTTTAGTCGAAAAATAAATTACAGAATTATATAAGAATTGTAATAATTACAACAAAAACTCCTGAACCGGCAGGAGTTTTTGTAATTATGGAGAAAAAATTATTTTTAAAAAAGAGTACTTGAAACCGTTTCCCTTTTTTACTATAATCTCCGTTGTGTTTGAGAAAAACTGCAAAAGGGATTTATACGCTGATTTTTTTCGCACAAAAATATGATTATATGCAGGGGAGAATTTGGAATGCAGACAGACATGACCGTCGGGAAACCGATGAAGATTTTACTTAATTTTATGATTCCCGTATTTATCGGGAATGTATTCCAGCAGTTCTACAATATGGTTGATGCCATTATCGTGGGAAAATTTGTGAGTACAAAAGCATTGGCGGCAGTGGGCTCCACAGGAACCATAATTTTTCTCATCCTGGGCTTTTTTATGGGGCTGACAGCGGGTTTTACCGTTCTCACAGCGCAGAAGTTCGGCGCGGGTAAAATGCGGGAGATGCGTCAGACGGTTGCAAGTGCGGCAGTTCTTTCTTTGATCATAACAGCAATCATTACGGCAGTCAGCATGCTTGGGATGCGCAGACTTCTGGTGTTTATGAATACCCCTTCCGATATTTTTAAGGATGCATATGTATATATTATGATCATCTGCGGAGGTATTTTTGCCCAGGTATTATATAACCTGCTGGCAAGTATACTGAGAGCTTTGGGAAACAGCAAAACACCACTTTATTTTCTGGTCCTGTCTGCACTGATGAATATTGTTCTGGATCTGGTGTTTATTATTGTTTTTCATATGGGAGCAGCAGGGGCAGCCTGGGCAACGGTGATTTCCCAGGGGGTTTCCGGATTGCTGTGCCTTGTTTATATTGCGAAGGCAGTTCCGGAACTTCATCTTTCAAAGGATGACTGGAAAATGCGGCGAAATCTTGCTTTTAACCAGATCAGAGTGGGAATTCCCATGGGGCTTCAGTTTTCCATTACGGCGATAGGAGCCATGATGGTTCAGTCTTCTTTAAATATCCTTGGTTCCTTTGCAGTGGCAGCCTTTACTGCAGGGAACAAAATCGAAAACCTGTTCTCACAGGCATTTGTGGCGCTGGCAACGGCGGTGTCCACTTACAATGCGCAGAATATCGGCGGACGTAAGCTGGAGAGGGTGCGTCAGGGCTTCCGCGCTGCAGATGTGATCGGAATTGTTTATGCTCTGGTAACAGGCGTTTTCCTGATTTTCTGGGGAAAATATTTTTCTTATCTGTTTATTTCGGACAATATGGAAGCTGTATTGCCTATGGTAGATGTCTATGTAAAATGTGTAGGGGCATTTTTTATTCCGCTGTATGTGGTCAACACTTATCGAAACGGCATTCAGGGAATGGGATACGGAATGCTTCCCATGCTGTCCGGAGTGGCAGAGCTGTTTGGCCGTGGAATGATGGCTGTTCTTGCTGCCAGGAGATCCAGCTTTTTTCTTGCGTGTATGGCAAGCCCAATGGCCTGGATCTTTTCAACAGTTCTTTTGATCGTGATGTACGTTTTTGTGATGAAAGACATGAGAAAACGTCTTGGGCTTTGAAATAAATATGACAAAATTATTAAAAGTTTGTGAAAAAAGCAATAGGAGGTGCAAAAAAAGAAAAATATGTTATAATGAAAGAGTTATCATGAATAAGATTTCGATTAATCTTAAGGAGAGTATAAATGAGCAACCAGGAAGAGAGGGACATTGAGGGAAAGATCGATGCCGCAATGGCCCGGATCGATTCGGAGACAGCAGGGGAATCATCCGGAACCAAACGGAAAAGATCTGCCAGACCTCAGTCGGGCACACCCCAGAAACCTACCCGTTCCCTGAAAGGGGCATCCCAGGCGCAGACAAAAGTGCAGAGGGTATCCCAGGCATCACCAAAGGTGCAGAAGGTGTCACAGATACCGCCGCAGATGCAGACTGCATCAAAGCCTGAGGCAAATCCGGTACAGCCTGCACCGGTCAGAGCCTCAAATACCAGGAGCGCGAGGCCGCGGAAGATCACATATGTACCTATTGAGGAAGATGAGATGGTATTGCCGCCGCATCCGCAGAAGAAAAAACATAAAGGATTGAAAATAGCCGGAATTTTTGCGGCAATGCTGTTTACTGCAGCAGCGGCTGCCTATGCCGGGATTTCCTACTATTATTCGGATAAATTCTTTGAAGGAACGGTGATCAACGGGATTGACTGTTCCGGTATGACAGCATATGAAGTGGAAAATGAAATCGCAGGTGCGGTGGATGATTATTCCATTCAGGTTTTGTCCAGAGGCCAGGAGCCTCAGAGCATCAGCGGAAGCTCCATTGATTATCATTATGCATCAGACGGAACGGTGCTTAAGCTGCTTAAGCAGCAGAAGCCGTATGAATGGATCAAGGGTTACTTTCAGGTGAAGAGTACTACCACGGCGGTGAATACCACATTTGATAAAACACTCCTTCAAAGCCAGGTGAAGGCGCTGAACTGTGCACAGGAAGAAAACCAGGTGGCACCTGAAAATGCATATGTGGCATTTCAGGATAACCAGTTTGAAATCATTCCTGAGACAGAGGGAAGCGAGCTTAAGGTGAAGCAGGCATATCAGGTTCTGGACGAGGCGATTTCTCAGAGTCAGACTTCAGTGGATTTTACCAGTAATCCGGATGTATATGAATCTGCAGATGTGACAAGCAGTGACCCGGCTCTTCAGTCTACTTTGGAGGCATACAATAATTTTGCCCGGGCGAGCATTACCTACACATTTGGTGATCAGACCGTTACTTTGGATGGCAATACCATCCGGAACTGGCTTCAGTTCGATGAAAAAGGTCAGCTTTTACAGGATGATACCACCTTTGAGCAGAATATTGCCCAGTATGTTGCAGAACTGGCAGCCCAGTATGATACGGTGGGAACAGAGCGGGAGTTCCATACCACCAACGGCAGAACAGTTTATGTTTATGGTTCTGCTTATGGCTGGCAGATAGATCAGGTGTCAGAGATAGCACAGCTTAAATCAGAGATTCAGGCAGGTGCTCAGGTTACGAGAGACCCCATATATTCCATGACTGCCAATTCTCATGGATATAATGATTTTGGAAATACCTATATAGAGGTGGATCTGAGTGATCAGCATATGTATTATTATCAGGATGGTGCATTGATCTTTGATTCAGATATTGTTTCCGGGCTCATGAGTGAGCCTGACCGTCAGACACCGTCAGGAATTTATACTTTATATTACAAAAAAAGCCCGGATGTACTCAGAGGAGCGCAGCGTCCGGATGGAACCTATGAGTATGAGACAAATGTAACCTACTGGATGCCTTTTAATGGCGGTATCGGTTTCCACGATGCCACATGGCAGCCGTATTTTGGCGGTGATGCATATCTTGTCAACGGGTCCCATGGATGTATCAATCTGCCTTATGACAGTGCGGCGGAGCTTTATCAGATCATCCAGTATAATGTACCGATTATCTGTTTTTATTAAAGGAACGGGAGAAAAAAATGAACTCATTGGATTTGATTATTACGGTTGGAGCGCTGCTCATTGGCGTAATGCTGCTGACCGGTCACGGAGAAGTATTCCTCAAGGGCGGTAATGACAATTTCCGGAAAAAAACCTATGATGAAACAAAAATGTCCAGGGTTTACGGAATTGCCATGGTGATCGCGGGAATCGCAACAGCAGTGGACTCATTTACAGAGGGCCTGGCTGCGAAGATCATTTATATCATTTTTATTATTGTGGTTTTCGTGGCGGCATTTATATATGTGCGTAAGAAATGCAGGATTAACAAAGATTGAGAAATCTGAAAAATGAATAAAGGGGATGCCGCAAAATTCAGGCTGTGGACGTCAGATACGAAAGCCTTTGATTTTGCAGTATCCCCTTTTAATATTTTGCCTGTATGTCCCGGGATAACGTCTGCTGAACAGTTATTTACATATATCCAGCAGATCCATGGGTTTATGGATAATATAATCGGGAGAATCCACAGAGCCAAAACCGTAGTCGGCAAAGATAAACGGCACGCCGGCTTTTTGACAGGCATTGTAATCTCCCATGGTATCACCTACATATACCGGATTTTTGAGGTTGTATGTTTCAGCGATTTTCATAATATTTTCCGCTTTTGCCATTCCGGTATCTCCCGGGCAAAGATGGCCTTTGAAATAATGGCCAAAACCTGTGGCCTCCAAGAATACTTCAATATATCCGGCCTGGCAGTTGCTGACGATATACAGAGGGAAACGCTCAGAAAGAGCTTTCAATGTTTCCTCCAGATCCTCATACAGAGGGGCGCAGGTTTTTAAAAGGGCCTGATGCTCTGCCTCACAGCATCCGTCAATAATTCTGAGCTGTTCTTCAGGGGAATACTGGGGGAAAAGCTGTCTGGCAATGTCTTCCAGAAGCTGCCCGAACAGTGACATCAGTATGGGAGAGGTAATCTTCATATCAATGTGTTCCACATTATGCAGATATTCGGTCCATGCATCTGCCGTAATTCCGGTGGAATTCCATAAAGTTCCGTCTACATCAAAAATAATACTGTCCATGGAAAAAGTCCTTTCAGATTGAGAGATTCTAGGTATGATCCGGACCGTTTCCGGCCGGCTCACGTGTCAACAAATGTATTCTAATGGAGAAAACTGAAAAAATCAACTGCCTTTTTCCTGATTTTATGTTATGATAGGCAATGAAAAAGGGGAAACTATATGAAATATGAGAAAACAGTAAAAGGAAAATTTCTGGATCGTCCCAATCGGTTTATTGCCCGTGTTCAGACAGAAGAGGGCGTACAGACCGTACATGTAAAGAATACAGGAAGATGCAGAGAATTGTTTGTTGCGGGAGCAGAGGTGGTTCTGGAAGAAAGTGATAATCCAGACAGGAAAACAAAGTATGACCTGATCTGTGTAAGAAAGGGTCAGCAGTGGGTGAATGTGGATTCTCAGATACCCAATAAGGCAGCAGCACAATGGATCCGGCAGGGAGGGCTTTTTCCTGAGGCAGTGACTGTCCGCCCGGAGAAGACCTATGGAAATTCAAGATTTGATCTGTATGTGGAGTCATCTCAGAGAAAAGCATTCATAGAAGTAAAAGGAGTGACGCTGGAAGATAACGGCATAGCCAGATTCCCTGACGCCCCCACACAAAGGGGTGTCAAGCATGTACGTGAACTTTCGGAATGTATCCGGGACGGGTATGAGGCGTACATATTGTTTGTGATTCAGATGGATGGAATCTGCCGCTTTGAGCCGAACTGGGAGACCCATGAAGCCTTTGGAGAAGCACTTGTACAGGCACATAAGGATGGGGTGCAGATCCTTGCCAGAAAGTGTCATGTAAATGAGAATACCATAGAAATTACGGACGCAGTGCCTGTCCGCCTGGAAAGGAGTACACCGGATGCTGGAACAGATTGCGGAACCGCTATTAAAATGGTATGATACCAACAAACGGAGCCTTCCCTGGAGAGATCAGAACAATGCATATTATACATGGGTTTCGGAGATTATGCTTCAGCAGACAAGAGTGGAGGCGGTGAAACCTTATTTCACACAGTTTGTCCGGGAACTTCCGGATGTAAAAGCATTGGCCCAATGTCCGCAGGAACGCCTTATGAAGCTCTGGGAAGGGCTGGGTTACTACAGCCGTGTGCGCAATATGCAGACCGCGGCAGTGCAGGTCATGGAGCAGTACGCAGGTGAGCTTCCCGGAGATTATGAGGCTCTCCTTAAGCTGAAAGGAATCGGTTCGTATACAGCCGGAGCCATCGCATCCATTGCATTTGGGATTCCCGTTGCTGCAGTGGATGGAAATGTGCTCCGGGTGGTTTCCAGGCTTTGCGCCAGCTACGAGGATATCACAAAAGCCTCTGTGAGGAAAAAAACAGAAGAGCTTCTTTTACAAATTATTCCCCCGCATCGTCCGGGAGATTTTAATCAGGCAATGATGGAGCTGGGAGCGGTGGTCTGTGTGCCTAACGGTATGGCAAAATGCACACAGTGCCCGCTGGCGGCAGAGTGTGAGGCATATAAACAGAGCATCGTTTCGGAGCTTCCCGTAAAACCGTCCAAAAAAGCCAGAACCATTGAAAATCGTACAGTACTTGTAATTCAGGATGGGAGCCGTACCGCCATCGGAAAGCGTCCGTCCGAGGGGCTGCTGGCAGGCTTATATGAGCTTCCAAATTACACGGGGCACCTGTCTTCACAGGAGGCACTGGAGCAGGTAAAGAAAATGGGACTGGAGCCTCTGCGAATTGAAGTGCTTCCTGAGGCAAAACACATATTTTCCCATATTGAATGGAGAATGACAGGGTATCTGGTCCGTGTGGCAGCTATGGAAGGCCTGGGAAAACAGAAACTGCTATTTGTGGAAAAGCACCAGTCAGAGAAAAGCTACGCCATACCATCAGCTTTTGGGGCGTATGTAAAGTATATGAAGGAGGAAATCAAATGAAACTGTTAAGTATAGCAATTCCATGCTACAATTCCGAGGCGTATATGGAAAAATGTGTGGAATCACTTCTGGTTGGCGGAGAAGAGGTGGAGATCCTTATTGTAAATGATGGCTCCAAAGACCGTACTGCCGAGATTGCAGACGCTTATGCGAAAAAATACCCAACGATCATCAAAGCCGTCCATCAGGAAAACGGCGGTCACGGAGAAGCGGTAAACGCAGGACTTCGCAATGCCACAGGTCTGTATTTTAAGGTGGTGGACAGTGATGACTGGGTGGATAAGGAGGCTTATCTGAAAATCCTGAAAACACTGGAGGACCTTCTTCGGGGACCGGTTACGGTGGATCTTCTGATCAGCAATTTTGTATATGAAAAGCAGGGTGCAGTCCGCAAAAAGGTTATGCAGTACCGGAAATGCCTTCCTGTGGAGCAGGTTTTCGGATGGTCCGAAATGAAACATATGCCCAAGGGAAAATATCTGCTGATGCATTCCATGATCTACCGTACACAGATGCTTCACGAATGTGGACTTGAGCTTCCGAAGCATACCTTCTATGTGGATAATCTGTTTGCCTTTGAACCCCTTCCTTATGTAAAAAATATGTACTACGTGGATGTGAATTTTTACCGGTATTTTATCGGAAGGGATGATCAGTCTGTCAATGAAAAGGTTATGATCGGAAGAATCGATCAGCAGATCCGTGTGAATAAGCGTATGGTGGATGTTTATGACAGCTGTTCTTTTAATAATAAGAGGCTGCGTACATATATGTTCAGCTATCTTGATATCATCACCACGATTTCGTCCATTATGCTGATCCGGTCCGGAACAGATGAAGCACTTGACAAGAAAAAAGAGCTGCTGAACTATATCAAAACAAAAAACCGCGGCCTGTACAAAAAGCTGCGCCGCAGCCTTTTCGGACAGGTTATGAATCTCCCCGGAAAAGGCGGAAGGAAGGTTTCTGTGGCAGCCTATAAGATCAGCCAGAAATTTTATGGTTTTAATTAGGAAAATGTTTCAGAAAGTCTCTGATCAGGAATGCGGCATATAATTCAAAAATAACCTGAGGATTATCCAGATCGTAATGAAGCTCCTCCCTCAGTATGCGGACACGTTTATTTATTGTATTTCGATGACAGAAAAGATGTTCGGCAGCAGTCTGAACGGAACTGCCGCAGCGCAGATATTCCCGGAGTGTATCAGCAAAGCTGCTGTGATGCTCTCTGTCAAAGGCCAGAACAGCCTCCAGCCGGGAATCGGAATAGGATTTCAGGATCTCCCGGTCGGGCACAGACAGGAGAATCTGATAAAAGCCCAGCTCCTGAAAACTGATAAAATGTTTTTCCTCTTCCTTCAGAAAAAGAGAAGCATATTCGGCAGCAGTCCGGGCGTGAAAAAAGCTTTTTGAAAGTCCGGACAGAGAGTGGGAGATGCTTCCGCAGCCTGCATATATTTCAAGCATGGGAAAACGATTACAGAGAAGTCTTAAGAGCAGAACACCGAATGTGCGGATCTGCTCTTCTTTTTGCTGTGGCCCCATCTGGAAAACCAGAAGAAAATACTCTTTTGTACTGCAAAGATATGCAGACAGATGATGTTCACGGATCTGTCCGGACAGGATAAGCCGGATACGTGCTTCGGTTCGTTTTCGCTCCTGGTCTTGGGTTTCCTTTGGATGGAAGCGGATATACATGACACAGTAATCTGCAGAGGGGTCGCAGCCATGCTCTGCAAGAAGAGAGAGGGAAGCTGTCTGTTCACCGCGGCCGTGCACCAGATCTAAAAAGGCAGAAGTAATGACCTCGTTTTTCTGATTGTCTTCAAAAATCCTGTTGTAATAATTCCGTGTCACATCAGTAATCAATGTTTCCCATGGCATGGTAAAAAGGGGATAATTGTGCCGGTTACACAGTCCGATAATATCTGCAGTGATATATGCAGGCCAGATGTAACGTCCGATGTTCAGAATCAGTCCGCATGTATGCTCGCTGATCATGGATTCAATAAAATGGTAAAGCCAGTCAGGGGATTCCCTGCATAAAACACCGGTGGTAATAATCAGTTCGCCGCCACTTAAATATCCCGGTCCCACAAAGGATTCTGCTATATATACCCAGTTCATAGCGGAGGAAAGGCCTTTTTCTCCGGCAATCAGCTTCAGTCCGAACCTGTTTCTGGTTTCTTCATACACATCTCTTAAAATTATGGACATAATCTTTCCCCCTTCTTTTTATATAGCCTTTTTTAGAAATTATAGCCTTGAAAAACTGAAAAAGCAATATAAATGTGCTGGCAGCACATTGCAGTACAATAAAATTTGTGCCGTCAGGCCATAGGAATATGATTTATACTGTGGCATACTTTACTCAGTGAAAAGAGAAATACTGTTAAATAATGTTTACACTGGAGGAAAAAATATATGTTAAGAACAGCTTTACCTGAAATTATCACAGAAACCGTTCCCGGTCCAAAAGCCAGAGAAATAATTGAAAGAAGAAAAAATGCAACGCCCACGGCTATCGGATGTGCATATCCGGTGGTGATTAAACGGGGAGAAGGCGCCATGATCGAGGATGTGGACGGAAATAAATTTCTGGACTGGATCGGCGGCGTAGGTGTGCTTAATATCGGTTTTTCTCAGCCGGAAGTGGTTGAAGCAGTGAAGGCACAGGCAGACAATTATTTCCATGGCATGTTTAATATTGTTACACATGAAGGATATGTTGCGCTGGCAGAAAAGCTTTCACAGATCGCCCCTGTGAAAGGTGCGAAGAAAAAGGCCTTTTTTGCAAACAGCGGTGCAGAGGCAGATGAGAATGCAGTTAAGATTGCAAAGGCTTTTACACACAGAAATAATATTATCGTATTTTCCGGAGCTTTCCACGGACGTACGCTTCTGACCATGTCAATGACTTCAAAGAAAGCGTATGCCATTGGTATGGGACCTTTCCCGGACGGAATTTACCGTGCCCAGTTCCCTTATTATTACCGTAATCCGGCCGGAATGCCTCATGAAAAAGCCTGTGATTATTATGTACAGTCCATCCGTGATGTGTTTGAGCAGTGCGCTCCCGCTGACACTATTGCGGCAATCGTTGTGGAACCCCTTCAGGGTGAGGGTGGATTTATTCCGGCTCCACTTGAATGGATTAAGGCAGTGAGAGAAATCTGTGACGAGAATGGCATTCTTCTGATTGCAGATGAAGTACAGTCCGGCTTTTGCCGTACAGGCCGCATGTTTGCATCTGAATACTGGAAAGAGGCAGGCGTACAGCCGGATATTCTTGCAACTGCAAAATCCATTGCGGCAGGCGTACCTCTTTCTGCAATCGTTGCAAGAGAAGAAATCATGGAAGCACCGGCAAAAGGAACCATCGGAGGCACCTACTGCGGAAATGCACTTGCCTGTGCGGCGGCACTGAAAACCATTGAAATCATGGAAAGAGATCATCTTGCTGACCGTTCGCTGGAAATCGGAAAGAAAGTAACAGAGCGTTATAAAGAATGGCAGGATAAATATCAGGTGATCGGTGACGTCCGTGGTCTTGGCGGTATGATCGGTCTGGAGCTGGTAAAAGACCGGGATACTAAGGAACCGGCAGCGGAGCTGACGAAGGCTCTGATTCAGGAATGTGCACAGAATGGGCTGATGATCGAGAATGCAGGTACATACAATAACGTGATCCGTTTTCTTGCTCCGCTGGTGATCACAGATGAACAGCTTGAAGCAGGACTGGACATCATGGAGAAAGCTCTGGTAAAATGTATGGAAAATGCATGAAAACAAAGGAGAAGATTTAGATGAAACAGTTGATGATAAAACCTTCCATTTATCTTTATGATACGGCGAAGGAATTTGCAGCGGCATTTACGATAGGGGAAAAGGATCTGGTGCTGACAAACAAAAGGCTTTATGAGCGGGTTTTTGCACAGATGAATCTGAAGTGTACCGTTTTGTTCCGGGAGAATTATGGCAAGGGTGAACCGACTGATATGATGGCAGAAGCCATTGCGGCAGATATTCCAACTGATACAAAGCGCATTGTGGCCATCGGAGGGGGCAGTATTCTGGATCTTGCCAAGCTTTATGCTCTGAAACAGACAGTACCGGTGGCAGATCTGTTTGATGGAAAAATACCGGTTCAGAAGGATAAGGAACTGATTCTGGTACCCACTACCTGCGGTACCGGTTCAGAGGTCACAAATATATCCATTCTGGCACTGTTAAGCCGCGGAACAAAAAAAGGCCTTGCAAATGATCAGCTATATGCGGATGCCGCAGTTCTTGTTCCGGAGCTTTTAGAGGAGCTGCCAATGAGTGTGTTTGCCACAAGCTCCATTGATGCACTGATCCATGCCATCGAATCCAGCTTGTCTCCAAAAGGAAATACCTTTACCAGAATGTTCGGATATCAGGCAATAAGCATGATCTTAAACGGGTATAAGCAGATACGTGATTACGGCCCGGATGCAAGAAAGCCTCTGCTTAAAAGTTTTCTGCTGGCATCTGATTATGCAGGAATTGCCTTTGGCAATGCAGGCTGTGCGGCAGTACATGCACTCAGCTATCCTCTGGGAGCGAAATACCATGTTGCCCATGGAGAAAGCAATTATGCCATGTTTACCGGCGTTATGAAAAATTATATGGAAATCCGGAAAGACGGTGAGATCGCTGTTCTTAACCGGTATCTTGCCGGGATCCTGGAGTGCAGTCTGGATCAGGTATATGAAGAGATGGAAAAGCTTCTGAATGTGCTGATTCCAAAGAAATCACTTCATGAATATGGTGTGACGGAGCAGGATCTGGAAGAATTTACGGATTCTGTTCTGGAAAATCAGCAGCGTCTTCTGGCAAATAATTTTGTGCCCTTTGACCGGGAACGAATTTACAGGATTTACCGGGAATTGTATTAGTTATTTTTTGAAGCGCAGCAGCTCCCATCGTGTGGAGATGTTCAGCTTCCGGTAGATGTGCTGCATATGTTTTTTTAAAGTGGCAGTGGCAATGCTTAAGCTGACGGCGATATCTGCTTCAGGAATGCCTTCCAGCAGAAGAGTGAGGATTTCTGTCTCTCTGTCTGTGAGGGAATACTGCTCCTGAAGGATGTCGGCCTGTACGGAGAGATCGCTGCCGCTGTCTTTTTGTACCATAAACCGATAAAAAAGTCTGTTCAGATGAAATCCGATTATCTTCATAAAGAAAGAGTTTTCTTCTGTGAATGCTCCGTCTCTTCTGGTTCGGTAAAGGGTAAGTACAGCCAGAAAACAGTTATTATAAACAATATTGATCTGCAGGGTGTCGTAGATGTGGAACTGACTGTAGCATTCCTGGTAGATGGGGCTGGACAGTCGTTTGTGGTCCGGCAGCATTTTGCTTTCACAGATGACCATGGAATAGCCGGAATTCATAGTCCAGAGTGTGTGGTCCTTCTGGGCCATCTGAAGATATTTTTCCTCTACCGGAAGAAATTCCCGGGGAACACATATGGGATCTGTCAGTTCGGGCTGCATGGGATCCAAATTGGAGAGGAGAATACTGCTGTAGGAGTAGGGAACCAGCATCTGAAGCTGCTTCAGAAGGTTTTTCCTTGTTAATGTAAAATTATCGGATTCATAAAGATGGTAAATGATATTATTCAGCATCATAATCTCGTTTGGTTCCATGGAATTCCTCCTTTTTAATAAAAATTTGATATAATTAATATACTCTAAAAAGAGTATAAAATCAAGAAAAAAGAGTAGCGAATACTACTAATATGGAATAAAACCTGAAAAAATGGAATAAAGAGGGTATTTTAAAATTCCCTGGCAGATGGTAGTATATATACAACAAATAAATCAGTTGCGGGCAGATACGAAGGCGTATGACATTTCATTCATGCGCCTTTTTATAATTTACGCATCAAAAGAAAAGAGAGGTATATAATATGGCAGACAAACAGCAGGTTATTGCAGATCTTGACAAAGTGATCGGATTGATAAAAAGAGATACTAAAGATATCACACCGGAAGAAAAAAAGGAAATGGTTGCGGATACACTGGAATACTTTGATCAGTATGTAAGTCCGGGCTGGCTGAAATACAGAAAATCTGTTTCCTCCGATTCTGAAAACGGTGCAGTTCTGGAGTGGTATGATGATGGTGCTTACTGCTACGGATTAAATGATGAGAAGTTTATTGACTGCCTGGGTGGTTTTGGTATCTATACATGCGGTCACAGAAATCCTGAGATCATGGAAGTAGTTAAGGCACAGCTGGATCATCAGGCTCTTCATTCACAGGAGCTGCTGGATCCGCTGAGAGGATATCTGGCAAAGGCAATGGCAGACATTACACCTGGTGACCTTCAGCAGTGCTTCTTCACAAACGGTGGTGCGGAGGCAGTTGAGATGGCTCTGAAGCTGGCAAGAATTGCCACAGGCGGCAGATGGTACATTTCCACAGTCGGTGCTTTCCACGGAAAATCCATGGGAGCTGTTTCCATGGGCGGCAAAGGCACATATCGTGTTCCTTATACTCCGATGGTACAGCAGGTACAGCATGTTCAGTATGGTGTTGCAGAAGATATCAGAAAAGCGATCGTTAATCTTCAGGCAGTAGGAGAAAAGGTTGCAGCAGTTATCCTTGAGCCGATCCAGGGCGAGGCAGGTGTTATCATTCCGCCGGAAGGATACCTGAAGGAGGTTCGTGAAATCTGTGATGAGACAGGTGTTGCGCTGATCTTTGATGAGATTCAGACAGGTATGGGACGTACCGGTACCATGTGGAGATGCGAAGCAGAAGGAGTCACACCTGATATCATGACATTCGGAAAAGCATTCGGCGGCGGTATTCTTCCGATCACCGGTATTATCTGCAGACCGAAAATGTGGACACAGGATCTGATCGATAACCCGTGGCTTCTTGGTTCTCCCACATTCGGCGGAAACCCGCTTTGCTGTTCTGCAGCAATCGCTACCATTAAATATATGCTGGAACATGATATTCCGGGTGTCTGCAAGACAAAAGGAGAGCTTCTTAAAGCAGGCCTTCAGAAACTGGCTGATAAATATCCGGAGATCATCATGGAAGTCCGCGGAACAGGTCTGATGCTGGCAGTGGAATTTAACAGCTGTGAGCTGGGATACGAAACCTCCAAAGGCTTGTTTGCAAGAAAGGTTATGACAGCAGGAACACTTGTAAATGCCAAAACCATCCGCTTTGAGCCGACGGCAGTTATTTCTGAGCAGGATATTGCAGACGTGATCAGCCGCATGGACGAGGCACTGGCAGATACAAAGAAGGTTATGAACGTATAAAACTGAACAGAGACAAAATATAGATTATAAGTGCAAAAGGGCATACTCCGCGGGGGTATGCCCTTTTTTAGAGGAAGGAGCTGGATACATGAACCTTAATTTGGGATTGATTGCAATTTTTATTACGCTTTTCATCATTGTAGGGGCTGTAATCACCAGAAGATGTGTGGAGTGCATGGTTGCCGGATCTTTGGTAGCAGCCATATTCCTTTTTGGTAAGGATTTTCTGACAGGATGGAGTGAATCACTGCAGAATATGCTGGCAGAAAATGTCTGGGTTATGCTGGTATGTCTGTTGTTTGGTGGACTTATCGGGCTGCTTACAGACTCAAGAGGCAGTTTTGGCTTTTCAAAATATATTTCAAAAATCTGTAATACTGAAAGAAAAACTCTTCTGACCACATTTATCATGGGTATTCTCATTTTCGTGGATGATTATTTAAATGTTTTATCCATTGGTGTCTGCATGAAAAAAATAAGTGACAAGCAGAAACTTCCCCGTGAGTCGCTGGCTTACCTTCTCGATTCCACAGGGGCACCTGTCTGTGTACTTCTTCCCTTTTCCACATGGGCGGTTTTTTATGCCAGTCTGTTTTATGAACAGGAGAGCGTAAAGGCACTGGGTGTAAGTTCTGCACTGGGTGCGTATATAAAAGCAATCCCGTTTCTGTTTTACCCCATCATCACGCTGATTATTGTATTTTTGTTTGTAATGGGCTGGATGCCCAAGCTGGGTCCGATGAAAAAGGCTTATGAACGAGTGGAAAAGACAGGTAAGGTTTACTCTGATGCCAGCAGAAAATATAATCATGAAGAGCTGGAGGGAGAAGAAGATGGAAATATCTGGAACTTCCTGATTCCCATGGGCATTCTGGTAGCTGTGGCAGTTATTACCGGAGATATCCTGGTTGCGGTAATTCTTGCAGTGCTCGTATGTTTTGTTATTTATATACCTCGTAAAATCCTTACTGTTGAGGGATTCTTAAACAGTATGATCCGTGGATTCAGTGATATGCTTCCCACACTGACCATGTTACTGGTAACCTTTGTATTAAAAGATATTTCCGGACAGATGGGAATGACAGAATATATTATTGATAAAGCAGAACCCCTTCTGTTTGCGGCAATCTTCCCGGCAATGGTATTTATCCTAGGAGCCGTTCTGGCATTTACAACCGGCTCTGACTGGGGAATGAGTTCCATTATCACACCAATCGTTTTTCCTCTGGGTGCAGCTCTTGGTGCCAATCCGATTCTGATCATGGCAGCGGTTATCTCGGGAGGAACCTTCGGAAGCCATGCATGCTTTTATTCTGATGCAACACTCCTTGCCTCACAGTCTGCCGGTGTGGACAGTCTGGAGCATGCGCTGACACAGATTCCATATGTTATCATTGCAAGTATTCTTTCCATCATATGTTTTGTGGCAGCAGGCTTTGTGATGTAGCTAAAGTATGGTAAAATATTAAAAAGCGGGCAGATTTGCACTGCGGATACTTGTATAAAAAATCAGAAGAGAGGGTTAACGTATGGAGAAATTTGTGATTACAATTACGAGACAGTTTGGAAGTCTTGGACGTCCTGTGGCAAAGCGCATGAGTGAGATCCTTGGAATTGAGTATTATGACAGAGATATTGTAGACCAGGCAGCGAAGAAACTGAAGCTGCCGGTATCTGTGATAAACCAGGAAGAGGAGAAGGCGGCAAAACAGGAGCTGAGTCCTTTTTCCAGAATGATGTTCCCCCTTGGAAAGGGAACCAGTACCACGCAGGATAAGATTTTTGAAGCACAGAAAAATATTATCCAGTTTCTGGCTGAAAAGAACAGCTGCATTATTGTGGGCAGATGTTCGGATTTCATTTTATCTGAAGAAAAAAATCTTATGAATATTTATATTTATGCATCCTATGAGGCGAGGCTGAAACATTGTATCGATGATCTTGGTATGGACGAAACGGAAGCCCGCCGGATGATCAAATCTGTTGACGAAGCACGTGATTCTTATCATATGCAGTATGCAGGTTATCTGCCGGATGATAAACGTTTTAAGGATATCCTTATTGACAGCAGTCTGTTTGGCGTAGAGGGCACAGCAGAATTTCTGGCAGAGGCGGTAAAAAGGAAATTTTATATGAAATAAAAAGGAGGAAAAACTATGGAGTTAAAAAAGCTGTACATTGACGGTGAGTGGGTAGAGGGCAGCGAGGGAAAAACGTTCCTGTCTGTTAATCCGTACAATCAGGAAACACTGGCAGAGGTCTGCGAGGCTTCTGTGGAGGATGCGAGAAAAGCGATTGCGGCGGCGAAAAAGTCCTTTTATGTTACAAGAGACTGGAGAGATATGGATGCTCAGGCAAGAGGGAACATTCTCCTGAAAGTAGCAGACCTTCTGGAAGAAGAAAAAGCGGAGATCGCAAAAATTGAAACTATGGATATGGGAAAACCATACCGTGAGTCAGAGGCGGACGTGGATGATGCCATACATTGCTTCCGCTATTATGCCGGTCTGATCCGTGCACCTCACGGAGGATGCTATGATGTGAATTCCGGGTTCGGTCAGATGCACAGCTATACTGTACATGAGCCGGTGGGCGTATGTGCGGAAATTACTCCATGGAACTATCCTCTTTTAATGGCTGCCTGGAAGCTTGCACCATCGCTGGCGGCAGGAAACAGCGTGGTTTTCAAACCATCCACCTTATGTGTGCTGTCCTGTATCAGGCTTTTTGAGCTTTTTGAAAAAGCCGGCATTCCCAAAGGTGCTGCAAACCTGGTCATGGGACCGGGCGGTGTGATCGGAGATGAGCTGGCTTCCAATAAAGATGTGGACATGGTTACATTTACCGGAAGTACAGTAGTTGGACAGAGTATTATGCGTCAGGCTGCATCAAATGTAAAGAAGGTAGGTCTGGAGCTGGGCGGCAAATCTCCTAATGTGATTTTCGCGGATACTGATATTGATGGTGCGGTAGAATGGGCTATGATCGGAATTTTCCTGAACCAGGGAGAAATCTGTTCGGCAGGAAGCCGGATCCTTGTGGAGGAAAGCATTCATGATGAATTTGTGGATAAGCTGGTAAAGAAGGCAAATGCCATTACCATCGGTGATCCGCTTTTAAATCCTGATATGGGAGCCATTGTATCTGAAAGCCAGATGAATAAGGTACTGGATTATATTCAGAAAGGTAAAGAGGAAGGTGCGGTGGCAGTCTGCGGAGGAGAGCGCTATACAGAAGGAGACTGTGCAAAAGGCTTTTTTGTACGTCCCACTGTGTTTGACCACTGCACAGATGATATGACCATTGTAAAAGAAGAAATATTCGGACCGGTTGTGACTGTACAGACCTTTAAAACCGAGCAGGAAGCCATTGATATGGCAAATAACACACCTTATGGTCTTGCCGGTGCGGTTTTCACTTCTGATGTCACAAGAGCTATGCGGGTCATTAAAGAGATCCGTGCCGGAATTACCTGGATCAACTGTTATAATCCTACCTTCACAGAGGCTCCCTGGGGAGGATATAAAATGAGTGGAATCGGCAGAGAGCTGGGAGTTCACGGTCTGGAAGAATATCAGGAAATCAAGCAGATCAACATTAATCTGCAGCCCGGAATCGTAGGCTGGTATGAACATTAATGAATACGAAAAAAACAGATGTTAGGGAGCGGCTCACAAGAATCGTATTTTGTGTTTTGGGATTGTTTATTGCCGGATTGGGTGTTGCAGTGACTAAAAAAGGAGAATTGGGTGTATCACCGATTTCGTCTGTAGCCAATGTGCTCAGTCTGAAATTTACATTTTTGACACTTGGTAACTGGCTGATCATCTGGAATTGTATTCTGATTCTGGGCCAGATCCTTATTTTGAGAAGACGATTTCAGCTGTTTCAGCTGCTGCAGATACCTCTGTCATTTTTATTCGGATATTTTACGGATTTTGGTGTATGGCTTCTGTCATTTACAAAAATAGATGCTTACTATATGCGTCTTTTGATGGTATTTCTGGGAACGGTTATTCTGGGACTGGGAATCTCCATTTCTGTAATTGCCAATGTGATTCTGAATTCAGGAGAAGCGTTTGTAAAAGCTATAGCAGATACTACTCATAAAGAGTTCGGAAATCTCAAGGTAGGATTTGACATTACATGTATGGCGCTTGCAGTAACACTTTCTCTTCTGTTCTTTGATTTTACGGTCCGGGGAACAAGAGAGGGCACTGTGATAGCGGCGCTTCTTACCGGATTTGTGGTTGAATTTTTTACAAAACGATTACGAGTGCCGATGGAAAGACTGATAACCGGTTCGTGTAAATAATCAGAAATTGCCGTTGATCAGATCTTCAAGTGTAATATTGTAGAAAAAATTATGAATGAGACCGTTGAGTTTTTTCCATAGAGGAAGTGTGATACAGGAATCTTCTCTTGGGCATTTTTCAGCGTCAGGCATCAGGCATGCTACCTGAGAGATGGTCCCTTCAGTCAGTTCCAGAATTTCACCAACTGTATAATCTTTGGGAGAGCGGGTAAGTCTGTACCCGCCTCCTTTTCCGCGAAGTCCTTTTAAGAGTTTTTTCTTAACAAGGACTTTTAATATTATTTCAAGATATTTTTCAGAAATTTCCTGTCGGGCTGCAATGTCCTTTAATGGCACATATTCCTCAGTCGGATATTGTGCAAGATCTATCATTACTCTGAGCGCATAACGTCCCTTTGTTGAAATCATAATCATTTTCCTCCGGATTTTCGAAATGTATGAAATTATTATACAGGCTTAGTTTTGTTATTTCAACCAGTGGAGAACAGGAAAAAATAAAAACATATTGACATAGCAGGTTAATGGTGATGGCATCTGATGTAAATCATATTAAATAATTATAAATAAAATATTGAAGAGTATGGGGGAATGTAATGCTACATATTGAAAATAAGTATATAAAAGATCACTTGCTGGATGGCAATTTTGGTCTGGAAAAGGAAAGTTTACGTGTACTGGAAGATGGAACATTTTCTCATACACTTCATCCTTTTCCTGATGATGTGCATATTGTAAAGGATTTCTGTGAAAATCAGACAGAAATTAATACAGCTGCACATCCCAGTGTGAAAGAAGCCATGAAAGAACTTCATATTCACAACAGAAGGATATATGAAAAGCTGCAGTCTCTGGAACCAAAGGAATATCTCTGGCTTTTTTCCAATCCGCCCTTTATTCAAAAAGAAAATGACATCCCTGTGGCAGTATTTGAAGGAGCTCACGTATCTAAAACATCGTATCGGAATTATTTATCAGAAAAGTACGAGCGTTATAAAATGATTTTTTCCGGAATACACGTAAATTTTTCCTTCTCTGAAAGTCTGTTAATGACGGATTTTGATTTATGGAAAGAAGAAAATCCTTTGGAAAAAGAAAGTATTTCTTATCAGGAATATAAGGACCGGATATATCTGGAACTGGCAAAGAAGCTGGCGCTTCATGGATGGATTTTGGTGGCGGTAACAGCCGCGAGTCCGGTTCTGGACGGTTCTTATCTGGAAAAAGGAGTATACGGAAAGACAGTGTTTAGTGGAATGGGTTCCGTACGCAGCAGCGAATTGGGGTATTGGAATGAGTTTGCCCCTGTTTTTGATTATTCGGATATTGGAAGCTACGCGGAAAGTATCCGAAAGTATGTAAAAAAGGGATTATTAAAGGCTCCGTCTGAATTATATTATCCCGTTCGGTTAAAACCGGCAGGGGATAATAATCTTGATGCACTTCAGAAAAACGGGGTAAACCATATTGAGCTTCGTATGTTTGATCTGAACCCACTGGCAGAAGAGGGATTGGAGGAAAAAGATGTTGTCTTTGCTCACCTTTTGATGGTTTGGCTGGCATCAACAATGCTGCCCATTATGATCTGAAAACAGTAAAAATTCTTACTTCGGACGGAAAGATTTCTTCCGTTGCTTCGGCAGCGAAGAAAATGCTGGAACAGATGAAGCAATTCTTCCGGAAATGCCAAATAGATGTGGAAGATATTCTTGAATTTGAATATGAAAAATTTACGAATGCTGAAAACCGTTATGCCTGGAAACTCAGACAGCAGTTTCAGGATAATTTTGTGGATAAAGCCATGAAACTGGCAAGAAAGCGACAGGAAAAATAGATGTGTGAATTATTTGGTTTAAATTCAAAAAAGAAAATGAAGATGAACGAAATGCTGAAGGAATTCTTTTCCCATGGAGTAGACCACCCCCATGGGTGGGGGATGGCTTTTTTTTATGATAATGCAGTTTCACTGGAAAAGCAGCCTGAACCCTCATACAAAAGTCTTTACCTGAAACAGAGATTAAGGTCAGAAATAGAAGTGAACAAAATGATGGCGCATATCCGGCTGGCCACCCGGGGAAACACTGATTATGAGAATTCCCATCCTTTTGTGATGCGGGACAATGAAAAACGTACATGGACTCTGGCGCATAACGGAACTGTTTTTGAGGGAGATACTATGAAGCGTTTCGTACATACGCAAAAAGGACAGACCGACAGTGAACGTATCCTGTGCTATATTATCAGCAGAATAGACAAAAAACAGGAAGAAAAAAAAGCACCGCTGACTTCCTGTGAAAGATTTAAGAATGTGGATGAGATTGTATGCGAAATTTCTCCGGAGAATAAACTGAATCTGCTTATTTATGACGGAGAGTTGTTGTATGTTCATACTAATTTCAGGAACAGTCTGCACAGACTGCAAAAAAAAGAAGGGATTCTGGTTTCCACCAGGCCTCTTACAGAGGAAATGTGGGAAGAGGTGCCTATGAATCGTCTTCTGGCTTATAAAGAAGGAAGACTGTGGAAAACTGGAACAAATCATGGGAACGAATTTATATACAGCGAAGAAAAGATGAAATTGTTGTTTCTGGATTACGCGGCACTATAAAACTATAATTCAGAACTTAAAAAACGTGACTGTTATAAAAAAAAACTATAGCAAGGTATGCTTTTTATGTATTAGACAGAGAATCCCTACTATGTTAGTATGAATACAACAAAAGAAGAGCACTTCTGAAAATGAAAATTAATACGATATATGGAGGATAAAATAATGGCAGATATCAGAGATTCTAAAAACTGGGGATTTGAGACAAGACAATTACACATCGGACAGGAGAAAGCAGATCCGGTAACAGATGCGAGGGCAGTTCCGATTTATGCGACCACATCTTATGTATTTCATGATTCTCAGCATGCTGCAGACCGCTTCGGACTGCGCGATGCAGGAAATATTTACGGAAGACTGACGAATCCCACAGAGGATGTATTTGAGCAGAGAATCGCTTCTCTGGAAGGCGGAGTGGCAGCACTGGCAGTGGCTTCCGGAGCTGCGGCATTAAGCTACACATTCCAGGCACTTGCACAGTCCGGGGAGCACATCGTGGCATCCAAGACCATTTATGGCGGTACCTACAATTATCTGGCACATACATTCCCGCTGAATAATAATGTGACGACCACTTTCGTGGATCCTTATGTGGAAGGATCTTTTGAAGCAGCCATTCAGGAAAACACAAAGGCTATTTTTGTGGAGACACTGGGAAACCCAAATTCCAACCTGATCGATCTGGAAGAACTGGCAAAGGTTGCGCACAGACATAATATTCCACTTGTGGTGGATTCCACCTTTGCCACACCATATCTGATTCGTCCGATAGAATACGGTGCAGATATTGTTGTACATTCCGCCACAAAATTTATCGGAGGACATGGAACGGCAATCGGCGGTGTGATCATTGACAGCGGTAACTTTGACTGGAAAGCTTCCGGAAAATACCCGTGGATTTCAGAGGCGAACCCAAGCTACCATGGAGTTGCTTTTACCGATGCGGCAGGCCCGGCAGCTTTTGTGACATATATCCGGGCGGTCATTCTGAGAGATACCGGTGCCACACTTTCTCCTTTCCATGCATTTATTTTCCTGCAGGGTCTGGAAACCCTGTCACTGCGTGTAGAAAGACATGTGAGCAACACCTTAAAGATCGTGGATTATCTGGCAAAACATCCGCAGGTAGAAGCGGTGCACCATCCGTCCCTTCCGGGTGAGCCTACTCACGCTTTGTATGAGAAATATCTGCCTAATGGAGGTGGTTCTATCTTTACTTTTGAAATCAAAGGTGATGCGGCAACAGCACAGAAATTTATTGATAACCTGGCAATTTTCTCACTTCTTGCAAATGTTGCGGATGTAAAATCACTGGTGATCCATCCGGCAACTACCACACACAGCCAGTGCACAGAAGAAGAACTTCTGGATCAGGGAATCAAACCAAATACGATCCGCCTTTCCATTGGCATTGAAAAGGCAGAGGATCTGATCGCAGCACTGAATGCAGCTTTTGAAGCCGTAAAATAAGATCTGTTTTTATCGGATCTCTCCGGCCAGCTCAAATCCCTTTTTTGCAAGAATGACGGCGATGATTTCGTTTATTACAGCAGCGGCGGCTATGGTTCCTTTTACGATCACAGCCAGCTCTGATTGGCCGCCGCCATCAAGGGTGGCACAGATGATCCCGGTAAATACCAGTGAAACTCCGGAATGGGGCAGAAGTGTAAATCCAAGATACTTCTGCACCGTTTCCGGCATTTTTGTAAGCTTTGCGCCAAAACGTGCACCGAAGCATTTACCACATGCCCGGGCTGCAATATAGAGGAAGGTATAAAGTCCCGCTCCCAGAATCAGATGATAGTCCAGCGGAGCTCCCAGATCCACAATGGCACCCAGCAGGCAGATTCCCAGGATGGGCTGGAAATATCCCGTTATTTCTGACAGCTTTTTTTCGTCGAGCATATTGGAAAATACAGCTGAAAATGCAACACCCAGAAGCATATAGTTTAATGAAATATCCGTAAATACCTTTGTATTCAGAAAGTATCCGATTGCGACGGTCAGAGTGATCCCGGCAATAAGGACAGATAAAGCTGCGGCTCTGCCGCGGCTTTTTTTCAGCAGTAAACCGGCTATAAAACCGGTAAAGGCGCCCACTGCTACCGGGAGAAGGATCATGACCGGAATCATAAGAAGTGACACGCTGCCTCCGGATATGTGGCTGGCAATACATGCGTTAACAGTAAAAAATACGGCTATTCCCACCACATCATCCAGTATTGCCATAGGCAGCAGTGTATCTGTCACAGGACCCTGTGTATGAAATTCACTGACAATAGATAAGGCCGGTGCCGGTGCTGTGGCCAGTGCGATTCCTCCGAATGCAAAAGCCAGATAAACGGGAACATTCATATATTTGAAAAACACGGCAAATACAAGAGTAACCAGTGCAAAGGTTCCCAGAGATTGTGTAAGGGTTGTAACAGTCAGTGCTTTTCCGTAGGCTTTTATTTTTTTCAGAATCAGTTCTGTTCCAAGCATCAGTCCGAAAGCACACTGCATCCACATAATTATTGTGCGGTACCATGAGGCATTCAGAAGAGCCTGGGGAAGAAGCCCTGCCGCGTTTGGTCCAAGAAGCATTCCTGCAATCAGCCATCCCAGAATAGCCGGCAGTTTGATCTTGCTGACTGCTTTTCCTGCAAGAAATGCAATAGCAAGTGTAAGAATCCAGTAAAAAATATGTGTTATCATTTTTCATTCCTCCTTTTGGCGATTCCATAAAGCATAAGATCAAACATTTTATGCACATTCAGTTCGTGTATTGCAAATTGTTCCTGAGGAGACATATTGCCGTTTATCTGGTTAACAAAGGACAGATTGGATATTTTCTGTATTATTGAAAAATAGTGCAGTGCATCTTCTTTTGAAATGCTGTCTCTCAGCTCGTGTCGCGACAGCTCTTTTTCACATATTTGAAGATTAAATTTATCAAATTCCGAAAAGATTTCGTGAATCTGGTTCACCAGATTGCGGGGAGGGTTTGTCAGGGCCTCCAGAAAAATATATGCTTCAGGTTCATGTTCTCTGAAAAAATTCATCCGCGCGTTCATATATTCCACAAAAGTATCTTCGGTCATGGTAACTGTGATATACTGAATCAGCTTTTTACAGCTTTTTTTTACGCATTCCAGATATAAAGTATCCTTATCTTTGAAATTATGATAAATCAGACCTTTATTTATTCCTGTTTTGCAGATGTTATTTACGGACCCGTTTGCGTAACCTCTGGTTCCGAATTCGCTCATGGCTGCAGCATAAATTTTATTTTTTGTAAGTTCGGTTTTTTCTTCTTTTTTCATATGGTGTCCTCTCTGTTGATAAAATTGACCACATAGTCAATAATACTGCGAACATTGAAAAAGGTCAATGCTTTTTATGAAATATAAAAAAGACTTCATATTCAACTGGTGGAAAATGAAGTCTTTTGATTCAGGATTCTTTTTTGCTGCGATCATAAGCAAGGTAAGCGTTTTGGACCTTGAACATTCCTCCGTCAATGCCGATGATCTCCCCTGTGATATATCTGGCTTCCGGTGAGGTCAGAAAACCTACCAGTGCGCCCACATCCTGAGGTGTTCCGAATTCTTTCAGACAGAGATCTCTGACCTGTTCTTCGCCTCTTTCTTTGATCATTTCGGCAGTCATATCGGTGGCAATGATTCCTGGTGCATATGCATTTACGGTAATTCCAAATGGTCCCAGCTCGGCAGCAGCTATTTTGGTAAGCATATTTACGCCGGCCTTGCTGGCAGCGTATGCCACAAGTCCGCAGTCGGCAAAGCTTCCGGAAATGGAGGAAGCACCTGCGATTCTTCCGTATTGCTGTTTTTTCATATATGGTGCTGTATGCTTGATCATGAAAAACTGGCTTTTGAAGTTAGTATTTATAACCCAATCCAGATATTCCTCCGTCATTTCATCAATATAGGAAAAATCAAAAATACCCGCATTGTTTACAAGAATGTCTATACGGCCGAATTTTTCTCCGATTTCATTTATGATTCTTTTTACTTCAGACTCTTTGGAAACATCACCCTGAATAATGCAGCTTGAAGGGCTATACTTCAGAAGAATCTCAAGAGTTTCCTCCGCGGCTTTTTTATTGGAGTGATATACCGGACAGACAATATTGCCGCGTTTTGCCAGCTCGATGCTGATACCTTTTCCCATTCCTCTGGTACCGCCGGTTACGACGGCAACTCTTTTTATGTTTTCCATAATGACATCTCCTCGTATAATAATTATACTTTTACCAATTATACTTGAATTTTTGTAAAATGACAACGTAATAATTTTCTGTTGACAAAACTGTACTGACTGTATATACTGTATATATACAGATAAACACAAAGAGGTGATAATGTGTACATCTTCATAGACAATAAAAGCGGTGCTCCCATTTATGATCAGATATATTCCCAGATTAAGGCCCAGATCATCAACGGAACGCTTAAGGAGGATGAGGCGCTGCCTTCTATCCGCAGTCTGGCAAAGGATCTGCGGATCAGCGTGGTGACGACCAGACGTGCCTATGATGAACTGGAAAAAGAGGGATTTATTTATACTGTTGCTGCGAAAGGGTGCTTTGTGGCACCTAAAAATGTGGAACTGCTCCGTGAAGAGAATCTGAAGAAAATTGAAGAGTATATAGATGAAATCGTGAAGCTTTCCGTGACCTGCAATTTAACCAGACAGGAGCTTATGGAAATGATTTGTTATGCATTGGATAAGGAATGAGGTGCTGTATATGAATGCAATTGAAATTAAAAATCTGACAAAAACATATCCCGGTTTTTGTCTGCAGAATCTGAATCTTACGCTGCCTTCGGGATGTATTATGGGAATCGTCGGTGAAAACGGGGCGGGGAAAAGTACCACCATCAGGCTTATTATGGATATGATTGAGAGAGATGAAGGCACCATAACTATTATGGGAATGGATAACCGGGAAAACATCCGGCTTTTGAAAGAAGAAACAGGAGTTGTTCTGGATGAAGTGGGCTTTCCTGAATGTATGGATGCAAAACAGGTAAACAAAATGATGAAAGGGACATATAAAAATTGGGATGAGCATCTTTTTGAGGATTATCTGAAAAAACTGTCGGTGCCTGATAATAAATCCTTTCGGGCGTTTTCAAAAGGAATGAAAATGAAGCTGGGGATCGCTGTGGCTCTGTCACATTCCCCAAAGCTTCTGATACTGGACGAGGCAACCGGCGGTCTGGATCCGGTGGTTCGGGATGAGGTATTGGAGATATTCGAGGAGTTTACCCGTGACGAGAGTCACTCTGTTTTGATTTCTTCCCATATAGTCAGTGATCTGGAAAAAATCTGTGACTATATTGCTTTTCTGCATAAGGGAAAGCTTCTTCTCTGTGAAGAAAAGGACCGGCTGAAAGAAGAATACGGGCTGCTTCACTGTACTTCAGATTTTCTGTCGGAGCTGTCTGAGAAGGCTGTTTTTGGGAAAAGGGAATCAGCATATGGTGTGGAAGCGCTTGTAAGGAGAGATGCTGTTCCGGAAACGGTAGAACTGTGCTCTGTTGGTATCGAAGATATATTTTTATTTATGGTAAAGGGAGATCGCTGATATGAAAGGATTACTTTTAAAGGATTACTATATGGCATCGAAATACTGCCGTCTGCATTTTGTGATTATGGTTATTTTTGCGGTGGTTTCCATGGGGTATGGAAATCTGTTTTTGCTTGTCTATCCGGCAGTGGTGGTGGGAATGGTTCCGGTAAGTCTGATTGCCTATGATGAAAAAAGTAAATGGGATGTCTATGCAGGGGTATTTCCCTATACAAAAAAGGAGCTTGTTTCTGTAAAATATATTTTAATGCTTGCTTTTTTAGGCGTGGAAATCCTTTTGCTCGCAGGTACACAGACGGTAATGATGGTGCTGCAGGGGAATTTTGAACTGCGATATCTGATAAAGATCATTGCCATGGTGCCGTTTCTTGGACTGCTAAGCCCCTGTGTTATGCTTCCTTCGGTTTATAAGTACGGAGTGGAAAAGGGACGTGTACTTTATTACGTTATGATCATAGTAATCAGCGGTGCGATCGGTGCAGTGGGAGTGATCGGAGAGGAAAAAGATATTGTGGGAATGTTTATTGATCAGAATATGTGGGCTGCAGTGGCTATGCTTCTTGCTGCTGCTGTTATGCTGGCAGTTTCCTGGAATCTGTCTGTGAAGTTTTATGAAAAAAAAGAAATAGCTGCATAATAAAACAGGCTGTCACAAGGTCAGATTTGAATGTGCAAATCTGATTCCGGTGACAGCCTTATTATATGGCTTTTACAGATCAAGTGCCATATCCCCTGCCTTGATCCAGTTCTTTTTGCGCATAAACTCTGAAACTGCCAGAGTGATTACTGCAGGAAGGATAAACTGCAGCAGAAGGATTTTGATTAGAACCACTACCGGAGCATCATACTGAATCATAGTCTGCCATGTCATGATCTGCCCCACAAAACCGGCGGAGCCCATGCCGGATCCGGTAGCGTTGCATTGCATGTTCAGAAGTACGGTACCTATCGGTCCTACAACGACACTGGAAATAATGGCGGGAATCCAGATGACAGGTTTTTTCACAATGTTGGGAACCTGCAGCATGGAGGTACCCACACCCTGTGCGATCAGTCCTCCTACTCCGTTTTCGCGGTAGCTTGCCACGGCGAAACCGACCATATTGCAGCAGCACCCGATAACAGCGGCACCTGCAGCAAGACCATTCAGATTCAGAATGATGCCCAGTGCCGCAGAACTGATGGGAAGCGTAAGGATCATACCCATCAGTACGGAAACAATAATGCCCATAAGAAGGGGCTGCTGTTCTGTTCCCCAGTTAATGATACTTCCAAGCCAGGTCATAAAAGAGGAAATAGGTGGGCCG
>JAXFBD010000129.1:0-40312 GCA_034118545.1 Blautia sp.
CGATACAGAACTACATTCCTGTTCAGCACAAGCTCCAGCGAGGGGTCATACTGGCGTGCAATATGATTCAGGTGATTGTCAAAAACCACCCGGGGATTCTCTTCATTGCTGTGGCTGTGGATTACATCACACACAGCCCGAAGATCATCCGGTACCTTGTACAGATTCTCTGCAGCAGAAGAATCCTTTGCCACGCCTGACAATGGTATTCCCACAGCCAGAATCACTGCTGCCGCCACAGCTGCTGCCAGCAATCTGCCTGCACCTGATTTCACGGAAAACACCAGGCGTGTTCCGTAATAGGCTACCGCAGGGATCAATGGGAGTATCCAGAAAAACCGATAATATTCATTTTCAAAATCCAGCTTTGGTATGATAATTTTTACCAGATACGGATTATACACCGTAAGCGCCAGAAATACAGTATAAAATATAAAAATCACGGGAGCCTGTTTTCTGTGTGTGATCAGTGTCCAGATAAGTCCCAGAAGAAACAGCAGCGGAAACCACCAGTTCCCCCAGTATTGCTCCATACAGACTTTCACAAAAGAAAGTCCAAGCTCCTGTATCGTAACTCCTGCCATATTTGTACCTGTCCCTTTCTTTTTTTTCTGATTCAACGGGCTCTCAGTGAAAGAATGCCGTATTTTACACAGAGAAATGCAATTCCATACATAATGCACGGCAGCATACAGATACAGCAGGGGATGATTCTTCCCGGTTTCTTTTTTATGATAAGAAGCGGCAGCACACCTGCACCGATCACCGCAGGAAAAATTATGGCTGAACCGGAAAAGCATATGGCGCTTACTGCCGTCAGAAACAGTAAAATCCATATATTTCTTTCCTCCGGGGACAGATGGCACATGCCGCCCTTTACCGTAGGAGACAATTCATTTTCATTGCTCCACAGCCGGAAAAGACATACGGAAATCAGCAGCACCATGGGAATCGCCACATTTGCCAGAAGCGCTTTTCCCTCATAAAACCTTGTAAACAGAAATGTTCCCGGGGTGTAAATGGTACCCGTGTAAAGATTCAGCAGAAAAACCAGAAATACCATCAGGTCTGCCTGCTTTTTTGCACCGCCGAAAAGCTGACGGCCTGTCTGCCAGATAATGCCGTTTGCCACAAGAACATTTATCAGAGACATTACGATTTTGCACTGAATCAGTGCCGGCAGCCCTGTAATCACACACCATACTGCATTATTCATTGGAAAGGCCGAAAAAACATATCTGGCAGAAAAGGCTGATATGGCCTGTCCTGTAAATGGATTATATCTGCCCAGTGTACCTGTATATACGGAAGTGCTCACTGTTCCCACATAGTAGGCGGCATCCTGTGTATTGTCCTGGTAAAGGACTACGATCAGGCACTGAAGAACCACCGCTGCAATAGCCAGAAGAACCCATCCCGAATGCTCCCGCAGCACCTTTCCTGTCCCTGCAGAAAACTTTTTAAGCCGGCATATCCATTGTTTATGCAGCTTTACAAATGCCAGGACACAAACTGACACCATGAAAACCGCCCAGACTGCCGTCAGCACCTTCAGAGGAACAAGCAGCAGTGTCATGGGCACCGCCAGCAGCTCAAATACCGCAAAATATGCCAGATACCCTGCGATTACTGCCGTCATGGCTTCACCCTTCATTTTCAGAAAGCTCATGAAAAGGCTTCCCGCACAGAAAAATACAGCAAGCTGAAGCACAAATCCCACTGCGGCTATAACAAGTTCCCGCATTTATTCTTCTCCTGCTTCTTTTTTCAAAAGTCCCATGGCGATTTTCTCCGGTGTGATCGGCAGCTCACGGAAGAAAAGACCTGTTGCATTATATATTGCGTTTGTAATGGCCGGCGCCGGTGTATCGATTACAAGCTCACCGATAGATTTTGCACCAAAGGGACCGCTGTTTTCATAGCTGCATTCAAATTCCACCCGGATATTTCCGATATCCGTACGTGACGGAATCTTATACTGCATAAGGGAATTATTCCTGATTTTACCTTTATCTGTATACTGTACATCCTCATAAAGGGTCATACCGATTCCCTGTGCAATTCCGCCTTCCGTCTGCACTCTTGCAAGATTGGGGTTAATGGGAGTTCCGCAGTCCACAACGCCCACATAATCAATTACCTGAACACTTCCTGTCTCCTTATCGATCTCCACCTCGGCAGCTCCTGCCATAAACGGCGGCGGAGATATCGGAGAAGAATAAGATCTGGTAACCTGAAGCTCCTGACAGTTTCCGAAGGTACCTTTCAGTGCAACCTGCTGCAGCGTAACCTGCTTTTCTCCTGCATATACACATTTTCCGTCAAAATCCACATTTTCCGGATCTTCACCCAGCATCTGCGCACCAAGACGGCAGATTTTTTTCCGTAATGCCTCACAGGCACGTACAACTGCCGTTCCTGTAGTATATGTTGTGGCTGAAGCATAGGAGCCGGAATCGTAAGGAGAGATATCCGTATCTACACCAAAAACCACGATATTATCCATATCTGTTTCCAGACAGTCTGCAGCCATCTGGGCAAGAATAGTGTCACAGCCGGTACCCATATCTGTACAGCCAAGGCCCAGTGTGTAGGAGCCGTCTTCATTCAGCTTCAGATCAGCACCTCCTACATCCACACCTCCGATGGAAGATCCCTGCATGCCCATGGCAATACCTACACCGCGGATCTTGCCATTTCCCATGTCACGTGCCGGATATTTCTCATCCCATCCGATCATTTCTTTAGCTTTTGCAAGACAGCGGTTCATGGAACAG
Source organism: Blautia sp. (assembly GCA_034118545.1). Classification (GTDB taxonomy): domain Bacteria; phylum Bacillota; class Clostridia; order Lachnospirales; family Lachnospiraceae; genus Blautia_A. Next base: position 2,778 of record JAXFBD010000129.1, read on the forward strand.
CTGGTTGCAGTAGGACAATCTCCGTATCCCGGAAGAGGCTCGCCTTCCATGGGCATGTTCAGCTCGCGGATCTTCATGGGATCCATTCCCATCTGTGCCGCAAGCTCATTAATGGTTGATTCCACCGCGTAAATTCCCTGGGTTGCGCCGTAGCCTCTGTAGGCACCGGACGCCTGAACATTCGTATATACAACGTCATAGCTGAAACGGTAGCTCTCTGTATGACGGTAAAGGGCTATGGATTTATGGCCGGAAAGACCCACTGTTGTGGGACCGTGCTCGCCGTAGGCGCCTGTATTGGACAGCGTATAAACATCAAGTGCTTTGATGATTCCATTCTCATCTGCACCGGCCCGCACGGTGATCTCCATCTCATGACGGGGACTGGAGCAGATCATGGATTCATAGCGGCTGTATACGATTTTGGAAGGACGGCCCGTAATCCATGTAACAATAGCCGGATAAATCTCACAGACGGCCGTCTGCTTGGCTCCAAAGCCTCCACCGATCCTGGGCTTGATCACACGGATTTTGGAAGCCGGAATGTCCAGAGCATTTCCCAGGATTCTTCTCACATGGAAGGGAATCTGTGTGGAGTCCAGAACATTCAGTCTTCCGAAATGATCCATATAACAGCAGCAGCGGAAGGTCTCCATCATAGTCTGCTGATTCGGCCTTGTTCTGTAAGTTCGCTCAATAGTATATTTGCAGCCTGCCAGAGCTTCCTCCACATTCCCCTGTTCTTCCACATGGGAGGCACACAGATTTCTCTTATTGTCGCCGCCCACAAAAACCTTGTCATCCCAGTTATCCTCCGGATGAACAAGAATCGGGTGATCTTTTGCTTTTCTCATATCAAGGACCGGTGTCTCCACCCGATACTCCACCTTGATCCTTTTCATTGCCTTATCAACGGCTTCTTCTGTTTCACCTGCCACAATGGCAACACCGTCACCCACAAAGCGCAGATGCCGGTCCAGAATAAGTCTGTCATGAGGGCTCATCTCCAGCGCCGTCTGCCCCGCAAGGGTAAAACGCTTCTGCGGCACATCCTTGTATGTAAGGATGCAGGCAATACCCTTAACAGAAAGAGCCGTTCCCACTTTAATATCCTCAACCCAGGCGTTTGCATAAGGGCTGCGCAGCACCTTAACGATCAGACAGTCCTTCGGAGCCAGATCATCTACGTAGACCGGTTTTCCGGTAACAAGAGACATGGCGTCTGTTTTGCGAACAGGTTTGTTAACGTAATTCATCCTTATGCATCTCCTTCCTGTGCTTTTTTATATTTCAGGAATTTCAGAATACTGCGGGTCTGAGATACAAAACCGGAGCAGCGGCAGAGATTGCCGGACAGATACTCTTTAATCTGTTCCTCTGTGGGATCCTTAAGCTCCCGAAGCATGGCAAACACATTCATAATAAAGCCAGGATTGCAAAAGCCACACTGCTCCGCTCCTTCATTTGCCAGAAAACTTCCGAATTCCTGTGCCTCTTTCTGCATACCTTCCAGAGTGACAATTTTTCTGCCATCTGCACGGGCTGCCAGAACAGAACAGGAAAGGACCGGCTTGTCATCCATCAAAACTGTACACAGGCCACAGTTTGCTGTCTCACAGCCTCTTTTTACACTGTAGCACCCCTTTTGGCGCAGAAAGTCCAGAAGCAGCATATCCGGTGCCACTTCTTCATGACTGTATGCACCGTTTATCCATAAACTAATATTCATCCTTCATACCTCCTACTGCTTCCCATGCTCTCCTTGTCAGAACCTTTGCAAGAAGGGTTCTGTATTCCTTTGAGCCTCTCATATTGCCTTCAGTAGGCGTATTTTCTGCAGCATATTCAGAAAAATCAAGAATGGCTTTCTGGCGCTGTTTCTTCGTTTTATTTCTAAAGTCCTCCATGATTCCCCGTGAGTCCTCAATAACCATAGGACGGGCAGGACGTGCCCCGATAACTGTACGTGCCTGGTCTCCCACAACAGATGCCGCACATGTCAGGACCGGAAAATCTGTGCTGCTGTTCCTCTGACTCTGATATGCCACAAGAAGAGGTGTTTTTTTCACAATTACATTGACAAGGATATCCCTGTCTTTTTTCATATTAACAAATTCTGTGACAGGTACAAGCCCTGCATTATAAAGCTCAATCCATGTATCCATAGCCAGAAACAATGTCATTACATCCGAAAAACCGAATCTTGCAAACAGGCTTCCGCCCACTGTGGCACAGTTTCTGAACTGCACGCCTACTATATGGCGCAGGCTTTCCCTCATCGCACCGTGTGTATATGCGTTCAGCGCTTCATTTGTTTCAAGATCATGCAGGGTGGTCATGCATCCGATAATAAAAGAATCTTCTGTTTCCTGTATGGTGTCAAGCCCCAGCCCTGAAAGATCGATTGCCGTGGAAACCGGTCGGTTTCCCATTTTCAGCCATACCATCCCGCCAAGAATACAGGCAGATTTTTTCTGATTAAGCTCATAGGCCTCCACCAGGCTTTTCACCTTAACATAATTTTTTATCTTAAGCATGGTGATTTCCTTTCTCCTCCAAATTAGCACTATACCCATACAGGCATAGTGCTAACTTATTTTAACAAACCGGAAAACAAATTTCCAGTGTTTCAGTATGAAAAATAGAGGAAAATCATCTTTTTTTGTATTTTTTCAGGATTTCAGAACCTCAATGCATCAATCGGCTTCTTCCGGGCCGCCTTGTTTGCCGGATATATCCCGAATATCACACCGATCGCACAGGAAAACGCAACAGATAAAAGAGCTGCCTTCTGATTTACTGAAAAATTCATGGAATTTTGCATAATAAAGCTGACTGCTTTTAAAATCGCCACAGATACACCGATTCCAAAGACACACCCCATCAGGCTGATCATCAGCGCTTCCAGCATAAACTGCAGCATGATGGAGCCTCTTCCGGCTCCGATGGCTTTTCGGATCCCGATTTCTCTTGTACGCTCCGTAACAGACACCATCATAATATTCATAATTCCGATGCCGCCCACGAGAAGGGAAATTGCTGCGATTCCTCCCAGCATAAGAGATAAAGTACTGGTGATACTTGCCATTGCTTCCATCACCTGAGACATGTCATTAACAGAAAAAGCCTCTTCGTCCTGTCCGAAACGATCCATGAGCTGACTGGTAATCTCAGCCTTGGCATAATCCAGTGTATCCTCTCTTGATGCCTTCACGTAAAATCTTGTTACATCCAGCACGTTATCCGTAATTCTCGTCATAGTTGAAAAAGGAATATACCCTTCCAGATTCACGCTGCTTTCCCCGCTGTCCGAAGTGGATTTTGAAGCTGCAACCGTCATGGTATCGTTATCCGCCAGCACACCGATCACAAGAAAGCTTCTTCCGTCCAGAGAAACGGTTTCTCCTGCCACATCTGCCCGTCCCAGAAGCTCTACGGCAGTATCACGGGTAAGAACCACAACATAGGAACTGTTTTCCACATCTGCATTTTTTATAAACCGGCCGCTTATCAGTTCCATATCTTCTATCTCTGCATAGCTTCCTGTGGTACCCGTCAATGACATGGAACCGCTTGTATAGCCGCTTTTGGCAGTTACACTCGTATTTGCAAAAGGAGCTGCAGCATCTATCTCGTCAGATACGGTAAATTCAGACAGTTCCTTCAGGCGGAGGGGATTTTCTTTGTCATCTGTAATTGTGACGGTAAGATAAGAATTTCCCATCTGATCAATGGTATCTGTAACAGAAGCCGTGGCTCCGTTTACAATGGATACCAGTACGATCAGAACTGCCACACCGATAATCACCCCAAGCATGGTCAGAAATGTCTGGAATTTATTTGAGCTTATGGCATGCCATGCCATTTTTAAAGATTGAAAAATCATTCAGACACCTCACTTACTTTTCCATCACGAATATATATTTTTCTCTCAGCTTCATCCGCCACCCCGTTATCATGGGTAATCAGTACAATGGTATTTCCTGCTTCATGCAGCTGATGAAAAAGCTTCATAATCTCTGCACCCGTCCTGGAATCCAGGTTTCCGGTGGGCTCATCTGCCAGAAATAAGGAGGGATGAGTGACCAGCGCTCTGGCAATAGCCACGCGCTGCTGCTGTCCTCCGGAAAGCTCTGTGGGCAGATGGCGCCTTCGCTCCCAGAGACCCACACGTTTCAGTGCCTCCTGCACTCTTTTTTTTCGTTCTCCGTGTGAAATCCTCTGATAAATCAGTGGAAGCTCCACATTTTCTTCAGCTGTAAGCTTTGGCAGAAGATTAAAATTCTGAAAAACAAAGCCTATTTTTTTATTTCGTATTTTTGCCAGCTCTGACTCAGAATACTCTTCAATGGGAATCCCATCCAGAATATATTCTCCTTCGTCCGCCGTATCCAGACAGCCGATAATATTCATCATAGTTGATTTGCCGCTTCCGGAAGGGCCGATGATGCTCACAAATTCCCCCTGCTGTACACACAGATTGGCATGATCCAGTGCATGGACGGTTTCATCTCCGATATAATACGTTTTACATACATCATGTAATTTAATCACCGTCTCACCGCCTTTACATTCCCGGAGGCATCTGATTTCCGGTATTTCCGGAAGGAGCACCGGAACCGCTTCCCTTATTGCCTCTTTCCATATTTCCCATATTACCCATATTGCCAAAATTCATTCCGCCAAAGCCGCCGGAAGAGCTGCCGCCGGAACTGTTCCCTGTTTTCTGATAATATACGGTATCTCCCGCAGAAAGCCCTTCTGTAACCTCCACAGTGGAACCGCCAGAAAGTCCGGTTACGATTTCCTGTTCGCCGGTCAGATTTCCCTCTTCATCCTGACTGGTATAGACAAATACACGGTCTCCCTGTCCCTGAAGCGCATTCATGGGAATTGTAACAACATTTTCCCTTTTTTCTACGGTAATGGTTGCAGAGGCATTCATGCCCTGCCGCATTCTGTCGTCTTTTGGAATAGTAATGCGAACAGAATATTTTGCCACTCCGCCGTTTACCGTTGCCGTGTCATCAATGGAAGTAACTGTACCGCTAAAGCTTTCCCCATCTATGGCATCAAAAGTGACTGCAGCTTCCTGACCAAGTTCCACAGAATTAATATCCAGCTCATCCACATTGACAGATAAAATCATGTTCTCATCCGCCGACATGGTGAATGCTGTTACTTCCGTACTATAAGAAGATGATGAAGTATTGTTTTCGGAGGTACCTGATGTTTTTTCCTCTGTGCCATCCTGTTCTGTTCCTGCATTCGCACCTGAACTGCTGCCAGTGCTTCCCTGAATATTCAATGTACCGCCGCTGCTGTTCTGACCTGCTGCATTACCATTTCCGGAACTGCCGTTTTCTAAAGCTGCAGTTGGTGTAATCTGGCTTCCGCTTTCTGCAGACAGATCAGCACTGCCGTTTCCTCCGTTGGTATTCTCCATGTTATTATTTTCGATACTGCTCTGATTATTATTTCTGTCACCTGCGTTTTCGTTCACTTCTTCATTATCTGACGGCTCCCGCTGCTCTTCTGAAGGATCTTCTTCTACTACCTCGGCCTCCTGTGGCTGCTGAGTAGAAGGAAATGCGATCTGAAGCTCCATGGTTTTTCCATCCTCTGAAACATGTACTCCGGATAAAGCACCATTTTGGACGGCCGCGATACTGTCTGACTGGAATATATACCCCTCTGCCGCTGACAAAATCACAAGTGCCTGATAATCCGTACCACCCTCAAAAATCTGCGCCGCAGGATTCCAGGTTATAGCACCTGTATACGTGCCATCTGCCGCAGAAACCTCTGATGCGGGTGTTTCTCCTGTCACAGGTGTGGGAACGACAAGAACAGAGGAACTGCTCTGCCCGCTTCCTGCCACAGTCAGATAAAGTACTGTCTGTACAGGCGCCTCTGTAGGCGAAGGGGTTTCTGATGTGATTTCCTCCGGTTCATCCACAAAAGCCATGGGAGAGGCTGCTGAATTATTCGATGAAGAATTACCGGATGACATATTTGATGAGGAACCTGTTTCATAGCTGGCTGCCACATTCACATCCTGAATAATACCGCTGTACTGCGCTGTGACTTTATTATTTTTTATCAGACCTGCCAGCTTTGACAGTGCTTCGGCTTTCTCTTTTCTTTTGTTCAGAAGCTGTACATATTCACTGCCACCGTCCTGCTTCTGTACTGTGATCAAAGCTGTTTCATCTGTAATTGCCTGATTTTCAGACACATAAATATCTGTGATGATTCCTGAAACAGCTGTAATGGAAAGCGGCTCATGGATATCAAGCTGACCTGTTCCCAGCTCTTTTCCGTCACTTTTCGTCACAGTAACCTCATCCCCGTATAAGGTTCCGTTGTCTGTAACGGTTACCGTGCACTGATTGCCCTTTACTTCCTCTACAGTACCCTCCACAACAGTACCGGAAGACAGTGTAACATCTACCGTGTCTCCCTCTTCTGCTTTTGCCTTTGCGGAAAGACTTACAGACATTTTTCCATCCATGGAAAATACCATCAGCGCACCGTACTCACATATGACATCTGTGATTTCTTCATTTTCTTCTGCATAAATTATTTTTACCCTTCCGTTTACAGAAGAATACAGTGTTTCTTCATCATCCTCTTCCTGGTATTCCAGAATCTGTGTATCCAGATCGTTTATCTCATCCTGAAGCTGTGCCACCGCTTCTGTAACAGAGTTTTTATCGATGGCTGCAAGCACATCACCTTTTACTACATGATCACCGCTTTCCACCATCACTTCTTCTATGGTTACCCCGGAAGGCACCGTTACAGCCTGGGCATCATCAAACTCCAGATTGCCCGTTCCCACAATGGTATCGGATATGCTTCCGATTTGTGCCTCTGCGGTTAACGCCTGTTGAGAAGAGTGTGAAAAAGATGTGAAAACACCGTATTACTGTTTTTCCAAAATATATTTTTTCAGGAAATCATACACCTCATTTTCCATAGGCGGACATCCTTCCAGATGATGTTCGAAGCTTCCGGTACAGTGCCCGATTCCCAGTTTTCCTGTCTGATTCCGGTAGCCCTGTCCTATACAGATTTTTGTATCCAGCTTTTCCATAAGCCCTTCCTTTTTCAGGCGGTCAAGTGCCGGAATCAGATAACCGTAGCAGGCACTGCAGGATTCCACTTCCTCTACAGAATCCTGAACCTCCACAACTTTGCGGGATTTCGGGAGCAGCTCTTCACCTTTATCTCCGCAAATACAGATATCCGCTTTTGTAATGTCCGCACATCCCACGCCCAGCTTTTCCGCCAGAGCAACATAAGGAACCTCATGTACATCGTAATGCATCAGGTGACAGACATATGCATCCATTAAAACAGGATCACAACCGGTAAGTATCCGGTTCATCACTACCGGATTTCCTCCGTCTTCAAAATCAAGGTCTCCGCAGATATTATCTACCACAATAAAATCCTGACGGATTCCGGTATTCAGATGGGCTATGGGTTTGTGAAGCCCCAGGGAATGAAAACGACGTTTTTCACTGTTTGGAATCAGTCCCTTCATATTTTTAAGGGCACAGGTAATCTTTGTCTGACAGTGTCCTTTTAAAACCGGCACATTAATAAGAAAATCGATTTTTTTCAGACTCTGGCAGAGCTTTAGCTCCATGCCATTACAATCCTTTACGAAAGATTTATCCTTCTGCATATCCCAGAACGGAACCTGATACTTCTTTTCCAGATCATAATATCCGCAGAGTTTCGCCACCTCTGCCGTACGGTCTCCCACCCAGGAGCCTTCCAGCATGGCCATACCGGTAAAACCATTTTCCTGCAGATACTCAATGATTCCTGCCACGATCTCCGGATGGGTAGTGGCACCATTGGACGCCACGGAACCTGATACCAGGTTTGGCTTAATTCCTATAAAGCTTTTTCTGTCCCCGATCATATCTGAAAGTCCGCTCTTAGCAAGAAGCTCTTTTGTCATTTCTTTGTAATCTGTGCCGCATTTTATAAATATCTGGTTATTCTTCATGTTCATCCTCTCTCTTCTCTGTTCTATAATTGTACGATGATTATTGCCCCATCACATGAGACCCTATTAACACTTTCTTTCCTTCAAATGCAAATCCATATTTCCTGATTCGTTCTGCCGGAATTCCCTTCGCAATAAGTGATGCTTCATACTGCTTCTCCTCTATCTGCAAAAGTGCCGCATCCACAGTACCTCTGAGACTCTTTTCCTCTTTCGGATCATGCACCTTAAATTCCAGAATATATGCATAGTCTCCTTCTTTTTTCGGTTCCAGCATCACATCATATCTGCCAAAGCCGCTTTCCCGATTAGAGGTCATTACGTATCTTCCCGTCAACTCTACCATCAGCCCCAGCACAAATCCATGATAAAAACGCTCCGGTTCTGACTTTTTTGAACGGCGTTTGCCAGTATCAAAATAACTGAATGTTTCTGTCGCCACAGCGTTCATATAATTATTCATGGCTTTCACATCCCCAAGGAGAAGTGCCTGCACAAAATCATTATAATCCGCATTCACTTCCCGAAACCAGCTGCGGATCATATTCTGGAACATAATTTTCACTTCCAGATTCGTCAGTGCCAATTCGTATTTCGGCTCAATGATTTCCTCAGAGCCATATTCTTCATAACTGATTACCTTTAAATAACCGCTGGCTACCAGAAGGCTCCAGATTCCTTTTTCGTCCCCTTCCAGCTGATCATATACAATCTGTTCCTCTATCGGTGTAAATAAATGCTCCCCTGCCAGGAGCTTTTCAAAGGAAATTTTCACTCTCCGGCTGCCTTCACGAATCAGCTTTCCCACCAGGCTGTTAGAACTTGTATTTGCCCAGTAAGTTGCCACTTTTCCTTTGTCAAGATAATTCAGGATGGACCAGGGATTATAAATATCCTTTTTCTTTCCAAACACAAATCCATCATACCAGAGCTTTACTTTCTCTTTTTCCTCATATCCAAACTCGTCCATTGCAGCAAATACTTCTTCTTCTGTAAATCCAAAACAATCTGCATATTTCTCAGATGTAGTTGTCACAACCTCAAGATGATTCAGATCAGAAAACACCGATTCCTTGCTCACTCTCGTAATCCCTGTCATAATCGCACGTTCCAGATACGGATTCGTCTTGAATGCAGCATTAAACAGGCTCCTCGTAAAAGAAATCAGTTCCTCCCAGAATCCATGTACATACGCTTCCTGCATCGGAGTGTCATATTCATCCAACAGGATAATTACTTTTTTCTGATAATACTGAAAAAGAAACCCTGCCATTTTATGCAGGGCAAAGGCTGCCGCTTCTTCTTCCATATCGGCACAAACGCTCAAAAAATACTGTTTATCCTGCTCTGAAAGAATCCCGCATTCCAACAGAAAACGATTTTTATCATATATTTCTGCAAGAACACGACAGATTCTCTTCTTTGTCTTTGGATAAGTATCTTCTTTCACATTCGCAAAAGATAGACTGATCACCGGATATGTTCCCTGTATTTCCCTGTATGCGTTTTCTTCCCAGATTTTCTTTCCTTCAAACAGATCACCTCTGTTTGCATATTTCAGAGAAAAAAACTGTTCCACCATGCTCATATTCAAAGTTTTTCCAAAGCGACGGGGGCGGGTGATCAACGTTACCGAATCTCTGCTCTCCCACCATTCTTTGATAAACCTTGTCTTATCCACATAAAAACAATTGTTCTCAATGATTTCATTGTAATTCTGTATACCGATTGCTGCTGTTCTTCCCATAACTGTCTCCTTCCGGAATCTCCCTGTCTGCTTTCTTATTCCCTTTACAGTTATCTTTTGTATCATCTTCATATTTAACCACATTATAGCATCATTCAATATAGTTGTCATGTGGGTAACAGAAAAAGACCCTGAAAGCCTGATTTCTCAGACCTTCAGAGTCAGTTTTTATGTTTGGACACACAAGATTAATTAATTTATTATTTATTTTGCGTTGATTGCTGCCTGTGCTGCTGCAAGACGAGCGATCGGAACACGGAATGGTGAGCAGGAAACGTAGTCCAGACCAATCTTATGGCAGAACTCTACGGATGTCGGGTCGCCGCCGTGCTCACCGCAGATACCGATGTGCAGGTTCGGGTTAACCGGTTTTCCTAACTTGATTGCCATTTCCATTAACTTACCAACACCTGTCTGGTCGAGTTTTGCGAATGGATCGTTCTCGAAGATCTTAGCATCATAGTAAGCGTTCAGGAACTTGCCAGCGTCATCACGGGAGAATCCGTATGTCATCTGAGTAAGGTCGTTTGTACCGAAGCAGAAGAAGTCAGCCTCTTTAGCAATCTCGTCAGCAGTAAGAGCTGCTCTCGGGATCTCGATCATTGTACCAACTTCGTATTTCAGGTCAGAGCCTGCTGCTGCGATCTCAGCATCTGCTGTCTCAACAACAACTTTCTTAACGTATTTCAGCTCTTTGATATCGCCAACAAGCGGGATCATGATCTCAGGGCATACGTTCCAGTCAGCATGTGCCTTTTTAACATTGATAGCTGCACGGATAACAGCGCTTGTCTGCATCTTTGCAATTTCAGGATAAGTAACTGCCAGACGGCATCCACGATGACCCATCATCGGGTTGAACTCATGGAGAGAATCAATGATTGTCTTGATCTGCTCAACAGTCTTGCCCTGAGCATCAGCAAGCTTCTTGATGTCTTCTTCTTCTGTTGGAACGAACTCATGAAGCGGCGGATCCAGGAAACGGATAGTAACAGGATTTCCTTCAAGAGCTTCATATAATTTTTCGAAGTCACCCTGCTGTTCAGGAAGGATCTTAGCAAGAGCTGCTTCTCTTTCTTCAACAGTTTCAGCACAGATCATTTCACGGAATGCATCAATTCTGTTGCCTTCGAAGAACATATGCTCTGTACGGCAAAGACCGATACCTTCTGCACCCAGCTCACGAGCTTTCTTAGCGTCAGCCGGTGTATCTGCGTTTGTACGAACCTTAAGTGTTCTGTATTTGTCAGCCCATCCCATGATTCTTCCGAATTCACCTGCGATTGTAGCATCAACAGTCGGGATAATGCCGTCATAGATATTACCTGTGGAACCATCAAGGGAGATCGGATCTCCTTCATGATATTCTTTTCCGGCAAGTGTAAATTTCTTGTTTGCTTCGTCCATAACGATCTCGCCGCATCCGGATACACAGCATGTTCCCATACCACGGGCAACTACTGCTGCGTGGGAGGTCATACCACCGCGAACTGTGAGGATACCCTGAGAAGCTTTCATACCTTCGATATCTTCCGGTGATGTCTCAAGACGAACAAGAACAACTTTTTCACCTCTTGCAGCCCATTCTTTTGCATCTTCTGCTGTAAATACAACTTTACCGCAAGCAGCTCCCGGAGATGCACCAAGTGCTTTTGCAACCGGAGCAGCAGCCTTCAGAGCTTTTGCATCGAACTGCGGATGAAGCAGTGTATCAAGGTTACGAGGATCGATCATTGCAACTGCTTTTTCTTCGGAAATCATTCCTTCATCAACAAGGTCACAAGCGATCTTCAGAGCTGCCTGAGCAGTTCTCTTACCATTACGTGTCTGAAGCATGTAGAGATGTTTGTCCTCAATTGTGAACTCCATATCCTGCATGTCTCTGTAGTGATCTTCCAGAGTACGGCAGATGCCTACGAACTGATCGTAAACTTCCGGCATAACTTCTTTTAACTGGTCGATCTTCTGTGGTGTACGAACACCGGCAACAACGTCTTCACCCTGAGCGTTCATAAGGAACTCACCCATAAGGTGTTTCTCACCTGTTGCAGGATCACGGGTAAATGCAACACCTGTACCGGATGTCTCACCCATGTTACCGAATGCCATCATCTGAACGTTAACAGCAGTTCCCCAGGAATACGGGATATCGTTGTCACGACGATATACGTTTGCACGCGGGTTGTCCCAGGAACGGAATACAGCTTTGATAGCGCCCATTAACTGTTCCTTTGGATCTGTCGGGAAGTCATCACCGATTTTTTCTTTATATTCAACCTTAAACTGATTTGCCAGCTCTTTAAGGTCTTCTGCAGTCAGTTCAACGTCCTGAGTAACGCCCTTTTCAGCTTTCATCTTGTCGATAAGTTCTTCAAAATATTTCTTACCAACTTCCATAACTACGTCGGAGTACATCTGAATGAATCTTCTGTAGCAGTCCCATGCCCAACGCGGGTTTCCGGATTTTGCAGACAGAACTTCAACTACTTCTTCATTTAAACCAAGGTTCAGGATTGTATCCATCATACCTGGCATGGATGCTCTTGCACCAGAACGTACGGAAACAAGCAGAGGATTTTCTTTGTCACCAAATTTCTTACCGGTAACTCCTTCCATTTTGGTAATTGCTTCCATGATCTGAGCCATGATTTCATCATTGATCTGTCTTCCGTCCTCATAATACTGAGTGCAGGCTTCTGTTGTGATTGTGAAGCCCTGCGGAACCGGAAGGCCAAGGTTTGTCATTTCAGCAAGGTTTGCACCTTTGCCGCCCAGAAGATTTCTCATGGTTGCGTTACCTTCTGTAAACATGTAAACCCATTTTGCCATTTTACATTTTCCTCCTAATTTTTGTTCTTTCAACATACGAGATGTTTTATAATCGCACACATCTATTGTAATTTTTTCTGAAGAATTAGTCAAGATTATTCTAAAAAAAAGGGGAAAAACTTAAAAAACAGAAAACAGACACACGAAATTGTGCGCCTGGTTTCTCCCCAATACAAAATTTATGAATTTTTTATCTTATTTTTTCTTTTTTGTATTTAATACAAGATGTCTCGGAAGACCGTTCACCATGATCGGCTGATAATCACCCTGGATCAGCGGTTTGATATAATCAATAAAGTCTTTTGTCACATAAGAAGCATCCTTGTTCATCCAGTTTCTCGGAACAAGTTTTTCTTCGTTTGCAATGCGATGTACATCATAGATTCCTGTAGCAGCCATATACGGATCGTCAGATACACGGTCAATGACAACCATTTTGCCGGTATCTCCTTCATCAGCGGCTTTTACAGCAGCACCGCCTACCATGAATGCTTCATCAATATCCACACGGGATGCCATATGGGAAGCACTTCTCTGTAATGTGGAAAGCTCTACGGCTCTTGTCTTGCAGCCGAATTCTCCAGCCAGGAAATTTGCAAGATATGTAGCAGTTCCCTGAAGCTGTTTGTGACCAAAAGCGTCAACATAATCGCCCACACTGCCCAGTTCACAGACATAACGTCCGTCAGCCAGTTTGATACCTTCGGAAACAGCGATCACTACGGAAGTTTTCTTTGTGAGAAGTTCCCGTACCTTTGCCACAAATTTCTCCATATCAAAGGGAACCTCCGGAAGATAGATCAGGTCCGGTCCGTCGCAGTCTTCGCATTTGGCAAGGGCAGTTGCACCTGTAAGCCATCCTGCGTTACGTCCCATGATCTCCATAATTGTGATCATGTTTTTCTTATATGTCAGGCCCTCTGCATCGCGGATCACTTCTTTTGTGGATGCGCCGATATATTTTGCAGCGCTTCCGAAACCAGGTGTATGGTCTGTCAGTGCCAGGTCATTGTCGATGGTCTTGGGAACACCGATAAATTTCTGTGTCTGGCCTGTTAAAATCGCATAATCAGAAAGCTTCTTAATGGTATCCATGGAATCATTGCCGCCGATGTAAATAAAGGTGTCAATGCTCAGTTTGCTTAAGATGCCGAAAATCTTTTCATAAATTGCTTTGTCCTCATGAATTTCCGGCAGCTTATAGCGGCAGGAACCAAGAAAAGCAGATGGTGTTCTTTTCAGAAGCTCTATATCCAGCTCTGAATGAATCTGGGTTGAGAGGTCGATATATTCTTCCTCCAAAAGACCCTGAATGCCGTGAAGCATTCCGTAAACTTTGTCAAATCCACGCTCGATGGCATTCTTGTAAACGCCTGCAAGACTGGAGTTAATGACAGATGTGGGACCTCCGGATTGTCCTACAATAATGTTTCTCTTCTTAGCCATAATAATTTTCCTCCTCTGAATAAGGCTATAATTAGGTATTCTATCAATTTATATTATTAAAGTCAATAAATAATTCGTCGAAAATTGCGTTGAATATTGTTCAAATTTACGGTTTTATGCAAAAAACACAAACAATTGATGGCAGCCCCTGACATAAAAAGACTGCCAGATAATCCAGCCCAAAAATTCTCAGTCTGAATTACCTGACAGTCCCTGTTTTTTCCGGTATACCAAAAAGCTGATATTTACGGCATCATCAGAATGTGAACTTGTCTGCAAAGTATGCATCCAGCTCATCTATCTTCACACGAACCTGTTCCATGGTATCACGGTCACGAATAGTTACTGCGCCATCTGTTTCAGATTCAAAATCGTAAGTAATACAGAACGGTGTTCCGATCTCATCCTGTCTTCTGTAACGTTTTCCGATATTTCCTCTGTCATCATATTCACAGTTATATTTCTTTGATAACTTCTCATAGATCTTCAGTGCACCTTCATTGAGCTTCTTGGAAAGAGGAAGCACACCGATCTTAACAGGTGCAAGTACAGGATGGAAATGAAGCACGGTACGCACATCATTCTTTTCTGCATCCAGCACTTCCTCATCATATGCACTGCACAGGAATGCCAGCACCATACGGTCAGCGCCCAGTGACGGCTCAATTACATATGGAACATATTTCTGTTTCTTTTCATCATCAAAGTAGCTCATATCCTGTCCGGATACATTCTGATGCTGTGTAAGGTCGTAATCCGTTCTGTCAGCAATTCCCCAGAGCTCACCCCATCCGAACGGGAAAAGGAATTCCACGTCTGTGGTTGCTTTGCTGTAGAAGCTTAATTCTTCAGGAGAATGGTCACGGTAACGCACCTCATCTTCTTTCAGGCCAAGAGCACTGAGCCAGTCAAGGCAGAATTTCTTCCAGTATGCAAACCACTCCAGATCTGTATCCGGCTCACAGAAGAATTCCAGCTCCATCTGCTCAAATTCACGGGTACGGAAGGTAAAGTTACCCGGTGTGATCTCATTACGGAAAGACTTTCCGATCTGACCGATTCCAAAAGGAATCTTTTTGCGGGAAGTACGCTGTACATTTTTGAAATTGACAAAAATACCCTGTGCTGTCTCCGGTCTTAAATAAACAGTGTTCTTCGCATCCTCGGTTACACCCTGGAATGTTTTGAACATCAGATTAAACTGACGGATATCGGTAAAATTATGTTTGCCGCAGGTTGGACAGGGAACTTCATGTTCTCTGATGAAATTCATCATCTCTTCCTGTGACCATGCATCAACAGAGCCTTCAATCCGGATTCCCTTTTCTTCACAGAAATCCTCGATCAGTTTATCAGCACGGAAGCGCTCATGGCATTCCTTGCAATCCATCAGAGGATCAGAAAAACCGCCCAGATGACCGGAAGCAACCCATGTCTGAGGATTCATCAGAATCGCACAGTCAACACCTACGTTATAGGGAGATTCCTGAATAAATTTCTGCCACCACGCGCGCTTTACATTATTTTTCAGTTCCACTCCCAGGTTACCATAGTCCCATGTATTAGCCAGGCCGCCGTAAATTTCGGAACCCGGATATACAAAGCCTCTCGCTTTTGCCAAGGCTACGATTTTTTCCATTGTTTTTTCCATGATATCTCTCCTCAATTTTATTAAATGCTATTTTTTGCTATTATACTAGCATCTATTTTTTTTTTCAACAAAAACCTTTATCTTCAGCACATGACTTCCAGAATCTGCAGGCTCTTGAACCGTCTGTCTGTATTCACTGCCGTATATGTATGAATAAGATGCTCCAGTTCCAGGAGCACCTCTTCTTTGACTGTGAAAGCAAAAAGCCGTCCCATGGGAGCACTGACCACATATCGCATGGCCTGGCAGGCTGCAGGCGAGATTCTTTTTGCATCATAATACTTCCCGGCGCAGCATGCTCCCAGAAGACCATGAGCCTCCTGGGAAAAAAACAGATCTGTCTCTTCCGTAAGTGAACGGCTGCATTCGGAACATGAAAAAAGCCCGGGCATCATTCCCTGCTCTGCCATGGTGCGCAGTTCAAAAACGCAGCGAACCAGACGGCAGTCCGTTTCAGGATTGAGAAGAGCTTTTATTGAGACATATAAAAGATTCATCATCTCCCTCTCATCGATACCCTCCCGGCCAAAATAATCTGCCAGTTCCAGGAAATAATATCCGTAATAAATTTCCGGCTGCCGGGAAGCCAGTTCCAGAAACTGATGGGTAATGGTTACCTGATTCAGGCTGTAGCTGGTCCGCCCTTCGTAAAGGGTAAATGAGCCAAAGACAAAAGGACTGGCTGCTGCCAGAAAGGGACTGGACGGACGTCGTGCCCCCTTTGCAAAGGCAGATATCTTTCCGCGCTCTCTTGTAAGAATCACCATACGTTTATCATATTCCCCCACGGGCATAGCAGAAAGAACCACTCCCTGTACTGTAATCAGGTCACTCATACATTTCTTTTCCTTCTAGATTTCTTTTTTGTCGTATCCAAAGTTTTTGATCAGAAAATCACTGTCCCGCCAGTCTTTTTTTACTTTTACCCAAAGCTTCAGGCTGACCTTAGCCTCCAGCATACGTTCCAGCTCATAGCGGGCATTGCTGCCGATCTTTTTCAGCATGGCCCCCTGCTTTCCGATAATGATGCCCTTATGGGAATCCTTTTCACAAATGATCGTTGCATCAATATCGATCAGGTCTCTTTTTCCCGGACGTTCCTTCATCCGGTCAATGGCCACGGCAATACCATGGGGAATTTCGGCATCCAGCGCATGAAGTGCCTTTTCCCGGATAATCTCAGCTGCAATCTGTCGCTGTGGCTGATCTGTTACTGTATCTTCATCATAGAACATGGGTCCATAGGGAAGATATTTCATAATAGTTCCGATAATATCCTGGGTATTAATCCCCCGCAGTGCAGAGCAGGGAATAATCTCGGCAAAATCACAGATTTTCCGGTAGGTATCAATTGCCGGAAGAATCTCTTCTTTTTTGACCGTGTCCACCTTGTTAATGATCAGAATCACCGGTACACCGATTCCCTGAAGCTGCTCTGCAATGTGACGCTCACCGGCTCCCACAAAGGTAGTTGGCTCCACAAGCCACATAATGGCATCCACTTCCTTGAGGGTGCGTTCCGCCACCTGAACCATGTATTCTCCAAGCTTGTTTTTGGCCTTATGAATGCCGGGGGTGTCCAGAAAAACAATCTGACCCTGCTCATTGGTATATACTGTCTGAATCCTGTTTCGGGTAGTCTGAGGTTTTTTTGAGGTAATGGCAATTTTCTGACCGATCAGATGATTCATCAGCGTGGATTTTCCCACATTGGGACGTCCGATGATTGCCACAAACCCGGATCTGAAATCTTCTTTCATCTATATTGTAATCTCCTGTTTTCTTGTTATATGGGCTTTGCCGTTTCCCACACTCTAGCCGGTAATCAGCGGTCTGATTTCCATAAAGGTATCCTTTGCTTTTTCTACGGCGCTCTCACTGCCCACCACACATTTCTGGTCTGCTGCAAGGATTGCCTCAACAATGGGCGCAAGAGCACGGATATCCGCTTCAGAAGCACCCAGGATCTCATCTCTTTCTTTCTGGATCATTTCCTCTGTGATACCGCAGTAATATGCCACTTTTGATACATTCCCCATCATATGAGGAGTTTTGGGTACATCCTTTCCACTGATGGTTCCAATAATATATTTTGTCATTACCCGTTCATCCGCCTTAAAGTTTCGGATATATTCAGGAATTCCTGCAAAAACGTCATAGGTATGGTTCAGGTGCGGATCCCGGTAAGAAACAAAATAGCCGTCTCCGTTTCTCTTAAATCCGCTCATACAGCCGTATGCACCGCCTTTAACACGGATATTCGTCCACAGATAATCATAGCTTAATGCCACTCTGAGGATATCCAGGGCACCTGTATAAGAAAAGCCTTTCCTGCGGAAATTCCCCACCTGTGCCACATACTGCACCTGTCCGGCAGTGGTAAAGCCTTCGTTTCTGATGCTGCAGGGAGCAGCTTTTCCCATATCCTCTACCGGATCTGTGTACAGAATCTTTTTGAGTTCTTTACAAAGCTCCTCCGTCTCCTTCACAGATTCCTTTTCTCCTGTATAGCTTACAGAAAAATACTCCGGCCGGAGGATTTCCTTCATCAGAATCTCAAGTTCTGACACGATCTCCTCTTTTTTCTCCTGGAAATTCTTTTCCAGATCTTCAATAAAATGATAATATCCGATTCCTGCCATCTCATCCTGAAATGCAGCCATTGGGGAAGCATAGGATGAAGCACGCAGAACTGCTGTGGAATGTCCTGCGCTGATCAGTCCTGCCTGCGCCCTGGATTTGGCCTGAGCAATAATCTCATAGATCCGGCGGGTGTCATCCAGCCGGGAAGTTTTCAGTATTTTCTCAGTCATCTCAAAAAGGAAAGGAAGCTGAGGATAAAGTGCCTTTCCTCTTACGGCAAACATAGCCTTATATTCTCCCGGAACAGCAGCACTGTCAAAGACCTCAACACCGCACTGAATTCCGCCTGTGCGGGCATTGATCTCATTAAAGAGCTCACCGTATGTCATTCCTTCCACGTCCACGTATCCCAGAACGGATTTCAGAAGTCCCAGATAATGGATTTTCTGATTATCCATCGGCGGCAGCGTAAACAGCAGATCCACATATCCGATGCCGTTTGTGCGGACATCATGATAAAGGAAAAGGCTTCCATCCGCATCCCTCTCCTCATTATAGAAAGAGCCGGCTTCTTTTTTGATATCCTCTCTTGTCAGCATGGGGATACAGGTAATATCCTTCGGATCCTCCTCTGCTTCCTGATATGCCTCCAGAGCCTTTGTGGCCGCTGCCATTTTCTCCAGCTCTTCACTGCTGCGGCTGCTTCTGTACGCTTCCAGCTTTTCCTCCAGAGCCTTTTCACGCACAGCGGCAAGTCCCTTCTGAGGAACCAGTGTGAGAACAGAGCCATGAGTATTATCCAGAAGATATTTTCTGATCAGTTCTTCAAAATAGCCTTCATATAAAGCTTTCTTCAGAAATTCAAACACGGAAAGCTCCTGCACATGGCCAAAGGGATTTGTATCATCATACAGCCAGCTGCTCAGTATATCCAGTCCGTACATCAGCCCCTTGGGATAGGAAGAAAAATCTGCCTCCCGGTAACGAAATTCCATGAAATTAATACCGGCCTCCACAGCTTTTTTGTCGATTCCGTCTTTTACAGTTTTTTCCAGCACCCTTCGGATGATTGATACAAATTCATCCTTCCGGGAAGCCTGCGCACCTTTTGCCACCACCGTAAAATATGGCTGAAGCACGCCGTCATTAAAAGCACCGTAGATATCTTTTCCGATTCCCGCATCAAGAAGAGCTTTTTTCAGCGGCGCTCCCGGTGCACTGAGCAATGCATAATCCAGAATTTCAAATGCCATGCATAAAGTACAGTCTGCAGCCTCACCGGCAACCATGTTATAAGACAGATAGGTATTCTCTTCCTCATCCTCATTTTCCGCAACGGGATACGGTACTGTAAGTTCTTTTCTATGTGCAAAGGCCTTCTGCGGCCTGATGACCGAATCCACATCCAGCATATCGAAGGAAGAAAGGTAATGCTTATCGATAAAGTCCAGTTTTTCCGCCATATCCATATTTCCATACAGATAGATATAGCTGTTGGACGGATGGTAATACTTCCTGTGGAAGTCAAGAAATCCCTCATAAGTCAGATCCGGAATATTATCCGGGTGACCGCCGGACTCACATCCGTAAGCATTGTCCGGAAAAAGGGAATTCATAATTTCCCGCTCCAGAACTTCGTCCGGAGAAGAAAAAACACCTTTCATTTCATTATATACTACTCCGTTATAGGTCAGCGGACCTTCCGGTTTCTCCAGATGGAAGTTCCATCCCTCCTGACGGAATATTTCTTCTTTTTTATATATATTCGGATAAAAAACAGCATCCAGATAAACATGCATCAGATTCTGAAAATCTCTGTCATTGCAGCTGGCAACCGGATAACATGTTTTGTCCGGATAAGTCATGGCATTTAAAAAGGTATTCAATGAGCCTTTCACCAGTTCAACAAAGGGATCTTTCAGAGGAAACTCTCTGGAACCGCATAAAACACTGTGTTCCAGAATATGCGGTACACCTGTGCTGTCTGTGGGCGGGGTACGAAAAGCAATATTAAATACCTTGTTTTCATCATCATTTTCAATGAGCATTACACGGGCACCCGTCTTTTTGTGGCGGAGAAGCCAGCCCTCTGAACGTATATCGCTCAGATGCTCCTGTTTCAGAACCTCATAAGCTGTCAGACATTCTTTATTCATAGTAATCTCCCTGTGTATAATAGTATTTGTATTTAAGAACGCCTCTGGCGTAATTGCTGCCGTTTGCAGTAACTGCTGTTCTGCTGTAAAAACTCCTGCAGCATAATTTTGGTGCAGGAGTTTCTGATTCATGGCATCAGCCAAAGGCATTGATTTTGCGGATACAATACTGATATATCCGTTTATATGTTTTCGTGGAATAATGTGTGCCATCGTCAATCCCGGTATCTATTCCCATACCGGAATCGTAGCTGACTCCGTTTTTGATCAGCCAGCTGTAGCAGTCGATATACTGATAATAACCTCTGAGACCCGACTTCAGTCCCGCGTTGAAATAAAGGAGATCTGATTCCTTGATTCCTCTCTTCTGCATAGCCAGTCGTGTGGTATTATTAAAAGGATTCAGCGACATATAAAAAAGCTTACAGCCTTTCGACTGCAGATATGGCGCGATACTCTTCATATAATTCACATATCTGGACGTCAGCACATTAATACCGCATTTATTTCCCAGGTCATTGATCCCCAGGTTAAAAATAACGGCAATCTGTTTTTTGGAGCTTCCCTGTGCTGAAAGGATCTCTGATTTAAGCTGCTTCAGGCCTTCATTTTTAAACCAGCCGATTCCCATGGCGCTTCTGCAGACAAACCCTATATTCTCCATTGCCTCACTGCCGAACTGACGATACAGTGTCTGTTTCATTCCCAGAGTCCGGGAATCTCCCACAAAAATCACTTTTCTGTATTTGCTCCAGTCCGGTTCAGCCAGGTTGGAGGCCGAAATATCCGTCTCTGTTCTGTTTTCATGAACTACCGCATAAAGATGCAGATCCTTTGACAGACGAATCTTATCACCTGCCCTGTAAGCGGGATCCATATACTGATTCTTGTATTTGGACCATCCCAGGAAGGTATAGCCCGGATCTGTAGTGATGCTTGGAAGTACTCTTGTATAATTCTTAACCTGGATCCTCCAGTAAAGCTCTCCGTTACTCTTATGAAGATATAAAGTGTACACAGGATTGCACACAAGATAGAATTTGCGGTTCTTTGTTATCTTTACCTTCTGTCCAAAGGAATACTGAACCTTTGTACCGCCTTTTACAGTAGTCCATCCCAGATTATAGTAACCGTCCGTCTCCGGAGCCTCCGGCAGTTTGATATACTTGTTTTTTGTCACAGTCTTCTTCAGTTTCTTAAATGCCGAGGTTGCTTTGCCGTTATTATCATAAAAGGCTGCGGTGCATTTTTCTGTTGCCGCCTGTGCAGTTTTCGGAAATAATACTCCTCCAAGAAACATCAGCATGCATAATAAGAAAATAAAATGTACTGCATTTTTTTTCATATAAAAATCGCTCTTTCTTTTGAAATAAATTTAATTTTGAGTTATTCAGGGAGTTTCTCGGATGGAAACTGTTCCGTATATACTTCTCTGGCTGCCTTTATGATAAAAGCCAGCTCCTCCTCCATATTCACCTCTCTTGGAAGTGCGATTGCTGTCTCATAAATATCATTTGCAAGCTTCTCATGAGATCGGTCCTTACTCATTGTCATTATGCCAAATAATGTGGAATTATAATTCCTGTCATGCATACTGATATCCATATAGCTGCGAACCAGATGACAGCATTCCCGATATAACAGCTCCTGGTATAAGCTTCCCTTTGCACAGAGACCGGCAAACTGAAGCTTTTCCAAATGCCTGCCAAGCTCCTTGCGGGCACTCTTTACTCCAAATAAACGTTTTCCGGGGTTTTTATTATATTCCATTGCCATCCAGAGAATAAAAAATCCATCTGCACGCTGCTCTCCGTTTTTAGGAATATCGCTGTAGCGAATCTCCCAAAGCTCCTTTCGGATTTCATTCTTTTCCGGCTCTTCACCGGCCTGAATAGACTGTTCAAGAAGCTTAAGACGCTCCATAGGATCATATTCCCGATAGTATGCCGCAATTGTGGGTGTATCCATTATTTTCCTCCTGATCTGATTTTTCTCTAACTCCGTCTCAGATAAAACCTGTTATATTATAGCAAAAATAAATCATTTTGAACAGACCTTAACCTTTATTTTTGAAGCTTTTCTCTCCGAAGATAAACATTTTTGATATAACGAAGAGTTTTTTCTTCTCCATGGTCGTTAAGAATTCTCAGAAGAGCCTCCAGGTCTCTGTTCGTTTCCGGGTGGATAAACCAGAGCTTATCCTTGCTTTTCAGATAATATTTAAGCGGCTCACTGTCTGTATAGGCATCTCCCAGATAATTTCTCGAAGCACTTATTCTGTCCATTACCATTTCTGCCACATATTTTCTGGGCATTCTGGCACCCATGATCACATGGTCGGGATCAAGGGAATAATCCACCCAGTGTTCAAAATGGTGACGGTTTCGTCCTTTGTGATGCAGCCATGCAAGTGAAACACCTTTATCCTCCCTCTCTGCATTATTGGGACTTCTGTCTCCCTGATAGTATTTACAGCCCACAAGAAATTCTGTGGGGGAATATTTGGAAAGATCATGGAGCAGACCCTGTTTATACAGTCCGATACGAAAGCAATACTTCATGACCATTAATTTATGTCTTGTGATCGTTTTAAAGTGCAGCCACGGGTGCATCTTCATTTTCCTCCTGCTTTGCTGTTAAAATCACAATTGTCCGCGGTCCTACCTCGATACTCTTTTTGTAGGATTTTGCTTCCTCGCAGAAAAAGCCCACCGGGGTTTCTTCACCGGTATCTGCCGTCTTTTTCCAGTTCATCCCTTCCGGAAGATTGGGAAGTGCCAGCGTTCTGCTTTCCCAGTGGAAATTATATGCCACATAAATCATATCATCCGGCTGTCCGTCTTCTCTTAGGGCATAACTTCCATTGTACATTATGCCCAGAAGCCGGGAAGTATTGTCACCTGAATGATACCATGCCCGTTCTCCGTGTACGGAAACATCCGGATACCCCGTTGCCTTATAATCGCTGCCCTTAAGCTCTGTCGCCATATGAAGTATGGGATGTGCTTTTCTGAAAGAAATGGCATCTTTTACAAAATCCAGAAGCTTTTTATTCCGGCGTCGGGCTTTCCAGTCGATCCAGCCAATGGGATTATCCTGACAATATGCATTATTATTTCCATCCTGAGAATTGCCAAATTCGTCACCGCCGTATATCATGGGAACACCCTGACTTAACAGCATCATCAGAAAGGCATTTCTAAGCTGGCGCTCTCTTATCTGACGAACGGCAAGTTTTTTGCAGGGTCCCTCCACTCCGCAGTTCCATGAAAAATTATAACTGCTTCCGTCGTGATTGCCTTCGCCGTTTTCTTCATTATGACGATAATTGTAGCTGACGGCATCAGCCAGTGTAAAGCCATCCTGACATGCCATATAATTTATGACTGCATAGCGGCTGTTATTCCTGCGGATCCGATATGCAGCACTTTCCGCCTTGTCCTCATCACTTTTCAGAAAACAGCGCATATCCTGCATAAATTCCGGCGTGTACAGTGCAGCATTACGTCTGCCCTTCTCCACGGCGCCTAATCTTCCTTCATCAAATCCACCCATCATCAGTTTACTTCCGGCAAGGATGGGATCTTTCAAAAACAGTTCCGTCAGAACACCGTCGCCAATAATATGAAAGCCGTCCACATGATAGTATATTTTCCAGAAATGAAGTGCTTTCAGGGCTGCTATGGGCTTTGTTCCATATGGAAAATAAAATTCCATGATACACTCTATCCCCGCCTGATGCAGAGCTTTAATAAAATCTCTTACCTCTTTCTCCTTGTCCGACCCAAAGCAATAAGAACTTTTCGGTGCAAAATAAAAGCCTTCTGTATAGCCCCAGAAGTTCACCCTGGAAAGCTCTCCTCTTTTTGAAACAAGACCTTTCTCTTTGGATGGTCTGTCCACCTCAAAAAACTCATATGCAGGCATCAGCTCCACTGCGTTAATACCCAGGCTTTTCCAGTAAGGAATCATATCCATCAGTCCACGGAATGTTCCCTTTTTCTTTGCCTCATTTCCTCCTGCCCTGGTATATCCGCGCACGTGCAGCTTGTACAGAATCATATCTTCATAGGAAATGCCTGGATTTCTGTCTTCCCCCCAGTCATAAAAGCGTTCCGAAAGAAAGCCGCAGCGTACACCATGCTCATCCTCTGTGAAGGGTTGTCCGAATTCTTCCCGTCCGGTAATTCTGTAAGCATATGGATCCTGACAGATTTTTCCGTTAATACGGAAATTATATTCATAGTTTTTCGCCTGAAAACCGGTAAGGCGTAAAGAACTGACTGCGCCCGTCCGATTTCCCTCTGCGAAGGAAATTTCCAGTTCCGGGGTTGTTTCTCCTTTTTTATATAAAACGAGAGAGGCATCCTCTCCCTCCATAAGTTCCACAGCAAAATTATAAGCCCCGTCTATTTTGTTCGCACCCAGAACCATAGGATAACCTGCGGCAGCCAAGATTGTTCTTTTTTCCGCCATAATATTCCCCCTCATCTGTTTTTTTATGTTCTCATCATTATATCATGTTTTTTGCTGGTAAAAAACATATTTTTCTGTTACAATAGATTTATTCTTTAGAAAAATTAAAAGCGAGGAAAAACATATGAGTGACGAATGCAATAACAGCTCCTGCTCCTGCACCAGCGACTGTTCTTCCTGCTCCGGCGGATGCAGTACTGATACAGAGCACAGCACAATCACCTTAACAATGGAAGACAACACAGAGGTAGAATGCGCCATACTTACTATTTTTCCGGTTGATGCGCAGGAATACATTGCTCTTCTTCCTCTTGACGAAAACGGACAGAACCAGACAGGTGAAGTTTACCTGTACAAATTCTCCCGTACCAAAGACGGAGATCCCATGCTTGCAAATATCGAGAGCGATGAGGAATACGCCGCTGCCGGAAAGGCTTTTGAGACTATTCTTGATAATGCCAGAAAGGCAGAAGAAGCGGGCGAGTCTCTTGAATAAACTATTCATAACTGTTTAGTATCTCCACAGTTACGGAAAAAAACGGGGATGCTGCAAAATCAAAGGCAAAAGCTTCTGACTTTGCAGCATCCCCTTATTCATTTTTATATATTTCCGGTGGTGCTTCCGAAGCCGCCGTTTCGCACCTCTGTTACATCATCATCCACCGTGATCCCGTATTCCACAAAAATCCCCTGCATAAATCCTGTATCCGCAGGAATCTGCACAGTTTTTCCTTCCCGGGTATCATTTGTAAGTTTTGCAAAAATGTGTCCTTCATTGTCAGAATAAAAATAATCGCTGTCAATGATTCCCACTGTATTGTTTAACTGCAGTCTGTACTTAAATCCGAGACCGCTCCTGGGATACAGCTTCATGACCCATTCAGGCTCCATTTCCACACGGATACCTGTGGGTATCTTAACCACATCTCCAGGTTCCATCACAAATTCGGCAGGAGCAAAAAAGTCATACCCTGCACTGCCGGCAGTTCCTCTTCTGGGAAGTCGGATGCTCTCATAAATCCGGTGAATCTCTTCCTCCCCAGCCTGCGGAAATGTATCCTTCCAATCTGTGACAAACTGTTCTTCACTTACTTTATGAAATTTTGCTATTCTTTTTCTCATCCTCTAATCCTCATGCAGAACCACTCTGCCTTTACGCAGCGTTCCCGGGACATTGATCACACGCTGATTGCTGGAGCCCTTCCATTTCAGAAGACGTTCCATTTTTGTCCGGTCAAACTCTCCGTCCACACAGACATCAAGATACGAAACGATTTCCTTATCACAGATTTCCTCCCAGAGATAGCCTGTATACAGCCATATAGTTTTTTCGGGATATTTTTCCTTTATCTCCCTTGCCAGTAAGGTTACATCTCTTTCATTGGCAGGATGGAGAGGATCCCCTCCCGAAAATGTAATTCCGCTGATATAATCTTTATCCAGCTCTGTGAAAATCTCCTGACGCTCTGCTTCTCCAAAGGGAAGACCTCCGTTGGGATCCCAAGTGATGGGATTCTGGCAGTCTTTGCAGCCATGAAGGCAGCCTGCCACCCAAAGCACCACCCGGAGCCCGTCTCCATTGAGCATGTCATCCTTTGTTATATTATGATATCTCATTTTATTTATGCTTCTTCCGGAACATCCTTCATACTGAAGCTGATTCTGCCCATCTTGTCTTTGCCGAGACAAACCACCTTAACCTTATCGCCAAGGGTAAGAACATCCTCAACTCTGTTAATTCTTTCTTTACATATTTTGGAAATGTGTACCATTCCCTCTTTACCCGGTGCAAATTCAATAAATGCACCAAATTCTTTAATGCTGACCACTCTTCCGGTAAAGATCTGGCCTGCTTCGAAATCTGTGGCAATAATTTCGATCATGCGTTTTGCTTCATCCATGCTCTTCTGTTCTACGCCGCAGATAGAAACTGCACCTTCATCTGTAATATCGATCTTAACACCTGTACGTTCAATGATGGTATTAATAGTCTTTCCTCTCTGTCCGACTACATCACCGATCTTCTGGGGATCGATCTGGATCTGAATGATCTTCGGAGCCAGTCTGCCAACTGTAGGACGAGGCTGAGCGATGCATTTTTCCATAACCTCTGTGAGGATGTACTCTCTTGCTTCTTTTGTTCTTCTGATCGCTTCTTCTACGATAGGTCTTGTAAGGCCATGAATCTTGATATCCATCTGAATGGCAGTGATTCCGTCATGAGTACCGGCAACTTTGAAATCCATATCTCCAAAGAAGTCCTCAAGACCCTGAATATCTGTAAGAACAATATAATCCTCATCTGTTTCACCGGTGACAAGGCCGCATGAGATACCTGCAACCGGCTTTTTAATCGGAACACCTGCAGCCATCAGAGACATTGTAGATGCACAGATGCTGGCCTGTGAAGTGGAACCATTGGATTCAAAGGTTTCAGATACTGTACGAATAGCATATGGAAATTCCTCTTCTGTAGGAAGAACCGGCACAAGAGCTCTCTCTGCAAGTGCACCATGTCCGATCTCACGGCGTCCCGGGCCTCTGGAAGGCTTAGTCTCTCCCACTGAGTAGGACGGGAAATTGTAATGATGCATATAACGCTTGGATGTCTCAAATTCATCCAGACCATCCAGACGCTGTGCCTCGGAAAGAGGAGCCAGTGTGGTAACCGTACATATCTGAGTCTGTCCGCGGGTAAACATTGCGGAGCCGTGAACTCTCGGAATAATATCAACCTCTGCAGCCAGAGGACGAATCTGGGTGATGGCACGTCCATCCGGACGTTTATGATCCTTTAAGATCATCTTGCGTACAGTCTTCTTCTGATACTGGTATACAGCTTCACCAAGTACAGCCAGCCATTCTTCATTATCTGCAAAGGCTTCTTTTAATTTTTCTGTGATCTCACGGATATTCTCTTCACGCACCTGTTTCTCATCAGTGAAAACAGCAAGCTCCATCTCCTGAGGAGGAACAATTTCTTTAATTGCTGCAAAAAGCTCTTCCGGAACAGCACAGGATGCATAAGTGTGTTTTTCCTTTCCACACTCTGCCACAATCTTATCAATAAATTTAATGATTTCCTGGTTGATCTCATGTGCCTTGTAGATTGCCTCGATCATGGTATCCTCCGGAATCTCGTTGGCTCCGGCCTCGATCATGATAACCTTTTCTCTTGTGGAGGCAACAGTAAGCTGAAGATCAGAAATATCTTTCTGAGAAAGGGTTGGATTAATGATAAATTCCCCATTGATCATTCCCACCTGTGTTGTTGCGCACGGTCCATCAAAAGGAATATCAGAAATACAGGTCGCAATAGATGAACCCAGCATTGCAGGGATTTCCGGATTGCATTCCGGATCCACAGACATAACCATATTTACAAGAGTTACATCATTGCGGTAATCCTTCGGAAACAGAGGGCGCATAGGTCTGTCAATCACACGGGAGGTCAGGATCGCATGCTCGCTTGCCTTTCCTTCCCTTTTATTAAAACCGCCCGGGATTTTTCCAACTGCATACATTTTTTCTTCATATTCAACACTAAGCGGGAAGAAGTCGATTCCTTCTCTCGGCTCTTTGGATGCAGTTGCTGTGGATAATACTGTTGTATCACCATAATGCATCAGTGCCGCACCGTTCGCCTGTTTTGCAACACGGCCCACATCAACGGTCAGTGTTCTTCCAGCCAATTCCATGGAATAACTTTTGTACATATTCTTTCTCCTTTTTATAATTCTTATCAGATTAACTTGTTTTATTCAAATAACAGCAGGTGCCCGAAACAACTGAAAAAAACATTTGCAGTTATTTCCTCCGAAATATTCTTTTCAGTAGTCTCGGATAACATTCCCGCTGTTCTCCCATACTGCCGTAATCTACGGCAACACGGTAAAATGGGGCGGATGGATCACACCCGCCCCGCCGTATACTAATTATTTTCTTAATCCTAATTTTTCAATCAGTGCACGGTATCTTTCAATGTCTGTTTTCTTCAGGTAAGCTAAGAGACCACGTCTCTGACCAACCAACTTCAGCATACCGCGTCTGGAATGATGATCTTTGTGGTGTGTTTTCAGATGCTCTGTAAGTTCCTGAATTCTTGCTGTAAGAACTGCAACCTGTACCTCCGGTGAACCTGTGTCACCCTCTGTTCTTGCATATTCCTTCATAATTGCTGCTTTTTTTTCTTTTGAAATCATTGCGATTTCCTCCTTATTCTCATAATATCGCCGCATATCAAGAGATGGTCGGAGATTCCTGTCTCTGAATATGGGCTTGTTTCTTTTTCCTGTGGAAAACACCGGTTTTACCGTCTGTTTTCACACACCGAAAGTAAGTATATCACAGGAAAAGTTTTCTGTAAACATTTTTTTGCGGTTATTTCCGCTGTTTCTACTGGTTTAATGCTTCCATTTTCTGTTTCTCTATAGGATCTTCATCCATAAGGGAAAATGCAATATTTGTTGCATGGTCAGAAACTCGCTCCAGACCGGAAATAATGTCCGAGAACATCATACCGGAGCTTGCACTGCACTCGCCTTTGGTAAGACGCTGAATATGGGATTCCTGCAGCTGGCGTTCCGCTTCGTCCACTTTGTCTTCCAGCTCCAGAATCTCCTGCATATGCTCCTGATTGTTATGTGAGAACATATCCAGTGCATATGTAGTAATCTTGATAACCATGTCCAACATACCGGAAAGCTCCCGCTTCGCCTGGTCACTGAAATCCACCTGACGTTCAATACGTGATCTGGCTGCATCTGCGATATTTTCCGCATGGTCACCAATACGCTCGATATCGTTTACCACGTGGAACAGACCGCCGATGCTCTGTGCGTCATCTGTGGGGAGTGTCATCTGATTAACCTTTACAAGATAATTGGTAATCTCATGATTCAGGTAATCGACCTGTTTTTCCACAGCATATACTTCGTCGATATCCTTCTCATCCAAAGTGATCAGTGCATTCATGGCACGTTCCAGATTTGTAATTGCCATATGGCCCATACGCTCCATCTCTCTCGTTGCATCAAACACTGCAGTAGTGGGAGAGAATACAGATTTCTCGCTGATAAACTCCAGATGGTAGGTTTCTTCCTCCTGCTTGTCGTCGCTGCGCACAAAAAATCCTGTCAGCTTCACGATCTGCTTTGTAAACGGCGCCAGCAGAACAACCTCTGTCAGTTTGATCAGTGTGTGGGCATTTGCCACCTCACGTCCCGGATTTCCTCCGGAAATAGATGCAATCATTGCGGTAATCGGTTCAAGTGCAACTGATATAATGATATAAACAATAACCGTACCGATAATGTTAAAGAAAAGATGAATAAGAGCTGCCCTCTTTGCATTTGCCTTTCCGCCCAGTCCTGCAAGCAGTGCGGAAACACAGGAACCGATATTACATCCCATAATGATAAAGAAACAGATACGGATATCAAGAAGTCCCTGATTAGCCAGAAGGAGTACGATACCTACCGTTGCAGAGGAACTCTGAAGTACAGTTGTTACGATAAGACCCACAACAACTGCCAGTATGTGGCTGGTAAGAGAACCCATGATCTCCACTACCTGCGGTGATTCCTTCAGTACAGACATAGATGACGACATTGTGGTAAGACCCATGAACAGAATACCGAAGCCCAGCAGCACTTCACCGGCACGTTGGATCTTAACATTCTTACAGAACATGATCATAATTACACCAACCATGATAATTGCCGGTGCCAGTTCTGAAAGATTAAATGAGATCAGCTGAGAGGTTACCGTGGTACCGATATTGGCACCCATGATGACACCTGCCGCCTGATACAGATTCATCAGGCCGGAATTTACAAAGCTTACAACCATTACTGTTGATGCACTGGATGACTGAATGATGGCAGTAAAAAAGGTTCCTACCAGGATTCCTCTCAGAGGTGTCTTTGTGAAAAATTCCAATACACTCCGCATTTTTGCGCCGGCTGCTTTCTCCAGGCCATCGCTCATTTGTTTCATTCCGAACAAAAAGAGCCCCAGGCCGCCCATCAGCCCAAGAATAATTTCTACCATTCCTCATTATCTCCTCTTGTATTTCACGTTTTTTCTCTGACTGCAAAACGCTTTACTATTAAATATAAATGATAATTCACATTTTGTCCACCGGATTTTTACCAAAATACTCCCTGCCTTTTTTTTCATCCATGGCAAGCTGTTCCTTCAGAGCCTCCAGAGAATGGAATTTCCGTTCCGGACGGGAATAATGCAAAAACTTTATCCGGCATTCTTTACCATACAGATTCTCTTCACAGTCAAATAAATAGGTTTCGATTCCCAGAAATTCTCCATCCACTGTAGGCTTGTATCCCACGTTTGTAATTCCGCAGTAACATTTGTCTCCAAACACAGAAACTGTTTCATAAACGCCATTGGGAGGCATGAGCTTTTCTTGGGGAGGTATAAGATTTGCAGTTGGAAGGAGCTTTTTATGTCCAAGTCCTCTTCCATGCTCCACCACACCATCCACAAAAAAATCTCTTCCCATGAGGGAACTTATTTTTTCCATGTTTCCACGCAACAGCTCCTCACGGATATAAGTACTGCTTACTTTTCTTCGTCCATCCATTTCCCTGGGGATGACTGACACATCAAAGCCATATTTTTTTCCCAGTGTCTCCAGAAGCTGCGGAGTTCCTTTCCGTTCA
This sequence comes from Blautia sp., assembly GCA_034118545.1. Lineage (GTDB taxonomy): Bacteria > Bacillota > Clostridia > Lachnospirales > Lachnospiraceae > Blautia_A. Next base: position 34,375 of record JAXFBD010000129.1, read on the forward strand.
TATCCAAACCGGAAATCCTCTCCCACAACCACATACTTCGCCTGGAGATCTCCCACCAGGATTTCTTTTACAAAGTTCTCTGCCTTCATATGCTTCATTTCCTGATCAAGAGGACATTCTATGAGAATATCCATGCCCAGGTCAGCCAGAAGCTTTTTTCGTTCTTCCCCTGTCAGGATCATACTGCTGGAAACGTCAAAAGCGAACAATACTCCCTGGGCGCCCTGTTCCTTCAATTCCAGAACACGGTCTACCAGCCTCATATGCCCCCTGTGGATTCCGTCAAACTTTCCAAGTGTCACTGCCGTATTTATAAGCCGTGGAAATTCTTTTTTTATTTTTAAGTATTCCATGTTATTCTCCTAGTTTACTGGAACATACATTTCCCGTCACAGACATTTCTTCCATACATAACAAAATGTTCTGACAGATTAAAATCAGAACATTTTGACAGGAAAATATTGCCTGCGGCTTTGATTCCAGGTGTATATCCCTTTAAATTCTCCCAGACTGGTGCACATTCGCACCCACCCCTCATGGAATTCTCCCAAAACCAGCTTTTCTCCCAGCGGATTGCCGTTCTCAAGAAGCCTGTCTCCAAAAGCATTACAGGATACAAGAGGATAATCCTTCAGAATTTCTTCCACAGAAACAATCAGCTCATCTGCCCTTCCCTCTTTTGCCGCTTTCTCTACCTGGGCAAGAGTATAACTGTCTTTGAGTGTGCTGTTTCCGCATCGGGTACGGGTAAGTGCCTCCATACTGGCACCGCATCCCAGCCTCTGCCCCATATCATGACAAAGCGTACGGATGTATGTACCCTTACTGCAGGTAACCTTTATGCGAATCAGGGGCAGCGAAAAATCCTGTATGTCTATCTCATAAAAATGTACAGGCCGCGGCTTTCGCTCTACCTCCTGCCCTTCCCGGGCAAGCTCATAAAGGCGTTTTCCTTTGACCTTTAAGGCAGAGTACATAGGCGGGATCTGAAGCTGATCCCCCAGAAAAGAAGCCGCTATAGCTTCTGCCTGTTCACGGGTCACAGAAACTTCCTTTGTTTCAAGTATCTGACCGGTCATATCCTGTGTATCCGTAATAACACCCAGGCGGAGAACTGCCTCGTAGCTTTTCTGCTTTTCTGTGAGGAATTCCACCAGCCTTGTGGCTTTTCCCAGACAGACCACAAGAACTCCAGTGGCATCCGGATCCAGTGTACCGGTGTGACCGATTTTCTTCATATGGAGGATACCGCGCAGCTTTGCCACCACATCGTGGGAAGTGAATCCCTTTTCTTTATTAATAACTAATATTCCATCCATGTCAGTTTTCATTCCTGCTTTAAAGCTGTTTTTCTATTTCTGCCGTGATATTGTTGATCACATCATACATAGAACCACTCATCTCACATCCGGCTGCCTTTACATGACCGCCGCCTCCAAAATATACTGCGATACTGTTGACATCCACTTTTCCATTAGAGCGAAGAGATACTTTAAATTTCTGTGTTTCCAGTTCATAAAGAAACATAGCCACTTCCGTTCCGGCTGTAAGCCGAAGCTGACTTACGATTCCGTCCAGATCTTTGGGCTGTGCACCGTAAAAGTCCATATCCCTTTTCCGAAGATAGCCTGCTATACAGCGGCCATCCTGCAGGAGAATACTTTCTGCCAGAACCCTTCCCATGATCTGATTCTGCGTATATGTTTTCTGATAAAAGGATTCGTCAATGATCCTGCTGAAATCAAAACCTGTCTCCATCAGCTTTGCAGCCACCCGCATGGTTTCCGGTTTCGTGGAGGAATACTGAAACACACCTGTATCATGAACAATTCCTGTATAAAGTGCCATGGCAACAGGCTGTGTGATCTTATCCCCTTCAAGCAATCCATAAAGGACCTCACTGGCAGAGCTTACATCAGCCTTCACATAATTAATATCAGCAAATCCCATATTACTGATATGATGATCAATACACACCGTCTGCTTTGCACTGTCAAAACAGCTTCCTGCCACTGCAATGCGGTCTCTGGCACTTGCATCGCAGGAGACAAAAAGATCATAATCCTTTTTCTCTCCTACGGTATTCTTATGCTCTTCAATATGCGGAATATAATTAAAAACGCTGCTTGGGTCTTCCATGTAAAGATCAGTCTGAATCTGGGGATACCATTCTTTAATGTATAAATACAATGCCATGCAGGAACCCACACAATCTCCATCGGGACGGATATGGCCTGCAATTGCCATTGTCTTTACTCCATCCAGAAGTTCTGTAATCTTATTCATGCATTCACCTTCTTTATTCTTCTATTGTCATCTCACGAGAGCTGTCCTTTTTTGTAACATCATCAATTAATTTTGACATGTTAACTCCATATTCAATGGATTCATCCAGCAGGAATCTGATCTGCGGTGTGTTTCGCAGATTCAGATTTGCCGCAAGCTGGCGGCGGATATATCCTTCCGCACTGGACAGCCCCTTCATGGTCGCTGCTTTTTCTTCAGGATTTCCCAGGACACTGATATATGCCTTACAGGTTTTCAGATCCGGAGCAACCTCCACAGCAACCACGCTTGTCATAGGGTGAATCCGCGGATCCTTGATTTCTTCACGGATGATCGTACTTAACTCCTTTTGTACTTCTCCGTTGATCCGCGTATTCTTTATGCTGTTTTTTCTCATTAATGCCTCTTTCCTATCTTGGTACTTCTACCATGATATACGCTTCTACTTTATCTTCTTCTTTAAGATCATTGAAGCCGTCAAATACAAGACCACATTCGAATCCTGCCTTTACTTCCTTCACATCGTCCTTAAAACGCTTCAGAGATGCCAGCTCACCTTCAAAGAGCTGCTCTCCCTCTCTGCTGATACGAACCTTGCAGTTTCTCTGGAATACACCATCAAGAATGTAGCTTCCTGCAATGGTACCCACACCGGATGCCTTGAACAGCTGACGAACCTCTGCATGGCCGATAACCTTCTCTTCAAAGATCGGATCCAGCATTCCCTTCATGGCTGCCTCCACATCCTCAATTGCCTGGTAGATTACTCTGTAGAGACGAAGATCAACGTTTTCCTGTTCTGCAAGCTGTTTTGCTGTTGTATCCGGACGTACATTAAATCCGATGATAATCGCATTGGAGGTGGCCGCAAGACTTACGTCTGATTCATTGATGGCACCTACACCGCCATGAATAACTTTAACGATTACCTCTTCATTTGACAGCTTGGTCAGACTCTGTTTTACGGCTTCAACAGATCCCTGTACATCTGCCTTAACGATCAGAGGAAGCTCTTTCAGATCGCTTGCCTGAATCTGATCGAACAGATTATCAAGTGAAAGCTTGCCTTTTGTTTCTTCAAGGAGACGGTTTTTGTTTTCTGAAACAAATGCTCCTGCAAAGTTTTTCGCTTCTTTATCACTGTCAAAGGACATGAGGATTTCGCCCGCATTGGGAACATCGCCAAGTCCCAGGATTTCCACCGGTGTGGACGGACCTGCTTCTTTTACCCGTCTGCCCTTATCATCCATCATTGCACGGACCTTACCGCTGCATGCACCTGCTGCAATAAAATCGCCCACATGAAGAGTACCCTTCTGAACAAGAATGGTGGCAACCGGTCCTTTACCTTTATCAAGCTGTGCTTCTATTACAAGACCTCTTGCAGAACGCTTCGGATTTGCTTTCAGTTCACATACCTCTGCTGTAAGAAGGATCATTTCCAGAAGATTATCGATACCGTCTCCTGTCTTGGCAGATACGGGAACAAATACTGTGCTGCCGCCCCAGTCTTCAGGAATCAGTTCATATTCAGAAAGCTCCTGCTTTACACGCTCAACATTTGCACTTGGTTTATCAATTTTGTTAATAGCTACAATGATCTCCACACCTGCTGCCTTAGCATGACTGATTGCCTCCACTGTCTGAGGCATAACACCATCATCCGCCGCAACCACAAGTACAGCAATATCTGTGGCATTTGCGCCTCGCATACGCATGGCGGTAAATGCTTCATGACCGGGAGTATCAAGGAATGTGATTTTCTGATCATTGATCTTTACAACATATGCACCGATATGCTGGGTAATACCACCTGCTTCTCCTCTTGTTACATTGGTGTTACGGATTGCATCCAGAAGAGAAGTCTTACCATGGTCAACATGACCCATAACACACACTACCGGCGGTCTGGATTCCATTGTGGATTCATCTTCTTCCTCTTCCTTTAAGAGTTCTTCGATCACATCCACCTTTTCTTCCTGTTCAGCGATGATATCAAAATCAAGGGCAATTTCCTGTGCCTTTTCAAAATCGATCTCATGATTCACAGTAACCATGATTCCCTGCATGAACAGCTTCTTCACGATTACTGACGGCTGCATCTTCATTGCCTCAGCCAGCTCACGGATGGTCATTTTCTCCGGAAGGGTGATTTCTTTAACCTCCGGCTTCTTTTCCTCCTGCTTCGGCTGAGGTGTTGGCTTCTGCAGCGCTTTAGGAAGACGGGCATTCTGTTTAAAGCCGCCCTGATTAGGTCTGCGGCCGCCGCCCTGTGTCTTCTCAAAATCTTTCTTTTTATTTTTATTTTCTCTGTCCCGCTCACGCTTGCTGTCTTTGGATGTTTTAGTCAGCTCCGGTGTAAATACGGCATCAGCGGAACTGCTCTTCCTCTGGGATGAACGCTGACCCTGACGGCCTGTGCCTCCCTGGAAGCGGTTCTCACGTCCCTCGGAGGAACGATTCTCTCCTCTTCCATCCGGGCGGCTGTCATTTCTTCTGTCATTTCCTCCCTGGAATCTTCCCTGGCTGCCTGCTCCCTGGCTCTGACGGCTCTGACCGCGGTTAAAGCCGCGATTTTCACCCTGTTTCTGGAAACGACCGTTTCCTTCACCCTGACCCTGGCGGGGCTGGCGGTTCTGTCCCTGACCTTCTCCCTGGCTCTGGCGGGGCTGACGATTCTGTCCAAAACGGTCCGAAGGACGTCTTTCATTGTTTCTTCCGTCTGTGCGGTTTTCTCTGTTGTCGCGATTCGGCTGAGGACGTCCGGTATTTGCAGTGTTCTGACGACCTGCGTTTTCTGCTGCCGGGCGATTACTGGTTTCTGCCGGCTTTGCCGGTTTCACTGCCGGTTTTTCCTGTACAGATACCTCTTCTGTTTTTGGTTTTTCCGGTGCAGGCTTGGGTGCCGCTGCCTGTTTCGGTGCAGCAGGGCGCTGAGGATTTGTTCCCTGCGGACGAGCCTGACCTCTTTTTTCTTTATCACCAAACGGCTTTCTTCTGTTCTTTCCGCCGTCACTTGCATTCTGTGCGTGGTATACACGAATAATATTTTTCTTCTTTTTCGGTGCCTCTGTTTTTGCTGCATCTGTATTTGCAGCTGTCACCTTTTCTTCTGTCTTGGGAGTATCCAATTTCGCAGTCTTCTCCTTTCCCGATCTTGAAAATTTTTCTTTTATCATTGAAACATAAGGTTCTTCAACGCAGCTCATATGGCTTTTTACGTCCACACCTTTTGCCTTCAGTAATTCCATTATTTCTTTATTCTGTCTGCCAAGTTCTCTGGCAAGCTCATGTACTCTGATTTTTGACATGCACATACCTCCACTTCTCCGCCTTGACTCCACTTTTCTGACATAATGCAGCCGCCTGCTGAGTCTGCAGCTGCCTGCTATTTTATCGACAGTTCTTTTTGCATTGCTTTGGCAAAGCTTTCATCCATCACGGCCAGACTGGCACGGAATTCTTTTCCCATTGCCCTGCCAAGACCTTCTTTATCAGAAAGGAAATACAACGGTACTTCGTAAAAGGTACACATGTTCCGGAATTTCTTTTTTGTATTCTCAGAGGCGTCCTCTGCCACAAGAACAAGATAAGCCTTTCCGGTTTTCACAGCTTTTTCTGTGGAAAATTCACCGCTGGCTGTTTTGCCGGC
>JAXFBD010000130.1:0-7135 GCA_034118545.1 Blautia sp.
GAAAATTATGTATTATATTGGGGTCGATCTGGGAACATCTGCTGTAAAGCTTCTTTTGATGGAAGAAAACGGCAGAATCTGTAACATTGTATCAAAAGAATATCCGCTGTTTTTTCCGCATCCGGGCTGGTCGGAACAGCATCCGCAGGACTGGTTTGAGAAGAGCATGGAAGGCTTAAAGGAGCTGACGGAGGGAATTGATAAGACACAGATTGCGGGGATCGGTGCAGGAGGACAGATGCATGGTCTTGTTACACTGGATGAGAAGGATCAGGTAATACGTCCGGCTATTTTGTGGAATGACGGCCGTACAGGGGCTGAAACAGATTATCTGAATCAGGTGGTCGGTAAGGAAAAGCTTTCGGAGTACACAGCGAATATCGCTTTTGCCGGCTTTACTGCTCCGAAGATTCTCTGGATGCAGAAAAATGAGCCGGATAACTTTGCAAAAATTAAAAAGATCATGCTTCCGAAGGATTATCTGAACTACCGTTTGTCCGGTGCATTCTGTACAGATGTATCAGATGCTTCAGGAATGCTTCTGCTGGATGTAAAGAATCGCTGCTGGTCTGAGGAGATGCTGAAAATCTGCGGAATTACCAGGGAACAGCTTCCGAAGGTTTACGAAAGCTGGCAGGTTGTAGGTACTTTGAAACCGGAAATTGCAGCAGAACTGGGCTTCCCGGAAACAGTTAAGGTTGTTGCGGGAGCAGGAGATAACGCGGCGGCAGCAGTGGGTACAGGTACAGTAGGAGATGGTCAGTGCAATATTTCCCTTGGTACGTCCGGAACTATTTTTATTTCCAGTAAAGAATTTGGCGTTGATGAAAACAATGCACTGCATTCCTTTGACCATGCAGATGGAAGCTATCACCTGATGGGGTGTATGCTCAGTGCAGCATCCTGCAATAAATGGTGGTCAGAGGAAATTCTGGGTACGAAGGATTACGCGGCAGAGCAGAAGCAGATAGAGAAGCTGGGAGAGAATAATGTATTTTTCCTGCCATATCTGATGGGTGAGCGTTCTCCTCATAATAATCCGGATGCAAGAGGTGTATTCTTTGGAATGTCCATGGATACCACACGTGCAGATATGACACAGGCAGTTCTGGAGGGAGTTGCCTTTGGACTGAGAGATTCTCTTGAGGTGGCAAGAAGCCTGGGAATAAAGATCGAAAGAACGAAAATCTGCGGAGGAGGAGCAAAGAGTCCTCTCTGGAAAAAGATTATTGCCAACGTAATGAATATGAAGGTAGATGTACTGGAAAGTGAAGAGGGACCGTCCATGGGCGGAGCCATGCTTGCAGCAGTTGGATGCGGCGCTTATCCGGATGTGGAAACTATCGGAAAGAAATTCGCCGTGATCGTCGATACGGTGGAACCGGATGAGGAGCTGGTTGCAAAATACGAAGAAAAATATCGGAAATTCAGCAAGCTTTATCCGGCTATGAAACCACTGTTTTAAAACTGCCTCTTCGTTATACTGAATAATAAAAGGAGAAATTATGAAGCAGGTAACAATACAAAACACGGAACTGAAAATGTCTCCCATGGGAATGGGATGTGTAAATGCAGGGTTGAAATGGGATCATGGGGATGCAGATCGCATTTTTGATGCTTTCTATGATATGGGAGGAAATTTATACGATACTGCAAGATGTTACTCTGACTGGATTCCCCCGGAAGTGGGACGAAGTGAACGTGTTCTTGGAGACTGGATTTCCCGGTGTAAAAAAAGAAACAATATCGTAATTGTCACAAAGGGCGGACATCCGGATATGACACAGGAAAAGCCGGATATGCATATAAGCCGTGCAACTGCAGAGAATATGAGAATGGATCTGGAATTATCTCTGAAGGCTCTCAGGACAGACTATATTGATATATATTTTTATCATCGTGATAATCCTGAACTGCCGGCGGCAGAACTGGTAGAGATTATGGAAGGGTTTGTCAGAGAAGGAAAGATTCGGTATTACGGTGCTTCAAACTGGTCGGCTGCACGGATGAAGGAAGCGGATGAATATTGTGCAAAGATGGGATACAGAGGGTTCTCAGCCGATCAGATGCTTTTCAATATAGGACAGGAACATATGCTTCCTCCTGCTGATGATACGCTGGCAGTTATGGATGAAAGCATGAAAGATTATCATGTGAACAATACAGCTTGTCTTGCCATGCCCTATATGAGCGTATGCAGCGGCTTCTTTCATAAGCTGAAAAAGCTGGGGCCGGATGGCGTTCGAAACATGGAATATTTTACGCCTGAAAACCTGAAGCTTGCTGAAAAGCTGCAAAAACTGACAGAAAAATATAATGCAACACTGACACAGGTGCTGCTGGGATTTTTTGAAACCCGCCCATTTACATGTCTTCCTCTTTACGGTCCGCGGGGAGAGGCAGATTTAAAAGAGGCAATGGATACTTTTGACATTTCGTTCAGGAAAGAAGATTTTTAAATGAGCAGAAAAGAATTTCTTGATATTTTGGAAGAACAGTTATCGGAACAGTTGCAGGAAGGAAAGGTGGCTGCGCACATACGTTATTATGAGGATTATATCCAGTCGCAGGTGAATAAGGGAATTTCAGAAAAAGAAGTGCTGGATAAGCTGGGGGATCCCCGCCTGATCGCAAAAACTCTTCTGGAGACGGATCCCGGACCTGTTCCGGATGAGGTATATGAGCAGGGAACTCCCTATTATCAGACACCTCCGAAGGAAGAGAAGACCGGGTGGAAAAAATATATTGATCTGTCTACCTGGTATGGAAAACTGACTTTGATCCTGATCGTGGGACTGATTTTGTTTATTCTCATAACAGTTCTCACAGCTGTGTTGCCGTTTTTCATTATTTTGGGTGTGGTATTGTATATTATTTCTCGAATACGCAAAAGGCGTGGTTGATGTTTTGGTAAGAATGTATTATAATAAAGGGGAAATATGTAAAATCATTTTATATAATAAGGCTTATCAACGGGAGGAAGTATTATGGGAGTTAACGAGGCAAAAGCTGCAATTCTGAGTAACCGTACCGCGCTTGGTATTGAATTTGGTTCCACAAGGATCAAAGCTGTTCTTGTGGATGACAAAAATGCTCCAATCGCATCAGGCGGACATACATGGGAGAATCGTTATGAAAACGGTGTATGGACCTATAGTCTGGATGATATCTGGACAGGTCTGCAGAGCTGTTATCAGGATGTGGCAAGAGATGTCAAAGAGAAATATGATATCGAGCTGGAATCTGTGGGTGCTCTTGGAATCAGTGCCATGATGCATGGCTATATGCCGTTTAACAAGGACGGGGAACTGATGGTTCCGTTCCGTACCTGGAGAAATAATGTAAGAAAAGAAGTAAGCGAAGAGCTGATGAATCTGTTTAATTACAATATTCCGCAGAGATTCAGTATTGCGCATCTGTATCAGGCAATTCTTGACAAAGAGGAGCATGTAAAAGATATCGTATATATGACCACACTGGAGGCATATGTGCACTGGAAGCTCACAGGCAAAAAGGTTCAGGGTATCGGTGATGCAGCAGGAATGTTTCCGATCGATCCAAAGACAAAGGATTATTATCAGGAAATGGTTGATAAATTTGATAACCTGGTTGCACCTTATAATTTCCCGTGGAAGCTGCGTGATATTCTTCCCAAGGTACAGGTTGCAGGAGATGATGCCGGATATCTGACAGAGGAAGGAGCAAAGCTTCTTGATGTTACCGGAAAATTAAAACCTGGTATTCCAATGTGTCCACCGGAAGGTGACGGCGGAACGGGTATGACTGCAACAAACAGTGTTGCACCAAGAACCGGTAATGTATCAGCTGGTACTTCTGCTTTTGCAATGGTAGTTCTTGAAAACGAACTGTCAAAACCTTACCCGGAAATCGACATGGTAACAACACCGGCAGGTGATCTTGTAGCTATGGCACATTCTCAGAACTGTACCACAGATCTGAACGCATGGGTAAATGTATTTAAAGAGTTTTCAGAAGCTATGGGTATGGAAGTGGATATGGATAAGCTGTACGGAACTCTGTACCGCAAGGCACTGGAAGGTGATCCTGACTGCGGCGGAATGCTTTCTTACTGCTACTATTCAGGAGAGCATGCAGTCGGTGTAATCGAAGGACGTCCTATGGTAGTACGTTCTGCCAAGAGTAAATTCAATCTTGCAAACTTTATGAGATCTCATCTTTATACATGTATGGGAGCTATGTGCGTAGGTCTGAATATCTTATTTGAACAGGAACATGTAAAACTGGACAGCATGCTTGGCCATGGCGGTCTGTTTAAGACAAAAGGTGTAGCACAGCAGTTCCTTGCAGATGCGGTTAATGCACCGGTATCTGTTATGGCAACCGCAGGAGAGGGCGGTGCATGGGGTATTGCCCTTCTGGCATCATACCGGGTAAATCGTGAAGAAGGTGAATCTCTTCCGGATTTCCTTAATAATAAGGTATTCAACGGAGTGGAGAGCACCACACTGGCTCCGAATCCGGAAGGTGTAAAAGGTTATCGTACCTTTATGGAACGCTATCTGAAAGGTATTCCGGTTGAGCTGGCAGCAGGAGAACTGGATCTCTGCTGATCTGTTTGATTATTCATATTGTTTATTCAGTGGCTGTCGGGAGTATTCCCGACAGCTTTTAATTTGCTGTGAAATTAAGGCGCTGTGATTTGTTCTGATAATTCAGTTGAAAAACTCACCGGAAGGTGATATTGTAGGGGGAAAAAGACAACCGGGAGAGGACATATGAAGACAGAAAAAAGAACATTTCAATTACCTTATTTTCATATCGGAAAGAGAATTCTGAAATCAGCGGCAGCCGTATTCTTAAGCCTCCTTATCGGGATGTTGAGAGGCGGAACAGGAATTCCGTTTTATTCGGCAATTGCAGCGATTTTATGTATACAGCCATACATGGAAACAAGCTGGAAAAGTGCAAAGAACAGACTGACGGGTACTTTTATCGGAGCTTTATACGGGACACCTGTTCTGCTTTTAAATCGCTATATCATTCCATCGGAGGGATACTGGCAGATATTTCAATATGCATTTATTTCACTGGCAGTCATTCTGGTGATTTATACGGCATGTATAATAAAAATTCCATCCATATCCTATTTTTCCTGTGTGGTCTTTCTGAGTATAGTTGTAAATCATATAGGAGATGCGAAACCATTGATTTTTGTTCGTGACCGTATTCTGGATACGGTGATAGGTGTTTTGATTGCTCTGTTTTTAAACTCACTGCAGATTCCAAGAAAGAAGAGAAAAGATATTTTATTTGTATTTGAGCTGGATGAGAAAACCCTGGATCTTCACGAAAATCTGAATTCCTACAGTAAGATTATGATGAATCGTATGATTTCGGAAGGGGCATATTTTACCATTGCGACTCCCCGGACACCGGCTTCTTCGGTGGATATTATCAGGGAAATACACCTTAATCTTCCGATTATTGCCATGGACGGGGCTGTGCTTTATGATACAAAAGAAAATCGTTTTCTGAAACTGGTATCTATGGATCGTGAGCTTTCAGCGGAGGTGATTTCTTATCTGGATACACTTCCGATTCATTATTTCAGCACAGTAGTAACAGAGGATGTGGTATTTATTTATCACGGAGATAACAAAAATGAAGCGGAAACAGCTGTTTATGAGACTTTGAGAAAGTCTCCCTACAGGAATTATATGAAACAGAGAGTACCGGAAAATACACCGGTAATTTACTTTATGACTATGGTAAAAAACGAACAGGCTGTGAAATTAAAACAAAAGATTCTGGGACAGAAATTTGGCTCGAAAATACGTATTTTGCTTACGGAATCTGTGGATTATCCCGGATACTCTTATCTGAAAATTTACTGCAGAGATGCAACCCAGGAAAATATGCTTGAATATCTGGCAGGCGGGCTGGATGTGAAAAAAATGATTCTGTTCAGAAATGAGGAAACATGCAGGCATACAGATGTACGGAGGCGAAAGGCAAATGAGGATGTAAGGAAAATGAGAAGGATATTCCGACCGTATTTCTGGGAGAAGGATAAGGAGTAACTGAAAAAGTAAGAGGATACTAAACTATACAAAAATAATTGACAGTATGCTATAATCAGTACATATATTACACGGAAATCCGTATATCATAAAGGAGGTAGCAGGATGAAAAGAAAAAAAGTGACAGCAGTTTTGACAGCGGCTGTGATGGGAGTTACTGCAGGCTGTACCGGTGTCTGGGCAGCAGATTCCTATCAGGAGACAGAAAAGGCAATTCTTACAGAGAGTATGAAAAGCTTTGCAGCTGTCTATGGAAAGGATCTGGAGGAACAGGAAGCAGCTTTTGAAGGCTCTGAAGGAGTATTGTCTCTGAAACTTTCTGATTCGGGAAGAGTTCTGCTGGGAAATGCGGCACAAATAGATGCTTCCTGGCTTAAAGGCGCAGATATTAAGGTCAAGGTATCCATGAAGGATAATACTGTGGGTGAGACTATGGATATCTGTTTAAATGATCAGAAAATCTGTTCTATAGAATATTATATGGATACAGAGACCACAGATATTTATATGAAGATTCCGGAAGTCTCAGATTCCTATATAAAAATGAACATGGAAGAAGCAGCGGAAATAGCAGAGGAAGAAGCCAGAAAGGCGGCAGAAGAGAGTGCTTCAGAAGAGGGTATTTCTGAATACAGCTACGACAGCAGTTACGGAAATGACAGTCTTGAACAGGCGCAAAATATGCTGAATGTTATGGATACAGTAATGAATATTACAGAATATCTTCCGGATGCGAAGGCAATGGAGGAGCTTCTGACAACGTATCTTTCCATTCTCGTAGACAATGCAAAGGAAGGAACCACAGGAACAGATACTGTTACTGTCGGAGATATTTCACAGGAATGCACTGTATATGAGGGAGTTCTTTCTGAAAAGGAAATGCTCCAGGTGATGCAGGATGTTCTCACTGAAGCCCGTGATGATGTGAATATTAAAGATATACTTCTGAAATGGGGCGAAACCGAGGAAGATCCGGAAGAATTTTATGCGGCATATCAAGGCGCAGTGGATGCTATTCTTTCCAGTGTGGAAGCCCAGACAGAAGTAAATGATGATGACAGCTATTTCTTCTC
>JAXFBD010000131.1:0-7732 GCA_034118545.1 Blautia sp.
CAGGTGAAGATTCCGTATAACTCAAAAGTAAATATTGAGAGTATGTTCCTGCTGGGAGACTTTTCCGTAAATGTAACCGGACGAAAACAGGTTCTCACAATGCCTGTTCGCAAAGCGTCTTATTCAGATATCACAAGACAGGGTTATCCTTTCTATGGCGGAAATGTTACCTATCACATTCCTTTTACAAGTAATGGAGGAGAGGTATCTGTTCAGGCAACCATGTTCCGTGCACCTGTAATAAAAGCTTCTGTTGATGGAAAAGAGGCAGGGCATATTGCGATTTCACCATATAAGGTCAGCCTTGGTGAATTGCCGGCAGGAGAACATATGCTGGAGCTTACTGTTTTCGGAAGCCGCATCAATACCTTTGGAACTGTACATAACTGTAATCAGAAGGAATTCTGGTACGGCCCCAATTCCTGGAGAACAGTGGGAGACCAATGGTCCTACGAATACCAGCTCAAACCGGTAGGACTGCTGAAAGCACCTGTCATAACAGAAAAAGACGTATAAAAATAAGGGGCTGCCGCATCAATGCGACAGCCCTGTTATTCCGGGTATTCCACACCCTCAGGCAGGGGATCCCAGTCATTTAATCCAAGACTCTGTTTGAATTTTGCCTGTTCAATGGTAACCTTCGGCAGATCCTCATCCAGATATTCCAGAAGCTCTGTAATTCCCTCGCGGGTTACATTATTTACTAGAAAAATGCGTTCACAGCCGGCATTGATCAGCCATTGCCTGACCATGGGAATATTTGCATAAGGAGAGTCGGTTTTTGTGATAATACCGATAAGAGGACGAAGGATAAAAGACTGCAGACAGGAGCCGAACAGATTAAAGGGTTCGTCTGCGGCCTGAACGATGGCCACCACATCGGCTTCAAAGGAGAAGCATGCCAGCCCCACGCTGAATCGCTTGGACTCTGCATATTCTCCGGGAGAATCAATGGTGTCATCCTCCGTATTGGTATATTGTGTTTTTACGTAATGAAGCTCTTCGCCCTTCAATGCCTGTGTAAGGGAGGTTTTGCCGGCTTCGCTTCTGCCCATCAAAAATAATTTTTTCATTTTGCACCTTACTGTGTATGTTAACTTTTATGGATTTCACAGGTTCTGAAATCCAGCACCTCACCAAAAAATCTCACAACTTCCTCAACTGCCGTCTGAACCTGGGACAATCCTCCGGTGATAATAAGGGAACCACAGAAACGATCCATGAATCCTACCTCCACCTGAGCGCTTTTTACAGCAACATCAGCAGCGACCACAACAGACTCCCAGGGAGTAAAACGCATCATTCCCACAGCTTCTCCTGTATGATCCTCCCCTTCATGTACACCGATATGAAGTCCCAGATTCTGATAAATACAAGCCTGAGACGGATTGATCACATGGGCAAGGCAGACTTCCTTTCCGGGAACCCTCACTCTGGTCATGCGCAGCCGTTTTCCCTTCAGATTCTCATAATCATCATGGAACAGTTTTTCCAGCAGCTCTTTTTTTGAAATTTGACCCATGACTGCACTTCCTATCTCTTGGTGATTCTGCAAACTACATATCCGAGAACATCACGAAAATAATCCACGATCTCAGTCATGGCGGACATAACATCCGAAATCTCTCCTGTGATGATCAGCGTTCCTGTAAACCGGTCAGCAAAGCCCAGATAAACATTTCCGCTTTTGACTGCAATATCTGATGCGATAACAGCTGATTCCGGCGGAGTCATATTCATGATTCCGATAGCGGATGAGCGGTAGTCCAGCTGGGGATTCAGTCCCAGCTTCTGATATATGACAGGAGCCGGACCGCCCATCACATGTGCAAAGGTGATTTCCTTACCGGCCACGGTTTCCTGTACGATTCTGATCTGTTCTCCATAATCATTTGCCATTTATTGTTTCTCCTCTTCCAGAAATTAGTTAAATTCAGTATTATACAAACACTTTTAATTAAAAAAATCGTACCATTATAAAAATTTTCTGTCAAGTTGAAATTCCACGATAAACCGGCAAAATCATCCTGTATGCATATATGGTTTACGAATGGATATCCATGCCAAAACAGAATGAGGAAATATCCCCCCCGGTGGCTTGTGATAATATGATGATGTGGTATAGTAAATATATAAACCAGTGAAAGGGGGAAGACATTATGCATATGGCTGATGCTCTTGTTGCCCCGGCAGTTGCAGGAACCATGTATGTCTGTTCCGCTGCCGCAGCAGCATATTCTGTAAAAAAAGTGAGACTGGAAAGTGATCCGAAAAAAATTCCTGTTATGGGAATCATGGGTGCATTTGTGTTTGCAACACAGATGATTAATTTTACAATTCCGGGAACCGGCTCAAGCGGACATCTCTGTGGAGGTATGCTGTTATCTGCTCTTTTGGGGCCATATGCCGGTTTTATCACAATGATAGGCGTTCTGCTGATCCAATGTCTTCTTTTTGCAGATGGCGGGATACTTGCTCTTGGATGTAATGTCTGGAACATGGCTTTTTATGGATGCTTTATCGGTTCTCTCCTTATATGGAAGCCGATGATGAGCAAGGGAATGTCAAGAGCAAAGATTATTGCTGCTTCGATCATAGGATGTATGGCAACATTACAGCTCGGTGCATTCAGCGTTACCCTCGAAACCCTGCTTTCCGGAATTACGGATCTGCCCTTTATCACCTTTGTTGCCACTATGCAGCCCATCCATCTGGCAATCGGTTTTGTGGAAGGAATCATTACCGCCGCTGTACTGATCTTTGTATATGAGGCAAGACCGGAGCTGCTCTACGAAAGCAAAAAAGAAGAGAGCAGTAAAGGCAGGTTTACATTCAGAAATACCATGGTAATTCTGGCAGTGGCTGCAGTTTTAATCGGTGGAGTATTATCCCTGGCTGCTTCTTCCAATCCGGACGGACTGGAATGGTCTATTGAAAAAATAACAGGTTCAACAGAAGTTGAGGCAGAGGGCGGAATCTATGATACCGTAAGCAATGTACAGGACACGACGGCACTTTTTCCGGATTATGCCTTTAAAAACTCTGAAACTGCCGCAGGAACCTCTTTTTCCGGTATCATCGGAGGTCTGATCGTGGTAGGTGTCTGTATCGGTGCCTGCTATGCCTTTAAATTCTTCAGAAAGAAAGAATCATAACATGAGTAAAATAAGAAATGCAATATACGAAATACATCATATGGATGCCATCGCTGAAAAGGACCAGTGGGTGAACATGCTTCACCCGCTGGTTAAGTTCGCTTTGACGGTTGCTTATATCTCCATAGTTGTATCTTTTAATAAATATGATATTATCGGACTGGCAGGCATGGCTGTCTATCCAATTGCCTTATTTATCCTGGCGGATCTGTCTTTTAAGGACAGTCTGAAAAGACTGCGTATTGTATTGCCCCTTGTGTGTTTTATTGGAATTTTTAATCCCTTTTTCGATAAAGTGCCTGTGGAAATATTTGGAATCAGAATGACTGCAGGAGTACTTTCCATGCTCACTCTGATGATGAAAGGAATATTCACTGTTCTGGCTTCTTACCTTCTGATCGCCACCACCACAATAGAAAAGCTGTGTTATGCCTTCCGGCTGATACACATACCGAAGATCATGGTCACACAGGTGATGTTGACTTACCGTTACGTGACTGTGCTGCTTGAGGAAGTTAACAGAATTACGCAGGCATACTCTCTGCGCGCTCCCAAGCAGAAGGGTGTTCATTACAAAGTATGGGGTTCTCTTACAGGCCAGCTTCTGTTAAGAAGCATGGACAGAGCGGGAATCGTATATGAAAGTATGGTATTGAGAGGCTATAACGGTTCGTTTGATTATGTTGGCGAAAAGATCACCTGGAAATGGCAGGATGTTTTTTATCTTGTTTTCTGGCTGGGCCTGTTTATTTTGTTCAGAAATGTACCGGTACTGATCACAGTGGGAAATTTTGTCGGAGGATTGTTTGTATGAGTCATATACATATTGATATTGAAAATGTAAGTTTTGGATACGAAAAAGGTAAGGAAATTCTGAAAAACATTTCCTTTCATGGCGGAGAGACGGACTCCATCGGACTGGTGGGGGCAAATGGCGTGGGAAAATCCACATTTCTGAAATTACTTGTGGGCCTGAATCTTGATTATACAGGCAGTATCCGGGTGGAGGATATTCCGGTACAAAGAGAAACACTTCCCCAGATCAGGGAAAAAATCGGTTACGTATTTCAGGATTCAGACAGTCAGCTGTTCATGTCCACAGCTTTTCAGGATATTGCCTTTGCTCCGAGAAATTATGGCCTTCCGGAAGATGAGGTAACACGAAGAGTGGAGCATGCACTGGAAATGACAGGAATTACCCATCTGAAAGACAAGCATATTTTTAAAATGTCAGGCGGAGAGAAAAAGCTGGTATCTATCGCCACTATTTTATCCATGACACCGGATATCATTCTTATGGATGAACCATCCATTGCTCTGGATCCCAGAAACAGGAGAAATCTCATAAGAATCCTGAATTCCTTCGAGCATCTGAAAATAATCGCATCTCATGATCTTGATATGATTCTGGATACCTGTAAACGGACGATACTGATGTCAAAAGGGGAGATCATCTGCGATGGCCCTACAGAAGAAATTCTTACAAATAAAGAGCTTCTGGAGGCGAACGGACTGGAGCTACCCCTTTGTCTGCAGAAAAGACCATAAAAGGAATGCACTTGCCTTTTTATTCAAAAGTGATATGATTGATTTAGTGAATAAAAAATGAGGAGGTTTATGAAATGACTCTTGAAGGATTAAGAAAAGATATGGTTGCTGCCATGAAGGCAAAGGATAAAACAACAAAGGATGCCATATCCTCACTGGTAGCTGCAGCGAAAAAGGCAGCTATTGATGCAGGATGCAGAGATGATGTTCCGGAAAGCATGGTGGATCAGGTAATCCTTAAGGAATTAAAAACAGTGAAAGAGCAGATTGACACCTGTCCGGAGAGCAGAGAGGATCTGCGTGCAGAATATCAGGCAAGATATGATGTCATCAAGAAATATGCACCGCAGCAGATGGATGAGACACAGATCAGAGCATACCTGGAAGAAAAATTTGCAGATGTACTTGCAACCAGAAACAAAGGCCAGATCATGAAAGCGGTTATGGGCGATCTGAAAGGAAAAGCAGATGGAAAACTGATTAATCAGGTCGTTGCAGATCTTTGTAAATAAGCGCCGGAAAGGAGTATAACATGAGATATGAGATTAAAGGAGAAACTCTCCCGGTAGTAATCTGTTATCTGGAAAATGGTGAGAAAATGGTCACCGAAGGCGGCGGAATGGCGTGGATGTCCCCGAATATGAAGATGGAGACCACTTCCAACGGTGGACTGGGAAAGGTTTTCGGACGCATGCTTTCGGGCGAAAAGCTGTTTCAGAACTTTTACACCGCAATGGGCGGAAACGGAATGATTGCCTTTGCATCCGGCTTTCCCGGCTCTATTAAAGCATTTGAGATCCGTCCGGATAACGAGATCATCGCTCAGAAGACAGCTTTTCTGGCAAGTGAGGCAAGCGTTAACACTTCCGTTCATTTCAGCAAAAAATTCAGCTCCGGCCTGTTTGGGGGCGAGGGATTTATCATGCAGAAGTTTTCCGGGAACGGAATTCTGTTTGCAGAATTTGACGGACATGTAGTGGAATACGAATTGAAACCTGGTCAGAAAATTGTGGTCGACACCGGTCATCTTGCTGCCATGAGCGGCAGCTGCAGTATGGAAATCGTAACGGTTCCCGGTGTGAAAAATATGTTTTTCGGTGGTGAGGGTGTTTTCAATACGGAAATCACAGGTCCTGGCCATGTATGGCTTCAGACCATGCCAATTTCTAATGTGGCAAATGTATTAAGGCCATATTTCCCCAGCGGAAACAACTGATCAGTAAGTTAACAGAAGGGCATGGCGCAACCATTAAATCAGATGATTGCGCCATGCCCAGTGTTTCATTTATGAGAGAGACGTTATCCATGCCTTTTTTCCATTTACGGAAATCTGGTAAAAAGCGGTGTAGTAATACTGCCTGGAGTATGAATTGTAATTCTTTTTCAGGTATACTTTTAAAATATTGATTTTTTGTCCCTTGTATATCATAAATCCGTCTTTTTTTGTACTGTTCACAGATTTATATGTGCGGAAAGTTGTGGGAGCACTGACACTTTTCCTTCCTGTGATTTTAGGATACTTGCTTGTAAGAATGATTTTTCCGCCGGATAATTTTACAGACGGGCGATATTTTGTGACATATGTGAATTTTCCATAGGTGACAAATTGAATATTGCTGCCGGAAAGAGACAGTTTATCGACAAAATGATTTGCCGGAAGATGTCCAATGGATTTCAGTGCCTTTCTGCAATGGAACACTTCATAATCAGTGGATCCTCCTTTCCAGTGACTGCCGATAATCAGGTATTCATTTGCAGTGCTGCTTTTGTATAAATAAATACGGCTGGTACCATAAGATTGTACATCCTTTACCGTTTTTCCATTGATGTAAAATATTCTGTGTGTCTGTTGAGGATAATCACTCTGAACATTTTTTTCCACATATTTAAATTTGTCTTTTTTTCCATCTCCATTTACATCTGTCGTATAGGTTTTGTTTGCTTTCAGCTCAACCATCCATGTTTTGGCATGAACAGACGTAATGCTGCTTAAAATGCCAAGAATCAGAAGAAGCAGAGTCATCATGATTTTTTTTTGTTTTTTCATACTAACCTTCCTTTCTGCATCAAATGGATGCAATGAAAAACAATCCGTTGGATATATCAGAACGTAATTTTATTATATATAGTAGGAAAACAGATGTCAATTGTCTGCTTCTGCAGAAACAGAATTATATCACCAGATTACATTTATAAAGTAAGATATCTTTACAACAGCTGCATTTGCTGTTAATATATGATTAAAATTAGAATAAAAACTGTCATAAAACTATTTGATAAGAGAGAAAGGAAGTGTACTTATGGCAAAAAAAGGACAGCAGCAAAGGATCGTGCGCAGAAAGAAATTGCTGCGGGCGTCCATTCATCTGTTTCTGAAGTACGGCTATGAAAAAACGACCACGGTATCCATTGCCGAAGAAGCAGGGATAGCGCCCCCGGCATTCTTTACAGTATATGATAATAAGGAAGAACTTCTGCTGGACCTGGTAAAGATCATGTTCAGCAACCAGTTTGAGAACGCGGGTCAGTTCACCAAAGTATCAGATGATCCGGTTCTTCTGTATTCTATAGAAACATCACTGCAGCTCTACATCACCGAACTATCGGAGCCTCTCAGGGAAGTTTATGTGTTGTCCTACTCACTGCCCAACACATCGGAATATATCTATAGCAGCATGCCGGGACGGCTGCAGGAGACTTTTTCGAAATACATGCCTGATGCGAAACTGAAAGATTTTTATGAGATGGAAATTGCGTCTGCCGGAATTATGCGGGCATATATGGCAAAGCCCTGCGATTTGTATTTTACATTAGAAGACAAGCTTACGCGATTCCTTCAGAGCAGTTTAACGCTTTATTCCGTTCCGAAGGAAGTACAGGCACAGATTATGGATACTGTTTTGAAAATGGATCTCAAATCCTATGCGGAGCAGATGATTCAGAGAATGATAGAGATAGCGGAGAACGGTATTTTACTGACCGGTGAAGAATAAAAAATATGACGAAAGGAGTTAAGGATTTATGAAAAA
>JAXFBD010000132.1:0-123250 GCA_034118545.1 Blautia sp.
ATGGAATACCTGGTATAAAAAAGGACTGCCGGGGATTATCCTGGAAATAAATACAGCGGCATCATAACTTCCAGGGTATGTAAAAAGATAAATAATATTTCCGATGGCGATAATTGCCAGGGCAGCAATGGACAATATAAAACATATCATTTGCAAAGTGTTTTTGTTTTTAGCTTCCGCTCTGTAATAAATACAGAAGAGGACAGGAAGAATACAAACAATAATCAGATTGGGAATGGAACCCCAGATGTTTGAGAAAAAACTGGTAAAAACAGACAGTAAGGAAAAACCGTAAAAGCTGCTGACTATCAATTGATACACAAAAGAATAAACAGATGATAATACAGCATGGATGACAACGCACAGCATAAATGCGGCAGCCAGCATCAGCGGAAGATTTCCGGAAATATTTTTCATGCTTTTATTTCCGCGGGAAGCAGACCTGGTGCGTGAGCCGGTTTTTGCCCGGGACGAAGGGCCGCCATATGATTCATACCCTGAACGGGAAGCGCCGTAATAATAATCATATTCTTCGCGGGAGTCTGCCTCGTCATAGGCATTGTATTCTGCCGGAGTTCCGCAGTTGGTGCAAAAGCGTGATTCATCTGGTATATTTGCACCGCAATTCATACATTTTTTCATAACTCATTCCTTCTTTCTTAATGTTTGATGTACTTTCTTAATGTATAATGTACTTCCTTAATAATTAATGTGCTTTTCGATTGACAAATTGTGTTTCTGTTTTGGAGTACATGATTCTCTGAGCATTATATAAACCATAATATCCGGAAAGCATATAGCTAACAGAAACCGTAACCAGGTAACAGGGCATTCCTTCAAATCCGAACAGCTCAAAGGAGAGCAGGAGGGAAGTAATAGGGCAATTGGTAACACCGCAGAAAACCCCCACTATCCCGCAGGCTGCAGCAAGGGTGGCAGGCATACCCAGAAGATTTGCGGCAATAAAACCAAAACAGGCTCCTATGGTGAATGAGGGAACGATTTCGCCGCCTTTAAAGCCGGCTCCCAGTGTCAGGCCGGTAAAGACCATTTTCAGCAGAAATGCCGCCAAAGGAACGCTTCCACCTTCAAAAATTTTTTCGATAAGCGCCATACCGGAGCCCAGATAGCTGTCTGTTCTGAGTATGACGCAGAGAAGCAGGATAAGGCATCCTGCCACAAAAATCCGGAGATAGGGATTTTTGAAAAAATGTCTGTAAATATGTTCTGCGGAATGAAGAACAATACAGAAAAGAATGCTTACGATTCCAAGGGAAATTCCCAGAATCATTGTTTTTATAAATAAAACAGGTGTGATCGCGGGAATGGAAGCTACCGGAAAAGCTTCCGGCTTTACATGAAAATAAAGGGCAATAAAATGTGCGGTAAAAGAAGCGATGGTACAGGGTACAAGTGCAGAATAATGCATGATACCAATGGAAATCACTTCCAGTGCAAAAATAGCGGATGCCAGAGGAGTTCCGAAAAGTGCGGAAAATCCTGCACTCATACCACACATGATGATAATGTGACGGTCATTTTCATTCAGGGAAAAATATTTTCCCATAACATTTGCAATACTTCCTCCGATTTGGATCGCAGCGCCCTCACGTCCTGAAGAGCCTCCGCAGAGATGTGTGAGGATGGTGGTGATGAAAATCAGCGGCGCCATTTTGGGTGTGATATCAGAGGAGGAATGAATGGAGGCAATAACCATGTTGGTGCCGGTATCATTGGTATCTTTAAAAAAACGATACAAAAAGACGATCAGCAGTCCGGCTGCCGGAAGAGCCAGTGTTACCTGGGGATAAACCTCCCGGATACTGTAGCAGAAAGTCAGACAGTGGGAAAACAGGGTCGCCACACCCCCGACCACGCTGCCGGTTAAGAATCCAAGAAGGATCCATTTGAGAAGTGTTTTAGAGGCATGGAAGCTGCTGGTATGAGCATGCTTCCAGAACGCTTTCATTTTTTCCAGTTCTGTTTCCATAATAAACTCTCTCGTATTCCTCAAAAATTAATGTATACAGTTATGTACACCGAAGAAATTATAGCACAAGAGTATTGTCTTTGCCATACTAAATAAACTTCTTTTTTTTGACGGGATAGTTGCCTTTTATGTCGTGATAATTTATAATATCTGTAATTTTAAGAAAAGGGAGAAATTCGATATGAATTATCAGATTTTTAGCGATGCAACGGCAGATTTCAGTGATGATATGCTGGACGGACTTCCAAAGGCAGTAATTATACCTATGAATATTACAGTGGACGGACATTCTTATGTTTATGGTCCTGAAGGGGATATTTCTGTGGAAGAATTTTACGGAATGCTCCGACAGGGAAAAACGGCCGGCACATCTCAGATTAATCCTTATACATATTCTGAATATTTCAGAAAAACTCTGGATGAAGGAAAGGATCTGATTTATCTGTGCTTTTCATCAGGACTTTCACAGAATTACAGGAATGCATGTTTAAGTGTACAGGAACTTCAGGAAGAATATCCGGATCGCAAAATTATCTGTCTGGACACTCTCTGCGCTTCTGTTGGGCAGGGATTTCTTCTTCGTGAGGCACTTTGCCGTCAGGCCGGGGGAATGGGAATTGATGAGCTCGCAGAGTGGGTAACACAGATACGCCTGAAGGTTTGTCACTGGTTTACGGTAGATGACCTGGATTCACTTAGGAGAGGCGGCCGTCTTTCCACGGCGGCAGCATTAATGGGAACGGCCCTGAAAATAAAACCACTTCTTCATGTGGATATGGAGGGACATCTGGAAGCAAAGGAAAAACAGCGTGGTGCCAAAAAAGCCATGGCATCTCAGATTAAGCGTATGGAATACGGATGGACACCGGAAGATGGAAAGCTGGTGGTGATCGGTCATGGTCATGCACCGGATAAAGCGCAGGAATTGAAAGAAAATGTTTTGAAACAGTTTCCGGATGCACAGATTTACACAGCAGCTATCGGTCCTGTGATCGGTGCTCATACCGGCCCGGGAATGCTTGCACTGATTTTCTGGGGAACAGAACGGTAAAGAAGGTCCTGATTATGGAACAGAAAGAAAAAATACTTACAAAGGGCTGGGTAGTCGCTTTTACAGCAATGTTTTGCTGCCTGTTGTGGGGCAGTGCATTTCCCTGCATTAAGATAGGTTACAGGTTGTTTTATATAGCATCGGAAGATACGGCATCACAGATTTTATTTGCAGGCGTACGTTTTGTGCTGGCCGGTGTTCTGACAATCGTCATCGGAAGTCTCACATCAGGAAAAGCCCTGATTCCTTCAGGGACCACATGGACAAGGATATTAAAACTCTGTCTTTTTCAGACAGTGCTTCAGTATCTGTTTTTTTATGTGGGACTTGCCCATACCACAGGAGTAAAGGCTTCCATCATTGAAGCTTCCAATGTGTTTTTTGCTATATTGGCTTCCTGCCTTATTTTTCGTTTTGAAAAGTTTGGAAAAGAGAAGATTTTCGGATGTATTCTGGGTTTTGCCGGAGTGGTGCTTATTAATTTAAACGGCAGCGGTCTGGACGGAGGTATGAGTATTTCTGGTGAGGGATTTATTTTATTCTCAACCTTATCTTATGCGTTTTCCTCCACGCTGATCAAACGATATTCCCAGAAAGATAATCCGGTTCTTTTAAGCGGCTATCAGTTTCTGCTGGGTGGAATAATTATGGCTTGTGCAGGTGCCGGTCTGGGAGGGCATCTGGAAGGGTTTAGCCTTCCCTCAACGGCACTGTTGTTTTATATGGCTGTAATCTCAGCGGTGGCATATTCTCTGTGGGCTGTTTTGCTGAAATATAATCCTGTGGGAAAGGTGGCTGTATATGGATTTATGAATCCTGTGTTTGGTGTGATTTTAAGCGCGGCATTACTGGGAGAGCAGAATCAGGCATTTACCCTTCAGGGACTGATCTCACTGGCATTGGTATGTGGTGGTATTTATGTGGTAAACAGGGAATCATCCGTAAAGAAATGTAAATAATACTGGAATAATCTAAAAAAAATGTGAAATTTAAGCTGGAATGATTGTTTTTTTGAAGATTTGGTGGTAACGTAATCTAACTATCAAATAAAGAAACATTGGAGGACAAGGTATGGATATAAAAGGAAAAAAACCGGAAAAGCTGCCCATGTACGTATACTGTCTTGTGGCGCTGGTGATACTCTTTCTGCTGAATTTCTTCTTGCTTCCTGCGGTGACAGAGCGTGCAGTGGAGCAGACAGATTATACCACTTTTCTGGAAGCTGTGGAGGACCATAAGGTCGAAAAGGCTGAAGTACAGGATGACTACATCTATTATACAATGAAAGAAAACGGAAAGACGATTTTCTGTAAAACCGTAAGGATGGAGGATCCCGGCCTTGTGGACCGTCTTCTTGAGGGAGGAACCAGTATGGAAGCAGTTGCTCCTCAGAAACAGTCTATTCTGTTAAGTCTTCTGGCAGGTTATGTGATCCCCATTGTGATTTTTATCTTTCTTGGCCGCTGGCTGAGTAAGAAAATGATGAATTCCATGGGAAACGGAGGACCGGGAGGCATGATGTCTTTTGGAAAAAGCAATGCCAAGGTCTATGTGAAATCATCCACCGGAATCAAGTTTGCGGATGTTGCAGGGGAGGATGAAGCCAAGGAGCTTCTTACGGAAATCGTGGATTATCTTCACAATCCTCATAAATATACGGAAATCGGTGCATCCATGCCTAAAGGTGCTCTTCTTGTGGGACCTCCGGGTACAGGTAAAACCCTTCTGGCAAAGGCGGTTGCAGGAGAAGCGGAAGTGCCCTTTTTCTCCATTTCCGGTTCGGAGTTTGTGGAAATGTTTGTAGGTATGGGTGCTGCAAAGGTAAGAGACCTGTTTAAGCAGGCAAATGAAAAAGCACCCTGTATCGTTTTTATTGATGAGATTGATACAATTGGAAAGAAAAGAGACGGAGCGGGGATCGGCGGCGGTAACGATGAACGTGAGCAGACCCTGAATCAGCTTCTTACGGAAATGGATGGTTTTGACGGTTCCAAAGGTGTTGTGATTCTGGCGGCTACCAACCGTCCGGATTCTCTTGATCCGGCACTTCTGCGTCCCGGACGTTTTGACAGACGTATTCCTGTGGAGCTGCCGGATCTGCAGGGACGTGAAGAGATTTTGCGTGTTCATGCAAAGAAGATAAAAATTGCGGATACGGTGCGTTTTGATGAGATAGCAAAGGCTGCAGCAGGTGCATCCGGTGCCGAGCTTGCCAATATCGTAAACGAGGCGGCTCTTCGTGCTGTGCGTGACGGAAGGAAATTTGCAACACAGGCAGACTTTGAGGAGAGTATTGAGGTTGTAATCGCCGGTTATCAGAAGAAGAACAGGGTTTTGTCCAACAAAGAGAAGCTGATCGTTTCCTATCATGAGATCGGTCATGCGCTGGTGGCAGCAAAGCAGAGTGAATCGGCTCCGGTTCATAAAATTACCATTATTCCCAGAACCTCCGGTGCACTGGGATATACCATGCAGGTGGATGAAACAGAGCATTATCTGATGACAAAAGAAGAACTGGAGAATAAGATCGCCACATTTACCGGTGGACGTGCGGCAGAGGAACTGATTTTCCATTCTGTTACAACAGGTGCATCCAATGATATCGAGCAGGCAACAAAAATTGCAAGAGCCATGATTTCACGCTATGGTATGAGTGATGAATTTGATATGGTGGCAATGGAAAATATATCCAATCAGTATCTGGGCGGAGATGCCAGCCTGGCCTGCTCCTTTGAGACACAGACACTTCTTGACAAAAAGGTGGTTGAGCTTGTACGCCGTCAGCATGAAAAGGCACTGAAGATCCTGCAGGACAACATCGGAAAGCTTCACGAGCTTGCAAAGTATCTGTATGAACAGGAGACTATCACCGGTGAGGAGTTTATGAAAATCTTAAATGAACCTTCACCGTCCATCGAGGCGTCAGATAATTAAAAGAGTTTTTTAAGTGTTCAGCGAAAAACAGGCGTAACAGACTACGCCTGTTTTTTGTGGAGCAATCAGGGCAGCGGGAATAATTTATGGTCTGGAGCATTCCAGAAGTACCTGATAAAGCTCGGGATAAGATTTTTTCAGAGAGACAGGAACGCCTTCCTCATTTAAAAAGCAGTGCTTGCTGAAGCCGTTAGTGCGAAGCTCGTGGGTGAAATGATCCCGGATCTCGTATTCGAATTTCAGCTTGATTCCGTTTGTGGATTCAACACGGGCGCATAAATCAACGGTATCACCGAAGTGGACCATGGAACGGTACTGGCACTGGATTTCCAGAACAGGACTTAAAAGCTTCATCTCTTTTTCCAGCCGGTCATAGGGATAACCGATTTCCTCCAGAAAGCCCACACGTGCTTCCTCAAACCAGCGGATGTAATTGGAATGATGAATGATGCCCATCTGATCTGTTTCATAATACTGTGCTTTATGAGTGCAAATAAATGTCTTCATATAAAAACCTCGCAATCTGTTCTTTTATCAAAACAAAACTTATATCATTATACCACAACTTGTGTTTTTTCGTCTATTCCGTTATAATATTTCCAGCAAGAACGCAAGAGGTGCAAACAGTAGAGAGGCGTTCCTGGATAAATAAACGAAATTAGCGGAAGCGGGTGAGAAATCATGTCACATAAGAAAAAAAAGCTTACCTGCCGTATGGCAGAGGGAATGGTGAGCAGTTATATCAATCATACTCTGTCTGTTGAAAATCTTGAGAGTTTTCTGGAACATATCCGGAACTGTTCTTCCTGCTATGATGAGCTGGAAACATATTTCATTGTTCATGAGGTGACAAAACAGCTTGATGATGATGAAAAGGAAGAAGATCTGGATTTTAAACAGCTTCTGGAAAATGATATAAAAAAGAGCAGGCAATATATAAAAAAAGAAAAGCTTCGTCATCTTGCAGCAGTGGCAGGAGTATGCCTGCTTATTATTGCTTTGGCTGTATTTCTTATTTTTATTGTGACAGAGTTGTTTTAGCTGCTGTATCTTTGTAAGAGAGAATCATATTTTAGCAGAAGGGAATAGACAATGAGTGAAAAAATTTTACTGATAGACGGGCATAGTATTTTAAACAGAGCGTTTTACGGACTACCGGATCTGACAAACTCGGAAGGAAGACATACCGGTGCGGTTTACGGTTTTTTGAATATCATGTTTCGCATTCTGGAAGAGGAAAACCCGGATTATCTTACGGTGGCTTTTGATCTTCATGCACCTACCTTTCGTCACAAAATGTATGATGCATACAAAAGAACACGAAAAGCCATGCCGGAGGAGCTGCGGGAACAGGTGCCTCTGATTCAGCAGATGCTTACGGCCATGGGAATCCATATTGTTACCATGGAAGGCTTTGAGGCTGATGACCTGCTGGGAACGATTGCTTCCAGAAGTGAGAAAAAAGGCATGGAGGTCACGGTTTTATCAGGTGACAGGGATCTGCTTCAGCTTGCAACAGATAAAATTATGATCCGCCTGCCCAAAACTGTAAAAGGAAAGACAACAGTGGAGGACTATCACTGGACACAGGTGCAGGAGCGTTATCAGGTGACTCCGCCTCAGATCATTGAATTAAAGGCTTTGATGGGTGACAGTGCCGATAATATTCCGGGGATTCCCGGTGTGGGTGAAAAAACCGCCACAAAAATGATCGTACAGTTTGGAAGTATTGAAAATGCATATGAGCATCTGGATGAGATCAAGCCTAATAAAGCCAGAGAATCCCTGCGAGAGCATTATGATCTGGCTGTTTTGAGCAAAAAACTGGCCACCATTGATAAGGACAGTCCTGTTGATATTTCCTATGAGGAAGCGAGAGTCCACGATTTTTATACAAAAGAAGCATATGAATTATGCAAACGTCTGGAATTTAAAAATCTTCTGGGACGTTTTTCGCAGGATGCGGTGTCACAGGACAAGCTGGAAAATCTATTTTTCGTATGTGAGGATCTGTCCGGCTGTGAGGAAATCTTTGCAAAGGCAGCGAAGAAGGGGGCTGTGGGAATTTCTCTTCCCGGAGACGAGAATGGCTTTTTTGTCATGGGAATTGCCATTGGTGAGAAAGAAATTTACCAGATTCCCGTACAGGGACTTCTCACATGCTCTTATCTTGCAGGAAAGATTTTAAGCCTGGCGCAGAACACCACCATCTGTGCAATGGATGTTAAAGCATTGCTGAAATATGTTCCGCTTACACCGGACACATCTGTTTTTGATGCCCAGGTTGGAGCATACCTTATGAATCCGCTGAAATCCTCTTATTCTTATGATGATATTGCTAAAGAATATCTTGGCGGCATCCTTCTTCCTTCTAAAGAAGATTTCGTTGGAAAGAAATCCATGGAGAAGGCATGGGAAGAGTCACCGGAGAGTCTTGGCAGCCTGGCCTGCTATATGGCTTATGTTGCCCTGTCGGCAAAAGCACCTCTGGAGAAGACGCTTCAGGATGAGGGTATGGACCTTGTTTACCGTGAAATAGAGCTTCCTCTTATTTTTACTCTGGATTCCATGGAAAAGCTGGGAATTAAAGTAAAGGGAGAAGAACTGAAAGCCTACGGTGAGAAGCTTAAGGTACGGATCGGGGAGCTGGAACAGATGATTTACCAGCAGGCCGGTGAAGAATTTAATATAAATTCGCCCAAACAGCTGGGAGTGATCCTTTTTGAAAAACTGGGAATTCCCGGAGGCAAAAAAACAAAAACAGGATATTCCACGGCTGCAGATATTCTGGAGAAGCTGTCTGTGGAATATCCAATCGTAAAAGATATTCTGGAATACAGGCAGCTTGCCAAGCTGAAATCCACTTATGCAGACGGCCTTGCAGGCGTGATCCGGGAAGACGGAAGGATTCATTCCACCTTTAACCAGACAATCACTGCAACAGGACGTATCAGCAGCACAGAGCCTAATCTTCAGAATATCCCGGTGCGTATGGAACTGGGAAGGCTTATACGTAAGGTTTTTGTGCCGGAGGATGGATATGTGTTCCTGGATGCGGATTATTCCCAGATCGAGCTTCGTGTGCTTGCCCATATGTCAGGGGATGAAAAGCTGATTCAGGCTTACCGTCAGGCACAGGATATTCACAGGATCACCGCTTCCCAGGTGTTTCATATTCCTTTTGAGGAGGTTACTCCTCTGCAGAGAAGAAACGCAAAGGCAGTGAATTTTGGTATTGTTTACGGTATCAGCTCCTTCGGGCTGAGCCAGGATTTAAGTATTACAAGAAAAGAAGCGGCAGATTACATTGAACGTTATTTTGAGACTTATCCGGGAATCAAGGAGTATCTGGATTCCATGGTTCTTGAAGGAAAGGAAAAGGGCTTCGTTGCCACCATGTTTGGCAGACGCCGTCCCATTCCGGAACTGAAATCCAGCAATTTTATGCAGCGTTCCTTCGGAGAACGGGTGGCCATGAATTCCCCCATTCAGGGAACTGCGGCTGATATCATAAAAATAGCCATGAACCGTGTATATGCAAGGCTTCGCAGGGAAGGACTGAAATCCCGTCTTGTGCTGCAAGTACATGATGAGCTGTTGATTGAGACTCTGGAGTCTGAGATACCGGCTGTGTCCCGCATACTGGAAGAGGAGATGAAAGGAGCGGCACAGCTTTTAGTTGAACTGGAAGTGGATATGCATCAGGGAAAGAACTGGTACGAGGCAAAATAAATGAAAACAATCGGATTAACCGGCGGAGTGGGAGCCGGAAAAAGCACAGTATTAAACTATCTGAAAGAACATTATGATGCTTTTGTAATTCAGGCAGATTTAGTGGGGCACCGGGTCATGGAGCCGGGACAGTCCTGCTATGAACCTGTGATAATGCTTTTTGGAACAGAAATCATAAAAGAAGATAAAACCCTTGACAGAAAAAAAATATCAGATATTGTATTTTGCAGTGAGGAAAAATTAAAAAATCTCAATGCAATCATTCATCCGGCTGTAAAACAGGCCATTATACATGCATTGGAACAGGAAAAGGCTGCGGGGAGACCCTTGTGTGTGGTGGAGGCTGCACTTTTGCTGGAAGAGAATTATCAGGCTTTTTGTGATGAGGTCTGGTATGTCCATGCAGATGCCGAAATCCGGACGAAACGCCTGATGTCTGACAGAGGCTATTCCAGAAAAAAATCTGAGGAGATCATGGCCAGTCAGGCACCGGAGGAAATTTTTTTCGCTCATGCGGATTTTGTTATTGATAACAGCGGGGAACCGGAGTATACTTTTCGGCAGATTGCAGAAAGGATAAAGAGGTATGAGATTATGTAGTATTGCCAGCGGAAGCAGCGGAAACTGCATTTATGTGGGCTCAGATGACACCCATATCCTGGTGGATGCGGGAATCAGCGGAAAACGGGTGGAACAGGGATTAAATGCTCTGGAGCTTACCGGACGGGATGTGGATGGTATACTTATCACCCATGAGCATTCAGATCATATCCAGGGAGTGGGTGTTCTGGCAAGAAAATATAAAATCCCCATATATACGACAGGAGGGACGGCAGATGTGATCGCAAGGAGCTGCTGCCTTGGAAAGCTTCCCGAAGGAATCATCCACGAGATCAGAGAGGACGAGCCTTTTTCTATCAAGGATCTGACCATCCATCCCTTTACCATTCCCCACGATGCGGCACAGCCGGTGGGATACAGGGTGGAATGTAACGGACATGCCGTGGGGATTGCAACTGACCTTGGAAAATACACGGATTACATTGTGGACAATCTGGTAGGGGCAGAAGCACTGCTTCTTGAGGCAAACCATGATGTGCGCATGCTTCAGGTAGGCAAGTATCCTTATTATCTGAAACAGAGAATTCTGGGAGACAGGGGACATTTATCAAATGAAAATGCAGGCCGCCTTTTATGCAGGCTTCTCCATGATAACCTGAAGGCCGTATTTCTGGGCCATCTTAGCAAAGAAAATAATTATGAAGAGCTGGCTTACGAAACGGTATGCTCAGAAGTGACCCTGGGCGATAATCCCTATCAGTCACGGGATTTTAAAATACAGGTTGCCAAAAGGGATTGCATTTCGGAGGCAATTGTATTATAAATATAAAAAATGAAGAGAAAGGGCAAATAACCAATGAAAAAAACAATTATTACAGTGGTAGGAAATGACACAGTAGGAATTATTGCGAAGGTTTGTACATATTTGGCTAATAATAACGTGAATATTCTGGATATCTCCCAGACCATCGTACAGGGATACTTTAACATGATGATGGTTGCGGATGCCAGCAGATCTGATAAAGATCATGGCACGATTTCCAAAGAGCTTTCCGCACTGGGTGATGAGATCGGTGTGGTAATCCGCTGCCAGCATGAAGACATTTTCAATAAAATGCACAGAATTTAAGCAGCCCGGATAAAGGAGACGAACCATGATTAATATTTTTGAGGTTAATGAAACAAATAAAATGATCGAGCAGGAAAATCTGGATGTGCGTACCATTACCATGGGTATCAGCCTTCTGGACTGCATTGACAGCAATCTTGACAGACTCAACAAAAAAATATATGACAAGATCACCACACGGGCGAAGGATCTGGTGGCTACCGGAGAGAATATCTCCATGGAATATGGAATCCCCATTGTAAATAAGCGTATTTCTGTTACGCCCATTGCTCTGATAGGCGGTGCGGCATGCAAAAGTCCCGAGGATTTTGTTACCATTGCAAAAACCCTGGATGAAGCGGCCAAGACGGTTGGAGTGAATTTCATCGGCGGATATTCTGCACTGGTGAGCAAGGGAATGACTCCTGCGGAAGCCATGCTGATTCATTCCATTCCCCAGGCGCTTGCATCCACAGAGCGTGTGTGCAGTTCCGTTAACGTGGGCTCCACAAAAACAGGAATCAACATGGATGCAGTAAAATTAATGGGTGAAATTGTCCTGGAGACGGCCAAAGCCACAAAGGAGCAGGATTCTCTTGGCTGTGCCAAGCTGGTTGTATTCTGCAATGCACCGGATGACAATCCCTTTATGGCAGGTGCGTTCCATGGCGTTACAGAGGCAGACTGCATCATCAATGTCGGTGTCAGCGGCCCTGGCGTTGTTAAGACAGCTCTGGAGCAGGTTCGCGGCAAAGACTTTGAGACCTTATGTGAGACTATCAAGCGTACAGCCTTTAAGGTTACACGTGTGGGACAGCTTGTGGCACAGGAGGCATCCAGGGCTTTAAATGTGCCATTTGGAATCGTGGATCTTTCCCTTGCACCGACACCGGCAATCGGAGACAGTGTGGCGGAGATCCTTCAGGAAATCGGCCTGGAGCGTGCAGGTGCTCCCGGAACCACAGCAGCCCTTGCTCTTCTTAATGACCAGGTGAAAAAAGGCGGCGTTATGGCCTCCACAGCAGTGGGCGGCTTAAGCGGTGCATTTATTCCTGTCAGCGAGGACCAGGGAATGATCGATGCCGTAAATGAAGGTGCTCTCACTCTGGAAAAACTGGAAGCGATGACCTGTGTATGCTCTGTCGGTCTTGATATGATCGCAATACCCGGTGACACCAAGGCTTCCACCATTGCCGGCATTATTGCAGATGAAGCAGCCATCGGTATGGTAAATCAGAAAACAACAGCTGTACGTGTGATACCTGTTATCGGCAAGGGTGTGGGAGAAATTGTGGAATTTGGCGGACTTCTGGGATATGCTCCCATCATGCCGGTCAATACCTTCTCCTGTGATGCATTTGTGGAGCGTGGCGGACGGATTCCGGCACCGATCCACAGCTTTAAAAACTAATTTGTGAAACAAATATTCTGATTCGGGGATTGACACATTTGATTTGATGTGTTAGAGTAATGACAAGTTAAAACCGATGAGAAAGAATAGTAAGCATCATGTGAATCATTACAGAGAGCGGAAGCCGGTGGAAATTCCGTATGAATCAGATCGCTGAATGGCCTTTCGAGGGCAGCCCCAAATCCTTTTATCCGGAAAGTAGGCGTTGACGGGAACCGAACCCGTTATCAATCAGGAGTGTATGAAAGTACATGAGAAAGAGGACATTTTGTCAATTTGAGTGGTACCGCGATAATAAGTTTTTATTACCGTCTCAAGCTTAGCTTGAGACGGTTTTTTTATTCCACAGGAAATTCCGTCGGAATTTGCCTGTGAAACAAAAAGCGTCCCCATGAAAAGTGCCCTTCCTGTGTTCTTTCTAAATTTTATTTTAAAGAAGAGAGAGGAGAAACAGACATGAAGAAATCAACAGTAATCAAAACAGCAGGAGCAGCATTGATCACCATCGCAATGGCAGCAGGTACAACCGTATATGCAGAGGAAGCATCCTACACCATCGGTATTGAGCAGTTTGCAGAGCATGGTTCTCTGGATAACTGCAGGGAAGGATTCCTTGCAGGACTTGCAGAAGAGGGTATCGTGGAAGGTGAGAATCTTACAGTCGATTACAAAAACGCCGCAGCAGATATGGGAACAGCGGGACAGATTTCTGACAGCTTTGCAACAGCAGGGGTAGATATGATGGTGGGTATTGCAACACCAAGTGCCCAGAGCTGCTATAATGCCGCAATGGATTCTGGCATTCCTGTTATTTTCACCGCTGTAACAGATCCTGTGGCGGCAGAGCTTGCTGATGAAGAGGGAAATCCTGCGGGCGAGATCACAGGTACAAGTGACAAGCTTCCGGTACAGCAGCAGCTCGAGATGATCCGTGCCATGCTTCCCGATGCAAAAACTATCGGTATTCTTTATACAACAAGTGAAGCCAACTCTGAATCTGCAATCAAAGAATACGAGGCACTTGCAGGAGATTATGATTTTGAGATCAAAACATCAGGTGTAACTCAGACATCAGAAATTTCCCTTGCAGCACAGGGCCTTGTGGAGGAAGTGGACTGTCTGACCAACCTTACAGACAATACAGTTGTTGCATCTCTTCCTACTATTCTTGAGATTGCAAATGAGAAGAATATTCCGGTATTCGGAAGTGAGATCGAGCAGGTTAAGATCGGATGCCTTGCAGCAGAAGGACTTGATTATGTGGCACTTGGCAAACAGACAGGCAAAATGGCAGCACAGGTTTTAAAGGGAGAGAAGAAAGCTTCTGAGATTCCTTATGAGACCATCGAAGAAGCAGCTTTGTATGTAAATGCAGCAGTGGCAGAAAATCTTGGAATTGAAATTCCGGCGGAACTTGCTGATTCTGCAGCTGAGACCTTTGCTGAGATTGTAACAGAATAAGACAAATAATAGATCGGAGGAGAAAGGATGAGTTTTTTTATTACGATCCTGGAACAGGGACTGATTTACGGTATTCTGGCACTGGGCGTATATATCACTTATAAAATACTGGATTTTCCGGATCTGACAGCCGACGGCAGTTTCCCGCTGGGAGCTGCCGTCAGTGCAGCGATGATATCCCGGGGAATAAATCCCTGGCTGACCCTGCCGGTTTCTTTTGCAGCAGGTGTTCTTGCAGGTATCTGTACCGGTCTGATCCATGTGAAAGCCAGGGTTCGGGATCTGTTGTCCGGTATCATTATGATGACCGCATTGTGGACTATCAACCTTCGGATTGCCGGTACATCAAATGTGCCTCTTTTTTCAAAAGAAACCATTTTCAAAAATCAGTTTCTGGCAGATCTTCTGCCGGAGGCTGTGCAGCCTTATACCACTATTCTTGTGATCATAGTGCTGACAGTTGTTACGAAACTGATTCTTGATTTTTATATGAACAGCAAATCCGGATTTCTCCTTCGTGCAGTAGGTGATAACCACATTCTTGTTACGGCACTTGCAAAGGACCAGGGAAATGTCAAGATCGTAGGTCTTGCAATTGCCAACGGTCTTGTGGCACTGGCCGGATGTATTTTCTGCCAGGAAGAGCGTGTTTTTGAAATATCCATGGGAACCGGATCCATTGTCATCGGCCTTGCCAGTGTTATTATCGGCACCAGTCTTTTTAAAAATCTGACATTTATGAAGGCTACTTCAGCCGTGATCGTGGGCTCTGTTTTGTATAAGGCATGTACCGCCATTGCAATGAGAAATTTTGAACCACGTGATATGAAGCTGATCACGGCAGTGCTGTTTCTGATTGTTCTGATTATCAGTATGGAACGGAAAAGGAAGGTGAAAGCAGATGCTTGAGCTAAAAAATATCTATAAATATTATAATCCGGGAACGGTTAACGAGATGTGCCTTTTCCGTGATTATAACCTGAAAATAGAAGACGGCCAGTTTGTATCTGTGGTGGGAAGCAACGGTTCCGGAAAAACTTCCATGCTGAATATCATCTGCGGAAGTATTCCCATTGAGCAGGGCAGTATTCTTCTGGACGGAAAGGACATCACCAGGGACAAGGAATTTGTGCGGAATCGACGGATCGGAAGAGTGTATCAGAATCCGGCCCTTGGCACCTGTCCAAGCATGACTATTCTGGAAAATATGTCGCTGGCTGATAATAAAGGAAAAATGTTTGGCCTGCAGCGGGGCACCAACAAGGCACGGATTTCTTATTATCAGGAGCTGCTCCGTCCGCTTAATCTGGGACTTGAAGATAAAATGAACATTAAAGTGGGCTCCCTTTCCGGAGGCCAGAGGCAGGCAATGGCACTGCTTATGTCCACCATGACACCTATCGAATTTCTGATTCTGGATGAGCATACGGCAGCACTGGATCCAAAGACTGCTGAGATCATTATGGAGCTTACAGACAAGCTGGTAAAAGAAAAAAATCTGACCACCATCATGGTAACTCATAACCTGCGTTATGCGGTGGAATATGGTGACCGCCTGCTGATGATGCATCAGGGAAATAATGTAATGGATTATGCGGGCGAAGAAAAAGCCAATATGAACATTGAGGACATACTGGCTAAATTCAATGAGATCAGTATTGAATGTGGTAATTAAACCACAGGATAAATTAACGTATCACAAGCTGTTTCTGGTATTCGTGTACAAAAGGCCTGCCGGCTTTTTTACACAAAACGCTTTCATAAAGATTGGAAGCAAAGGTATTCTGGTGAAAAAACTTAAGCTGTTTTTCATCTAAAACTGATGGGGCATCCGCCATCCTGACAATCAGGGGAAGGGATGCTCTTTTTTTGATTTCATGAAGAAGAGCCGTACTTTCCTTTCGAAAACCCAGCACCCGGATATAGGGCATGGAGGGTGGAATCTCACGGATCTGAAGCAGAATATGAAGAAGTCCCCGCTGTATATGGGAATAGGTCAGTTCCTTTGTTTTCAGAAGGGCTGTAAACCGGGAAAAGCCTTCGTACTGATTCAGGCAGTTACGGATCCGTCGTGCCAGATGTTCTGACACATCGGCGTATTGTGAAAGAGCGGAAACCTCCTGAGATAGAAGGCAGTAGTGCAGCAGCAGGTCAAAATCGGATTCCAGAAGAAAAGCATTCCGGTCCATGCAATCCTCCAGCAGTGCCCAGGCAGGGTCAGGGAGACTTTGTTTAAGGGAGTCCTTTTGCTTAAATACATCTGCAGGATCCCGGGCCACCGTGTTTCGTATGGCGGTGGCAGAAGGCAGCTTCTCCGGTGTCAGGCTTGTTTCATGGAAGGCGGCTCCTGAGCGTTTCAATGCATAGGGGCGGATAGAGCTGTTCTGGCGAAGAAGTGCCCGGCAGTATTCTGTTCCAAGAATATTGTTGGGTTCTTTCAGGATCTGACGGATGTCCTCTGATGATACTTTTTCTGATGATATTTTTTCTGATAATATTTTTTCCGGGAAGGCATATCCGGAAAAATAAGTGTCCAGAGCCTGGCTTCTTGCGGCAGGGTAGGAAAGTCCCTGGCGCAGGTTCTGCCGGAGTTCTTCTTTATATTGAAGTGGTTCCTCATGCAGGACGGAAGCGATTTTTTTTATCAGGGGCAGGTTATCGGTTTCTGCACCGAAGCACAGCATATTAACAACACCGGTGGTATCCAGAAGCTGTACACCGCCGCCGGCAAAGTATTCTGCACTGGCAGAAGAAAAAGAAACAGGTATTTCAAGAACCAGATCGGCTCCGCAGGATAAGGCCATGTCTGTACGTACATGCTTGGAAAGCAGGGCAGGAGTTCCTCTCTGTACATAATCACCGCTCATGGCAACGACGATATAATCCGCCTGAAGCTCTTTTCGGATGTGATTTAACTGGTAAAGATGTCCATTGTGAAAGGGATTGTATTCAGCGATAATTCCCACAGTTCTCATAAAATTGCACCTCAAAAAATACGATTCTGTGACATATTCTACCATCTAAATGCTTGAAATACAAGGAGTCTGGGGGTATAATAGAACCAGCTATGAAATATTGAAAGGAGCTAATTTACTATGGGATTCATTGATTTACTCAAAGACAGAGCAAGATCAAACGTAAAAACAATTGTTCTTCCGGAGACAGAGGATATGAGAACTCTGGAAGCAACCGAGAAAATCTTAAAAGAAGGTATCGCAAAGGTTGTTCTTGTAGGTAACGAAGAAACTGTTAAGAAGAGCGCAGCAGAAGGCGGCTTTGATATTACAGGCGCACAGATCGTTGATCCAGCTACATCTGACAAAACAGCTGCTTATATCGACAAACTTGTTGAGTTAAGACAGAAAAAAGGCATGACACCGGAGCAGGCAAAGGACATTCTTCTGAATCAGTATCTGTACTATGGTGTTATGATGGTAAAAATGGGCGATGCAGACGGTATGGTTTCCGGCGCATGCCATTCTACTGCTGACACATTAAGACCTTGCCTTCAGATCCTGAAGACAAAACCGGGAACCAAGCTTGTTTCCGCATTCTTCCTGATCATCGTTCCGGATTGTGAGTACGGTGCAAACGGTGCATTTGTATTTGCTGACTCCGGTCTGAACCAGAATCCGAATCCGGAAGAACTGGCAGCAATCGCAGCATCTTCTGCAGAATCCTTTGAGCTTCTTGTTGGTGAGGAACCGGTTGTTGCAATGCTTTCTCATTCCACAAAGGGCAGTGCAAAACATGCAGATGTTGATAAGATGGTTGAGGCTACAAGAATTGCAAAAGAGCAGAACCCGAACCTGAAACTGGACGGAGAATTCCAGCTTGACGCTGCAATCGTTCCAAGTGTTGGTGCATCCAAAGCTCCCGGAAGTGATGTTGCAGGTAAAGCAAACGTTCTTATTTTCCCAGACCTCGATGCAGGAAACATCGGCTACAAGCTTGCACAGCGTCTTGCAAAGGCAGAAGCTTACGGTCCTGTTACACAGGGTATCGCTGCTCCGGTTAACGACCTGTCCCGCGGATGTTCTGCAGATGACATCGTAGGTGTTGTTGCAATTACAGCTGTTCAGTGCCAGGCTGCTGACAAATAATCTGAATAATTAATTTTTCTTACATATTATAATTAGGAGAGGTAAAATCATGAATGTATTGGTAATTAACTGCGGAAGCTCTTCTCTGAAATATCAGTTAATTGATTCTGAGACAGAAGCAGTTCTTGCAAAAGGTCTTTGCGAGAGAATCGGTATCGACGGAAGACTTGTATATCAGAAATCCGGCTGTGACAAAGAAGTGACAGAGGCGGCTATGCCTACTCACAAAGAAGCAATCCAGATGGTTCTGGATGCTCTGACAAATGAGAAAACAGGCGCAATCGCAAGCCTGAAGGAAGTTAATGCAATCGGACATCGTGTTGTGCACGGTGGTGAGAAATTTGCTTCCTCTGCTGTTATCACAGATGAAATGATCGCAGCAGTAACAGAGTGCAACGACCTTGCACCGCTTCACAATCCTGCAAACTTAATCGGAATCAACGTTTGTGCAGAACTGATGCCTGGCGTACCGCAGGTTGGTGTTTTTGATACTGCTTTTCATCAGACAATGCCTGCAAAAGCTTATCTGTATGGTCTTCCTATCGAATACTACAAAAAATATAAAGTAAGAAGATATGGTTTCCACGGAACCTCTCACAGCTTTGTATCCAAACGTGCCATTGAGTTCCTTGGACTGGATCCGGACAACTCCAAAGTTATCGTTTGCCACCTTGGAAACGGTTCTTCCATCAGTGCAGTTGTAAACGGCAAATGTGTTGATACAACAATGGGTCTTACTCCTCTTGAAGGTGTTGTTATGGGAACACGTTCCGGCAACATCGACCCGGCAATCATGGAATACATCGCAAAGAAAGAAAATCTGGACATTGCAGGCGTTATGAACGTACTGAACAAAAAATCCGGTCTTCAGGGTCTTTCCGGTGTATCTTCTGATATGCGTGATCTGGAAGCTGCTGCAAATGCAGGAAACGTTGATGCACAGAATGCTACAGAAGTTCTCTGCTATGGTATCGCTAAATTTGTAGGCGGATACGTTGCAGCTATGAACGGCGTAGATGCTATCGTGTTTACTGCAGGTATCGGCGAGAACGACGGAAATGTCCGCAGAGAAGTATGCTCTTATCTGGGATATCTGGGCGTTGCAGTTGATGAGGAGGCAAACGGAAAACGCGGTGAAGAAATCGTTATTTCCACACCGGATTCCAAAGTTAAAGTTGCAGTTATTCCTACAAACGAAGAGCTGGCAATCTGCAGAGAGACAGTTGCTCTGGTATAGTATTAATTTTGTATTTTGTGGGAGCCTTTCCGGGCTCCCATTTTATTGGAAAAAGAAACAAAATATCGTTGACAAACGAAGACTTCCTATGTATAATTGTAAAAGTGTGGATAGGAGATTACTATGCAGATTCATTTATCAGATATTTCATCAAGTGAAGGGAAATGTATTCAGAAATGTGTACCGTTTGAGATGGATACCATCACCTTCCAGTTGGGAAGTTTTCCGGTTCTGA
Organism: Blautia sp.; assembly: GCA_034118545.1. Classification (GTDB taxonomy): domain Bacteria; phylum Bacillota; class Clostridia; order Lachnospirales; family Lachnospiraceae; genus Blautia_A. The sequence goes on from JAXFBD010000132.1 coordinate 19,824, forward strand.
AGAAAGAACCGATAGAGCTTACAATTACCAATACAGGCAACAGAACTCTGGAGCTTGAGGCAGTGGGAAGCCTTACGGTGGGCATTCCCTGTGCCAGATGTCTGGAGGAGACGCCTGTAGAGATTCCTTTGCAAATGAAACGGAAGCTTGACATGAAGCTCACAGATGAACAGCGTATAAATGATTCCGATGAGATTTCTTATCTCACAGGTATGGACCTGGATGTGGACCGGCTGGTCTACCTTGAGGTACTGATGAGCTGGCCTTTAAAGGTTCTGTGCAAAGAGAATTGCAAGGGAATCTGCAGCCAATGTGGGAAAAACCTCAATGACGGTCCCTGCGGATGTGTAGAGGAGCCTAAGGATCCCCGCATGGCAGCTATCAGTGATATATTTAGTAAATTTAAGGAGGTGTAATATATGTCCATCTGTCCAAAGAATAAAAGCTCTAAAGCTAGACGTGATAAGAGAAGAGCAACATGGAAAATGACTGCTCCGAACTTAGTAAAATGCAGCAAATGTGGTGCTCTTATGATGCCTCACAGAGTATGCAAAGCATGCGGAAGCTACAATAAAAAAGAAATCGTTAAAGTTGAAGACTAATTTTCAGTGATAACGAATAGGGATGTTGCAGAATGATAGCCGGTACGGCTAAGTTTTGCAGCATCTTTTTTTGTGTAAAAAAGAAATGTCCATGACCAGGGAGACTAAAATTTTTTTGTGTCCACTGTTATGGGTACATTATACCGGAAGAAGCGAGAAAAAGATCCAAAAGCAAGCCTCGGAGGAGGTAAACTGGACATTTCAGCAGGAAAAGCAAGGAAAAAGATCCAAAAGCAAGCCCCGGAGGAGGAAATCTGGACATTTCAGCCGGAAAAAGCAAGAGAAAAGTCCAAAAGCAAGCCCCGGAGCGGGAAATCTGGACATTTCAGGCGGAAGAAGCAAGTATAATGTCCAAAAACAAGCTCCGGAGGAGGAAAACTGGACATTTCAGCCGGAAGAAGCAAGTATAATGTCCAAAAGCAAGCCTCGGAGGAGGAGAATTGGACATTTCAGCCGGAAGAAGCAAGAGAAAAGTCCAAAAGCAAGCCCCGGAGCGGGAAAACCGGACCTGCCGGCCGGAAGAAGCATATCCTAAATAATGGTTGACACGGGTTTTGCACCGGAAATATAATAAGAAAAAGAATGTAGTAAGAGCTGAATGGAGGTAATGCAATGAAACAACCGAAAATTCTTGTCGTAGGAAGCATGAATATGGATTTATACGTGACAGGAGCCAACAGAATCCCCAAATACGGCGAATCTCTGCTGTGTTCCAGTTATGGTTATGCAACCGGTGGAAAAGGCTCAAATCAGGCGTTTGCGGCTGCTAAACAGGGCGCAGAGGTAGTAGCAGTGGGACGTGTGGGAAAGGATGCCAATGGAGACCGTCTGCTGGAATCTCTGGAAAGTGCCGGTGTCCGTACGGAATACATACCCAGAGATGAGGAAGAACAGACAGGTCTTGCTCTGATGCTCCTTAATGATACAGGAAAATATGTCTGTTATGTTGCCATGGGGGCTAACAATAAAGTTTGTGTGGATGATGTAAAAAAGGCTCTGGACGCAGAGGATTTCGACATGATCATCATGCAGCTGGAGATTCCGCTGGAAACAGTCTATGCCACATACGAACTGGCAGCGGAACGTAAAATCCCTGTATTTCTGGATGCCGGACCAGCCATGAAGATTCCGCTGGAGCGCCTGAAAGGACTTTATATACTTTCACCCAACGAGGCGGAAACAGAGGCACTTACCGGCATTTCCGTTGAGACAACAGAAGGTGTATTGGAGGCTGCAAAATGGCTTTATGAGAAGGCAGAACCTCAATATGTGTTGTTGAAGCTGGGCGAACGAGGCGCTCTTCTTTACGATGGCAGCGAAGCAAAAATGATTCCATGCTTTAAGGTAAACGCCGTGGATTCCACTGCTGCAGGTGATACTTTTGGTGCGGCACTGGCTATTCAGCTCTGTAAAGGAATGGAGATGGAGGAAGCGATCCATTTTGCCCATGCGGCAGCGGGAATCTGCGTATCCAGAAAAGGTGCTCAGATATCTATACCAACCGAGGAAGAAGTAATAAAGTTTCTTAATGAACATAAGGAATAAAAATACAGCTCCTGAAGAAAAAAGATAAAAAGGCGGAGCTGGTACACTGATTAATAATAACAGTGTATCAGCCCCGCCTTTAATAGCCCCAAAACTGCCAGGCTTTTGGCACTAAAATATCAGATCAAGTGCAATACCGCAAATCACACTTATACCATATAATACAGCCACAACAGAAACATTTTCTTTCCAGTTCTTGTTTGTGCGAAAAAGGATCAGCAGTCCGATTCCGGCGCAGGACAACAGTCCGGCAAACATGGCGCCCGGTGAGAGCATTCCCTCCAGATAAAAGGTTGTGATGGAAACGGACGCAGCACAGTTTGGAAGCAGTCCCACCAGTGTTGTAAGAAAGATACTGAGTAACGGTGCGGATGTTATGGCCTTCATCATATTGTCCATTCCGATCAATTCCACAAGAAGATTGATGCCTCCTGTGATCAGCAGGATAAAAGCTGCCGTGCGAAGAGAATGGATCAGAGAAGAGTAGATAATACTTCCGCTTTCACAGTGACAATGGTCACGTTCGCAGATTTCGTGAATACAGAGATCTTTTCTTATTTTTCGTTTGCGGTAAAAAAGGTCTACAAGGATACCCGCTATGATGCCTACAAGAGCTTTTCCCAGAAGGATATACAGAATCAATTGTGGATCTGCTTTTCCAGAAATAAGGATGGGAAGCATCTCATCTGAGGTTGACAGAAAAACAGCGATCAGTGTGCCGGTGGTAATAACTCTTCCGGAATACAGATTGGCAGCGGCTGCCGAGAAACCGCACTGAGGAACTGCGCCCAGGATTCCCCCGATGAGAGGGCCCTTTTTGTTTGCGTTTAAAAGCATGGAGACCGTTTTGGCACCGGCCCTGTTTTCCAGATATTCCATTGCAAGATAAGTCAGGAAAAGAAAAGGGAACAGTCTGACGGTATCCATTACCGAATCAAGTACAATATCAAGTAACATATCCATTTATCTTATCACCTCTCAGAACCTTTGGATTCGGATTTGAAATAATCGGAAACCAGCCGGATCACAGTTCCGGAAAGCAGGAACACGGCGATCAGGTTGGGGATTGCCATTAAGCCGTTGAAGGTTTCTGCAATACTCCATAAAAGTCCAAGTTCCATGGTAGCTCCAAGTATGGCAACAAGAGAGTAAGCTACCATAAAAGGACGGATCACAGAAGAACTGAATAAAAATTCAATACATCTTGCACCGTAAAGTCCCCAGCCGATAATGGTGGAGAAAGCAAAGCAGCACATGGCCACAGCAGTGAATATGGAAACCCAGCTTCCATAGGTGGAGGTAAAGCCGGAAATTGTAAGCTCTGCTCCGGCAGCCTGGCCGTAATTTACAGAAACACCACTGACTAAAATAACAAGAGCAGTGAGAGTACAGATAACGATAGTATCTGTAAATACTTCAAAAATACCGAAAAATCCCTGTTTTACCGGCTTTTGCGTGTCAGCACATGCGTGGGCAATGGAACCTGTACCAAGACCGGCTTCGTTGGAAAAAATCCCTCGGGAAACACCTTTTTTCATGCTGAGGAAAAAACTTCCCACAATACCGCCGGTTACAGAGGCAGGCTGGAATGCACCCTTGATTATGGAAGCAAAAACAGCAGGAACATGGTTAATATTTAAAATAACAACTCCGATGGATAGTATGATATAGAAAAGCGCCATAAAAGGAACAAGCTTTTCGGTAACACGTCCGATTCGTTTGACACCGCCCAGTAAAACAAGAGCCACCAGTACAGTGATGATAATGCCGATGATCAGATTCAGCGTGGGGATGCTTTTTTCGGAAATCAGGTTATAGTTTAAAAGAGCAGTATCCACAGCAGTGGTAATGGTATTTACCTGAGTTGCGTTTCCGGTCCCGAAAACAGTAAGCACACCAAACAGGGAAAAAAGAACAGCCAGCCACTGCCAGTTTTTGCTGAGGCCGTTTTTGATATAATACATAGGTCCGCCTACGTAATCACCTTTATCATTTTTCTGGCGGAAATGGACAGCCAGCGTTACTTCAAAAAATTTAGTACACATGCCAAGAATAGCGGAAACCCACATCCAGAACACGGCACCGGGGCCTCCGATGGCGATGGCGCCTGCAACTCCGGCAATATTACCGGTACCAACCGTGGCGGCAAGTGCAGTGCAGACTGCCTGAAAAGGAGTCATGGCTCCGTCGGCTGCTTCTTTTTTGCGGAACATTCTGCCTACGGTGGTCTTCATTGCGTAGGGGAACTTGCGTATCTGAATAAAACGGGTGCGGAAGCTTAAAAATAATCCCACACCGATGATGCAGATCATTGCCGGAACACCCCAGATAAAATTATTAACAGCATTGTTGATGGTTTCTATGGTTTGCAGCATAGACTTTTCCTTTCATTTGTTATGTGTTTTGGGTTGCAATCGTTTAATTTTATCATAAGAAAGAAAAAATGACAATCATCAAAGCCTTGCAAAAAGAAAATAAATATATTAATATCAGAAATAAGTTTGTGAAACATATGCGATGGGGAGGATATACCATGTCACAATTGCTGAAGGATATACAGAAATACTGGACAGATCGGGCAGAAGGATATTCCAGAGTTAACCAGGAGGAGCTTTCCACTGATCAGAAGCAAAAATGGCTTTCGGAGCTTGTGAGTCATTTTCCCAAAAAAGAGCCCGGATGTATTAAAGTTCTGGATGTGGGAACCGGCCCTGGATTTTTCGCCATTATTCTCGCGGAAGCGGGATATTCAGTCACGGCGGTGGACTATACAGAAGAAATGTTAAAACAGGCAAAGGAAAATGCAGGATGCCTTGCAGAAATAATTCAATGGAGACAGATGGATGCCCAGAACCTGGATTTTGAGGATAACACCTTTGATGTGCTGGTGACCAGAAATGTGACCTGGAATCTGGAAAATCCTGCAAAAGCCTACAAAGAATGGCACCGCGTGCTTAAAAAAGGCGGATGTCTGCTTAATTTTGATGCCAACTGGTATGCATATCTTTATGATGAGACTTTGAAAGAGGAGTATGAGCAGGACAGGAAAAATGCCCGGAATGCTCAGGTAGAGGACTATTATGAAGGAACAGATATAGATGAAATGGAGCGTATCGCAGCCGAGGTTCCGCTGAGCAAAATTCACCGGCCTGCATGGGACAGACAGGTCATCAGAGAAATCGGTTTTGCAGAAGTTCTCACAGATGAAGAGGCAGGGCTTCGGGTGCTAAGCGACGCCGAAAAGATCAACTACAAATCCACACCGGTTTTTCTGGTAAAAGCAATAAAATAAGGGAATGATTTTTATGAAAACAGCAGCACTGATCGTTGCCGCAGGCACAGGAAAACAAAATAAGGCATTTGGTCCGTTGAACAGTCTTGGGTCCATATCTGTGGCGGAAAGGATTGTCGCCACCTTTCATCAGGCAGGGATACACAGAATCGTTATGGTCACCGGCTATCAGGCAGAGGATTTGGAACATCAGCTTTCCAGGCAGGGAGTGGTATTTCTGAGAAATCCCGATTATGAACATACGGGCATGTATGATTCTGTAAAGATCGGCATTGATTTTCTGAAAGACAAATGCGACCGCATTTTATTCACACCTGTCAATATTCCTCTGTTTTCATCGGAAACAGTGAAAAAACTCTGCGACTGCTCTGAGCCTCTTGCATGTCCTTTCTGTGAGGGAAAAAGCGGTCATCCCATTCTTATCTCAGGAGAGCTTTTTGACAGGCTTCTTATGGATTCGGGAGAGAATGGCCTCAGGGGTGCACTTATGCGCTGCGAAATAAAAATGACAGATGTTACCGTTGAGGATACGGGGATTCTTATTAACCAGAAAACAGAGCAAAATTACGGAGAACTTCTGGAACGTCATAATGCCAATCTGGTCAGACCTGTGATACATGTATCCATTGCCGGAGAAAAAACTTTTTTTGATGAGAAGCTGGCACTTCTTTTGAATCTGGTGGAGCAGACGGGATCCGTGCGCACCGCTTGCCAGAGAATGCAGATATCCTATTCCGGCGGATGGAATATGATACGTACCATGGAAAGACATTTTCACCGCCATCTCATACAGCGCAGTCAGGGCGGTGCAGGGGGAGGCAGAAGCTTCCTTACAAAGGAAGGACGTCTGTTTGTGCAGCGTTTTCAGCAGTTTGAAGAGGAACTGAGAAATCAGGCAACGGAACTCTTTGAAAGTTATTTTAATGATTTTTTTTGAGTAAATTGCATGAAACATATCTATGTACATAAAAACATTTATATATATTATACAAAAACAGGCCGCTCTTTTTGGCGACTTGTTTTTTTTTGTAAGTTGCCCGCAATGAGCAGCCAAGTTTACAATAATATTAAAAGGAGGGCTTGTTGTGGAAGATAAGGTATTTGAAATTACAGCCAGGACAGTTACTGTGGAGGTTACAGATCAGAATACAGGAAAGGTATACCGCCGGGAACTGCCCATTGATTATTACGAAAACGCCAATTGTATCCGTATGCAGGGAGAACGGCTGGACGGAGGCTTTTCCGAGCTTGTTTTTTATTCCCAGCGGGGGCTTCAGAGGCTGAAGGATCTGACCGGTGCAGGAGCAGATCACGATGGCTGCAAAGACAAATAGAACACAGCAGCTTTCAGACAACGGCGAAAATGACAGAACATAAGAAATCAGATAATAAAAGAAGGAGGAATTTAAATGGTAAGAAAAACACTGGTAATCAACGGCGTTACACGAATCCTTGTGGTGGATGAGAACGAAACTCTTGCAACCGTTCTCCGTGAGCATCTGCTTTTGACAGGATGTAAGATCGGCTGCGGCGAGGGACACTGCGGTGCATGTAACGTTATTATGGACGGAAAAGTTACAAGATCCTGTATTTATAAAATGGGAAAAATCCGCGACAACGCAGAGATCACCACAATTGAAGGTATTGGTACGATCCATGATATGCATCCGCTGCAGGTTGCATGGATGGCACACGGATGTGCACAGTGTGGTTTCTGTACACCGGGCTTTATCATGACATCCAAGGTATTACTGGATAATAACCTGAATCCTACCAGACAGGAAGTAAGAGACTGGTTCCAGAAGAACCGCAACCTCTGCCGCTGTACAGGATACAAACCTCTTGTAGACGCAGTTATGGATGCTGCTGCTGTAATGCGCGGTGAAATGACAAAAGAAGATCTGATCTTCAAACAGACAGGTGACAGTATTGTAGGAACGAAATATGTTCGTCCGTCAGCTCCTCAGAAGGTAACAGGTACATGGGATTTCGGTGCAGATGATGCTCTGAAGATGCCGGAAGGAACACTTCGTCTGGCTCTGACTCAGGCAAAGGTTTCCCATGCAAATATTATTTCCGTAGATACATCAGAAGCAGAAAAGATGCCTGGTGTATTTAAGGTAATCACTGCAAAAGATATTATCGCTGCAGGCGGAAAGAACAGGATCAACGGTCTTGTCATGCTGCCTCTGAACAACAAGTGTGACGGATGGGACCGCCCGGTACTCTGTGATGAAAAAGTATTCCAGTTTGGTGACGCCATTGCCATTGTTGCTGCAGATACGGAAGCTCATGCAAGAGCAGCCGCTGATGCAGTTAAGGTTGAGCTTGAGGTTCTGCCGGCATATATGAGTGCTCCGGAAGCCATGGCAGAGGATGCAATCGAGATCCATCCGGGAACACCGAATGCATACTATGAGACAAACTGTATCAAAGGACCGGATTTTGACTTTGACAGTGCACCGAATGTGGTTGAAATTGAAAGCTACTGTTCCCGTCAGCCTCATCTCCATCTGGAGCCTGACTGTGGATATGCTTATATTGATGAAGACGGCATGGTTACCGTTCATTCCAAATCCATCGGTATCCATCTGCATATGCCGATGATCGCAGATGGTATCGGTGTTCCGATGGAAAAACTCCGTCTGATCCAGAACCATTCCGGAGGTACCTTCGGTTACAAGTTCTCCCCGACAAATGAAGCAATCCTGGGTGCGGCTGCAAAAATCTGTGAGCGTCCGGTATCTCTGGTATTTAACCAGTTCCAGAACATCACTTACACAGGAAAACGTTCTCCTGCATTTATGCACATCAAGCTTGCAGCAGATGAGAAAGGTAAGCTTCTTGCTTTGTGGGGTGACAACTATGTGGATCATGGTCCGTATTCAGAGTTCGGCGACCTGCTGACACATCGTCTCAGCCAGTTCGTTGGTGCAGGCTATGGAATTCCTACCATCCGCAATAAGAGCACCACAGTATTTACCAACCATGCATGGGGCTCTGCATTCCGTGCATACGGTTCACCGCAGTCCTTCATGGGATCAGAGATTGCCATCGATGTTCTTGCAGCAAAGATGGGCATCGATCCATTTGATATCCGTGAGATGAACTGTTATAAAGAATCTGAAAAAACAACTATTCCCACAGGCTATGCTCCTGATGTATACTGTGAAGAAGAAATGTACCGTCAGGCACGTCCGCTGTATGAAGCAGCGAAGAAGAGAGTTGCAGAGAAGAATGCAGCTTCTGACGGACGTTATAAATATGGTATCGGTGTATCCAACGGTGTTTACGGCTGCGGTCTTGACGGAGTTGACTCCTCTCAGGCTTATGCAGAGCTGAATCCGGACGGAACAGTTACTATTTTCGTATCCTGGGAAGATCACGGACAGGGTGCAGATATGGGTGCCCTTGCTTCCGCACATGAAACACTGAGACAGGCCGGCTTCAAACCGGAAGACGTTAAGCTGGTTATGAACGATACCAAATACACTCCGAACTCCGGTCCTGCAGGCGGTTCCCGTTCACAGGTTATGTCCGGTAATGCATGCCGTCTGGCAGCAGAGAACCTTCTTGCAAACATGAAGAAGGAAGACGGCACATACCGTACCTATGACGAGATGAAAGCAGAAGGCATTGAGACCAAGGTTCTCGGACAGTGGGTATGCTCCTACTGTGCAGAGCATCCGGTGGATCAGGCAACTGCTCAGGGTGAACCATTTGCTACTTACATGTACACCATCTTCCTTCCGGAGGTTTGTGTTGATACACAGACAGGTAAGGTTACTGTTGAGAAATTTACGGTAGTAGCCGATGTGGGAACGATTATGAATAAGCTTCTGGTAGACGGAAACTTCTACGGCGGTCTTGCACAGGGTATCGGACTTGCGCTGACAGAAGATTTTGAGGATCTGTCAAAGCATACCACACTTGCAAAATGTGGTATTCCGTATCCGAAGGATATCCCGGATGATATCGAACTGCATTACGTAGAGACTCCTCGTCCAAACGGACCTTACGGCGCAGCAGGCTGCGGCGAGGCTCCTCTGGATGCTCCGCACCCGGCAATCCTGAACGCAATCTATAATGCAACAGGTGCACGTATTACACGTATCCCGGCTCTTCCGGAAGTAGTTCTTGCAGCTTTGAAGGAACTGGAGAAGTAAATATAAAACCGTATAGTTTTCGGGGAGTGTCGCAAAATAACTGATCTGTTCAGTTAATTAAGCGGTGCTCCCCGCTTTTTGCATAAATAAAAAAGGGGGCGGAAGAATGGATTTTGAAGAGCGCTCGACCCATGTTTACAGGCAGAAACAAATGATAACAAAGGATGAACTGGTGGCAAGGGAAAGTCTGTGCGTGCATGAGCAGCCGGCATACTGTGTGGCAGCATGTCCGCTGAAGCTGGATACAAAAGAGATGATCCGGGCTGTTGCTGCAGATGATTTTAACCGTGCAAGGCAGCTTTATGAAAAAATCACCATGTTTCCCCATATTCTTTCAGCAGGATGCGATGCACCCTGTGAAGAAAAATGCAGGCTGAAAAAAGAGGGGGATTCCGTTTCCATTGCCCGGCTGGAGCAGGCAGCTATCCGGTACGGTGAAAAATCAAAAGCAAAAGGAATGCTCAGATTTAAGAAAAAGCAGAGTGTCTGTATACAGGGCAGCGATCTGTTTACACTTTTTCTGGCAGGAGAGCTGGCAAGGAAAAATTATCCCCTGACCGTTTTCTGTCGGGAGGCATCCCTGGAGGAATACTATCAATCCTGTATAAAAGATCTGTTATCTGAAAAGGATGGTCAGGATCATCTCAAAGGATATCTGGAGGAGGATTTTTCTGTTTTGAAAAATCTGGACATTTCTTTTAAATTCAAGACAGATTTTACTTCTTCGTCGCTGGAAGAATGTGTGAGAAAGTATGATGTTGCCTGTATTTCCCTTGTGCTGGCAGAGGAGATTCTGGGACAGACGGAGCATGATGAGAAGCTGATGTTCAGCCATAAGCTTAATATGGTTACGGGAACGAAGCATTTGTCTGTGAGGGAGGCGGCTTTTGCTGCAAAAAAAGCCGCACTTACAGTGGACCGGCTGGCACAGAAGCTTTCTCCTGACAACAGCCGGGGTGAGGAAGGAAGCTGTGAAACAAAACTGATCGCCAGCATGGATGATCTGGGAGAACTGAAAAGAGTTCCTGCCGGACCGGAAGGCTACACAAGAGAAGAAGCGGTTCAGGAAGCGCAGCGCTGTATACAGTGCCGTTGTGAAGAATGTATTAAAGGCTGTGCCTATCTGCAGCATTACAAAAAATTCCCCAGGGTTTTAACCCGGGAGATTTATAATAATGTGAGTATTATTATGGGAGACCATATGATGAATAAACCCATCAATGCCTGTTCCCTCTGCGGACAGTGTACTGTTACCTGTCCCAACGGATATGATATGGGAGAAATCTGCCATATTGCCAGGGAAAATATGGTCTATACAGGAAAAATGCCTCTGGCACCCCATGAGTTTGCCCTGCATGATATGCTGTTCTCAAACGGAGAGGCTTTTCTGTGTAGAAAGCAGCCGGGATCTGAATCCTGTAAGTATGTTTTCTTTCCCGGATGTCAGGCAGCCGCAGTGTCACCGGAAACAGTGAAAGCAGCTTATCTTGACCTGTGCAGACGGCTGGAGGGCGGTGTGGCTCTGATGCTTGGCTGCTGCGGAGCTATCTGTGACTGGGCAGGCAGATACGAGATGTACGGTGAGACAAAGCAGTTTATTGAGGACAATCTGAAGGCACTGGGAAATCCACAGATCATCGCCGGATGCCCCATGTGCAAAAAGGAGCTTTCTTCCCATGTGGAGACAGACATAATCGGTATATGGGATGTATTGTTAGAAAAAGGGCTTCCCGAGAACCATCCGCAGTTTTCTCAGTCCTATGCACTCCATGACAGCTGTGGTGCCAGAGGAGATGCCCATGTGCAGGAAGCCATCCGCACCCTTTTAGGGCAGCTTGGATGTGAAGCAGTGGATACACCTTATTCAAAGGACCGTTCACCCTGCTGCGGCTACGGCGGTCTTACAGCTTACGCAAACAGAGAGGTTGCCCAAGAAATGACAGAAAAATGTCTTAAACGGTCAGAACTGCCATATGTTTCTTACTGTATGGCCTGCCGCGACCGTTTTGCCAGAGAAGGACGTCAGTCTGTACATATTCTGGAACTGATTTATCATACAGAAGCAAAATCAATACCGGATATCAGTGAAAAAAGATATAATCGTCTTCAGCTGAAAAATCATTTGCTGGAATCACTGTGGGGAGAGGAGACAGAAGCTTTGGAACTGGAATTTGAACTGGAATATACAAAAGAAGCCCTGGAAATGATGGATGACCGCATGATCTTGAAAAGTGATGTGGAAGCCGTTATGAAATCCTGTCACGAAACAGGAGAAGCCCTTCTGGATCTGGAGACGAACCTGCTGGTATCCAGAACACGCCTTGGAAATGTGACTTTCTGGGTGAAATACACAAAAACAGAAAAGGGATATCTGGTGCATCGGGCGTACAGTCATCGTATGGACGTGGAGAAAAGGAAGTGATAATATGGCAGTATCAGAAAAAAACTATTATACCATTGACCCGGAGGGAAAGCTGATCTGTATGAAATGCAATGTACCTCTGGTAAAGGGTAAGGCAAAATTCATGTATCTGGATAACGGTTTTCCGGTGGAGCTTCCTGTATGTCCGGTCTGTGGCTTTGTTTACGTTCCTGAAGAGCTGGCGCTGGGTAAAGTGCTTGCAGTGGAAAAAGCACTGGAGGATAAATGATACGCCATCCGGGCGGAGAGGCCCGTACAAAGCATCTTCTGGGGCAGGCAGCTTTTGCCCCCGGGGCCAGGATTCTGGACATGGGTGCCGGGGATGGAAATGCCGTAAGAATCATGAATGAACTGGGATATGATGCCTGTGGGATAGATCTTTGTCCCCAGGGAGCAGATGTAATAAAAGGTGATTTTCTTAATACCGGATTTTCTCCGGAAAGCTTCGACGGGGTGCTGAGTCAGTGTGCCTTTTATGTCAGCGGCGATGTGGAAGCTGCTGTGGGGGAAGCTGTCAGGCTTTTGAAACCGGGAGGCTGGTTTCTCTTTTCTGATGTGTGGTTTGGTACAGAAGAAGCCCTCAGGCAGATGCTGGAAAGAAAGGGGCTGTGTATCAACAGCATTGAAGACCACAGCGAAGAATGGAAGGAATATTATATTGAGGCAATCTGGAACGGAACCATGGAAGCTGTCCCAAAGGGAACAGGACGATGCAGGTATTATTCGGTGACGGCAGGAAAGTATGGGAAAGCCCCTTAAGAAAGGATTTTTTATGGATATTTTTGACAGAATTATGGAGTTATCTGCTGCAGGATATTACTGTTCACAGATTCTTGCAATTCTTCTTCTGGAAGTGACGGAAGAAGAGAATGACGGACTGGTAAAAGCAATGGGAGGACTCTGCGGAGGTGTGGGATATTCTAATGGCTGCTGCGGCTGTATGACAGGAGGATGCTGCCTGATTTCTTATTTTACCGGCCGGGGAGGAGAAAATGAGATGGATCTGGATGAGCATAAGCCTGCAATGAAAGAGTTTACCGACTGGTTTACCGAAGAGATGCAGATGGAGCATGGGGGCATTGAGTGTGCGGATATTATCCGGGGAAATCCGGCAAAACGGGTACAATATTGTCCTCAGATTATTGCCGCTTCTTTCGAAAAATGTATGGAAATTTTGCAAAACAGAGGAATTATATGAGAATTACCATTAACAGAACAAAAAGTGTCTGTCCTGTCTGTCTGAAAACAATTGAGGCAGAACGCATTCTGGACAATGACAATAAAATCTATCTGAAAAAAGAATGTAAGGAGCACGGGAGTTTTAAAACTCTTATCTGGGAAGATGACCTGACAGGGTATTACCGGTGGGGTATGGCAAAAGAAAACCAGGAGGGTCCTGTTAATCCGTCATTAAAAACGGAGAAAGAGTGTCCTGCTGACTGTGGTCTGTGTCCTGAGCATCAAAGCAAGGGCTGCTGTGTTTTGCTGGAGCTGACAAACAGATGTAACCTGCACTGTCCGGTGTGCTTTGCTTCTGCAGGAGAGTCTGCTTCGAAGGATCTGACAATAGAAGAAATCAGCAGGCAATATGATTATCTGATGGCTCACGGAGGGCCCTTTAATATTCAGCTTTCCGGCGGAGAACCTACCATGCGGGAGGATCTTGGGGAAATTATCCGTCTTGGAAGAAATAAAGGATTTACCTTTTTTCAGCTTAACACAAACGGGTTGCGTCTTTCTGAGAAAGCGGATTATGCTGAAGAGTTAAAAGCGGCGGGCCTGAATACGATATTCCTGCAGTTTGACGGTCTGACTGATGAGGTATATGAGGCTCTTCGGGGGCGGCCTCTTCTGGATGTGAAAAAGCAGGCGATTATAAACTGTGCCAAAGCAGGACTGGGTGTGGTGCTGGTTCCTGTGATCGCACCGGGGATCAATGACGATCAGGTGGGAGAAATTCTGAAATTTGCCCTGGAAGGAATGCCTTATATCCGCGGGGTTCATTTTCAGCCGGTAAGCTATTTTGGCCGATGTTCCCTGAACCCGGAGGGAGAACGGATTACCATTCCCAGAATGCTGCGGATGATTGAAAAGCAGACGAAAGGTCAGATGAAAGCTGAAGATTTCGGCGGAGGCGGTGCGGAAAATCCCTACTGTTCCTTCCATGCAAGTTATCTTATGGGAGAAAGCGGCGCATGGCGGCCTTTAAAGAAAAAGAATACCTGTTGCTGCTGTACCACATCAGATGAATCAAGAGAATTTGTGGCAAGACAGTGGAACGGGGAGGAACCTGAGCAGGAATTGCCTCCGGACGGCCCGATGATGGATACCTCAGGGCTGGATGATTTCCTGAAAAGCGTGAGACAGCGGACCTTTGCCGTGTCGGGCATGATTTTTCAGGATGCTTTTAATTTTGATGTGGACAGAATACGGCGCTGCTATATCTGTGAAATGGACAGTGAATACGGTATGGTGCCTTTCTGTGCCTATAATCTTACAAATACAAGGGGAGAATATCTTTACAGAAAACAGACATGAAAAAAAGCAGACTGGATGACATGATAATAAACCTGGAAGGATTAGAACGGCTGAACCGCCCTTCCATTGAAGCATTCCAGCTGAAACGGCTGAATGAACTTCTTATAAAAGAAAAAAAACGGGGCGGTTTTTACGGGAATCTTCCGGAAAAGCTTTCTTCCCTTGAGGAGTTTCAGACCCTGCCCTTTACCGTTCCCGGGGATCTTGAGCAGTATGGAAGCAGGATGCTTCTCTGTTCCCAGAGTGAAGTGCAGAAAATTATCACGGACAGGACCAGCGGCACCACGGGAAATCCCAAAAGACTTTTTTATACAGCGGCAGATCTGGAACATACAGTTTTGCTTTTCGTGGCGGGACTGGGTGAATTTATATATCCGGGAAGCAGGACGCTTATATGTATGCCTTTTTCCGGTCCCTACGGGCTGGGAGAGCTGATAGCGGAAGCTGTGGCGCGTCTGGGTGCTGTGCCTTTGGCGGCAGGGCCTTTTTTAACTTATGGGGAATATGCACGCATAATGGAAAAGGAGCAGCCTGATACATATGTGGGAATGCCTGCTCAGCTTCTGTCTATCCTGCGCTTTTGCGGGCAGGGCAGTCTGAAAAGGGCGTTGATCAGCGGAGATGCCTGTCCGGATACAGTTGTAAAGCAGTGTGAGAAATTGTTGGGTACAAAGCTTTTTCCCCATTATGGTTCCCGGGAGATGGCACTGGGCGGTGCGGTTACCTGTCCGGCACATGAAGGAATGCATCTGAGAGAAAATCATGTGATTGCGGAGATCATTGACAATCAGGGGCAGGTTCTGCCAAGGGGACAGTATGGAGAGCTTGTGATTACCACCATCGGAATGGAAGCACAGCCTTTGATCCGGTATCGGACAGGGGATTATACAAGGATACTGGATGGAGAGTGTCCCTGTAAAAGTGAAGTGCTCCGACTGGATACCATCCGAAGGAAAACGAATGATTTTCTGCCGGATATATGGGATCTGGACAATCTGCTGTTTGCGTATGAAAATGTGGTGGATTATCATGTATCCTGTCTGGGTTATGGCACATTCTGTCCGCAAGCCCATGCAGCCTGCCGGGGTTTGCTTAATATCCGGCTTCTGGTACTAAAGGAATGTAATACAGAGGTAATCCGGGATAAGTTAACAGAAAAATACAGGGACTGGAAGGTGACTGTCACTTCAGAAAAGTGTAAAGATACTTCTTCATCCCTGTATTTCGGGAAACGTTCAATAAAGATGCAGCCTATTTCAGAATAAATGGTTTTAGTCCCTGTTTTTTTTCTTTCCAGAGTGGGGAGGATGCCCGCAGTCGGTCAACAGTTTGGAAAACTACGGATATTATGGTGTCCATTTCTTCCATGGTGTTGGTCTCACACAGGGAAATGCGAAGGGAGGCTCTGGCAAGCTCCCGGGGCAGTCCAATGGCTCGCAGTACATGGCTGGGGTCAGCCTGAGAGGATGTGCAGGCTGATCCGGCAGAAGCGCAGATGCCTTGCTCATCAAGAGCAAGAAGAAGCTGTTCTCCGGAGATTCCCTCAAAGCATACATTGATATTTCCGGGAAGACGTTTGTCCGGGCTGCCGTTTAAGGCAGAATGAGGGATTTTCAGGAGGCCGTTAATAAGCCGGGACTGCATGGCAGAAACTTTGCTGTAATTCTCTTCCATATGAAGACATGCCTCTTTAAGGGCAGCAGCCATTCCTGCTATGGCAGGGACATTTTCCGTACCTGCCCGGTGTCCGCTTTCCTGTCCGCCGCCTTCAATGAGACTGGCCACGGGGATTCCTTTTCTGGCATAGAGAACACCAATGCCTTTCGGACCGTGGAATTTATGAGCGGAAAGTGAGAGAAGAGGAATGTTCTGCTTTTTTACATGGATGGGCAGATGGCCTGCTGCCTGGACGGCATCGGTATGAAATAAAACCTCTTTCTCTGCGCAGATTTCTGCCAGTTCGTTTACAGGAAGAAGAGTGCCGATCTCATTATTGGCATACATTACCGTTACCAGCGCAGTATCCGGACGGATGGAAGCAGCAGCCTGTTTGGGATTTACCCGGCCCATGGAATCAACAGGAAGATATTCTATAATAAACCCGTTTTTTTTGAGCTTCTCCAGGGTATGGAGAACGGCATGATGCTCAATAGGTGTGGTGAGTATATGCTTTTTGTCTTTTCGAAGGCCGATTCTGGCTGCGGTAAGAATGGCCTGATTGTCAGATTCGCTGCCTCCGGAAGTAAATATGATCTCTTTGGGTGTACAGCCCAGACAGGAGGCAATATCTTTTCTGGCCTGATAAAGAATATCAGAAGCCTGCTGTCCGATGGAATGGGGGCTTGAAGGATTGCCGTAAATCTGATCGAAACAGGGAATCATGGCCTGTATGGCTGCAGGACACATTCTGGTGGTTGCAGCATTATCAACATAAATTTTCATTTTCACACCTCCGATGATCTGATGAATCGTTTCTTAGATTATACCAAAACAGAATGTTTTTTTGCAGGAAAAATGAAAAAATCAAATTATAAATTTTGTCGCTGGGAGAAGTATTTATGATGGTCGCAGAAAATAATAATATAATGAAAAGGACGGGTGCAGTCATTACTGCTGCAGGGATGTCCTCCAGGATGGGGGAATTTAAACCTTTGCTGCCGTATAAAGGAACGACTATGATCCGTTATCTGACGGAGCTGTTTCTGGATGCCGGAGCAGTTCCGGTTGTGGTAGTGACCGGTTTTCGAGGTTCGGAATTACGGGAACATCTTGCAGACCTGAATGTGTTGTTTGTTGAGAACAGTGAATATGCCAATACAGAGATGTTTGATTCCATAAAAATGGGTCTTACGGTTCTTCTGGGAAAATGTGAACGGGCAGTTTTCGCTCCGGTGGATGTTCCGGATTTGTCATTGGAACTGATTAAGCGTGTAATGAATGCAGAGGGGCAGATCGTCCGTCCGGTGCATCACGGAAGGCCGGGCCATCCGGTGGCAGTGGATGCCGCGCTGATCCCTCAGCTCTGTGAGTATAGCGGAGACAGAGGGTTTCGGGGAGCACTGGAGTCTGTAGAAGGCGGGATACTGGAGCTGGAAACAGAAAGTGACGGAATTTATAACGATATTGATACCATGGAGGATTACCGGAGGCTGGTGGGAGTAGAGTGGCAAAAGGCGGCTGACGACAGCGCCTTCAGGACGTTATATCTGGTAAGGCATGGTCAGACAGATTTTTGCGGGGGTGAAAAACGGTGCATAGGAAGGACGGATCTTCCTCTTTCTGAAAAAGGCCGCCGTCAGGCATTAAAGCTTAGGGAATACTTTGATAACGTGGAACTGGAGGCAGTCTATACAAGTCCTCTTTGCCGTGCAGTGGAAACGGCAAGGCTTGCTGTGGGGGAGGATCATGAGCTTCGTGTAAGAGAGGGACTTACAGAGATGGATATGGGAATCTGGGAAAATCAGCTTCTTTCCTCTATCGGGAAAAAGCTGGAGGATGAGCCGCCGGGAGGAGAATCGAGAAAAGACGGCCTTATGCGTTTTTCAAAAACAATTGATGAGATCATTGCCAAAACCAGCGGGAATGTTCTTGTGGTGGCTCATGCCGGAGTGATCTGTGCCTATCTGGCAGAGAGGATGAACGAACCTCTGTCTACTTCAAGGGCTATCAGGCAGCCCTATTGTGGCCTGAATATACTTTCTGTTCGCAGTGACTGCAGGCCAAAGGTTCTGGAATATGGAATCAGAGCAGATTGTGTGCCGGATGAGGAAGAAATCCGGGAACTTTTTGCCCGCTGCAAAACCCCCGAGAAAGTCATCCTTCATGGCCGGGCAGTGGCAAAAATGGCAAAGGAAATAGCAGAGGCGCTTAATAAGAAAGGAATGAAGCTGGATAGCAGGCTTGTTTATGCGGGAGCACTTCTCCACGATATTGAACGCCTTCATAAAGGCCACGCAAAAAGGGGCAGTGAACTGCTGAAAAAAGAGGGCTATCTGAAAGTGGCAGAGCTGATCCGGCAGCATGATGAGCTGGATGAAATGTGCCTGAATGAAGCTGCCATTGTATTTTATGCAGATAAGCGCTACAGAGAAACGGAAATTGTTTCCCTGGAAGAGAGATTTTCAGACAGCGCCGGGAAGAGAGAGCTAAGTCCGGAAGCACAGGAAGCGTTCCAACGGCGTTTCCGCCAGGCCAGGGAAATAGAAGCAAAAATCAGAGAATGCTGCGGCTCGCTGCCGCACTGAGATAGTGGGAAAGGTCCAGAAAGCCAGTAACTTTTTGGACCTTTTTTGTATGATTTTTTATAGACAGATCCAAAGCTTCTGACATGCAGCAGTGAATTTGGAGGTGTTTGGATCTTTTGGGCATGATATCCTTCAAAAGGTCCGAAATCTGATCTAAGATGCAGGAGATTGGACTTATAGATAGCATTAAACTGTAAGGAGGTCCAAGGAAAAGCAAAAAAAGAAAAAATTTGGATTTTTTGAGCATGAAACTTATCAAAAGGTCCAGAATCAAATTCAAATTGCGGTTGATTGGATCTATTGATGATATTTCCGGAAAAAAGCTCCAAAACAGAGACAAAAATAAGAATCTCAGACCTGTTTTCATTAATTCGCTTAGCATTCTTCGCTATTGAAGCGGAGGAACACCTTCTGAGAGTTATATCGGTTTGAAAATCATACAGGATCCGTGCAGGTCAGCCAGCGGAACAAGACAGAGGGCACCGTGGGAAGCTTCATATTCCCGGACGGCACGGGAAACACCGCTAAAACGCTGATTGTCATAGTCATGAAGCACGATCACGCCGCCTGGATTCAGACGTGGATAGAAATAATCCAGTCCGGCCAGAGTTGGTGAATACAGGTCAGCATCAAGGCTGACAAATGCATAATGTACCTGCTCCAGTCCGATGGCTGTATCAGGAAAGAAACCTTTTTTAATAAGAATATTTTCCGGATGGGGAAGCCGGGCAAGAACAGCTTCCGGGGAAGTGTCTGAAAAATCACCGGTTCTGGCAAGCGAGAGCCGGTTTTTCTGTTCCATTGTTATATCTCTGGAATCAAACCCGGAAAAAGTATCAAACAGATACAATGCCCGTTCCGGAAACAGCCATGACAGAAGGGCAGATAACTCGCCTTTATAAACACCAAGCTCGGCAATGGCACCGGGAACAGAAAGCTGTCGGATCCGCCGGGCGATTTTTTGTATGGAAGCACTGCGGATGTCCATGGCATCGTAGAAATCTGTGAGAAAACAAAAGCTTCCCCTATAGCCAAGTTTAAGAAACTGACATCGCAGACTGTCGGCTCGTTCCCGGTTCACAGGGCATAAAAGAATCACATCGCTCTGGCAGGCAGCAGCTTTTTCCACAGACATTACACGCTGTGGACCTGGCAGAGAATCAGAAGTCCATTTGGCTGGATCGTTATCAGCATATCCCAGAATTTCCCAGTTTGCGGTGCGAAGAAGAGGAAGGACAGCCATTCCCATTTGTCCGTAACCGGCAAGAATAATTGTTTTTTTCATTTTCAGTACCTCGATTTATACTTTGGATTTATATACTTTATTGTTAATAGTATATAGTATTTTGAAAAGGAATGCATCAACAGTTTCATAGAAAAGAATTGAAAAAACTGTAAAAATCAGAAATAGTTGATTTATTTTGTGAAAATGGTATAATTAAGGACAGATTAGTCCAGGGAGGTAAAACACATGAAGCTGATCAGAACAGAAGATGCAGTAGGCGAAGTATTGTGTCATGATATAACACAAATTATAAGAGGCGTTACAAAGGATGCAGTATTTCGTAAGGGACATGTGATCCGCGAGGAGGACATTCCGGTTCTTTTATCCGTTGGAAAAGAACATCTTTACGTATGGGAATGCGATGACACCATGCTGCATGAAAACGATGCGGCAGAGATTTTGCGGAAAATATGCCAGGGAGACAATATGCATCCTTCTGCTGTGAAAGAGGGCAAGATTGAACTGATTGCGGATATTGACGGTCTTCTGAAAATTAATAAAGAAAAGATGGATTGTATTAATTCCATGGGTGAGATCATGATTGCCAGCCGCCATGGGAATTTTCCTGTACATAAAGGAGACAAGATCTGTGGAACAAGGGTGATTCCACTGGTTATAAAAAAAGAAAAAATGGATATGGCAGTAAAGGCGGCAGGTGATTCTCCGCTGTTTCAGATCCTTCCTTATCAACAAAAAAAAGTTGGAATCGTTACAACGGGCAGTGAAGTTTATAAGCATCGCATAGAAGATACTTTTACGCCTGTGGTGATTGCCAAGGTACAAGAATACGGAGCGGAAATCGGCGGTCATGAAATCTGTGACGACAGCCATGAAATGATCACGGAAGCAATTCACAGGCTTTTGAAGGAAGGCTGTAATATGATTCTGTGTACCGGAGGCATGAGTGTGGATCCGGATGACCGTACGCCGCTGGCAATAAAAAACACCGGTGCACAGGTTGTAACTTATGGTGCTCCTGTTCTTCCCGGAGCTATGATGATGGTGGCATATTACGAAGGCGACATTCCTGTTATCGGTCTTCCCGGCTGTGTAATGTATGCAAACCGGACCGTGTTCGATCTTGTACTTCCGCGCATTATGGCAGGAGAGATAATCACAGCGGAAGATATCAACCATTTGGGAGAAGGCGGACTTTGTCTTTCCTGTCCTGAATGTCATTTCCCAAACTGCGGTTTTGGAAAGTAGGAAATGTTTTCACAAAATAATATATGGATTACCGCAAAAGGCTGTCGCTTTAATGATAGAGCGGCAGTTTTTTTTTCGGGTGCATCCTTTATTTTGGATCTTACAACAATATTTTGCAGTAAATAGCTCCAGGGCCTGTACCAAAGGGGCTTGTGACGGGGATAATAATCTGTTAAAATATTAATTATTTTAACAAGTCTGAGAAAATCAACAGGAGATGACTATGATAACAGGGGAATTTGACAAGAATCTGCCGCAGACATTCTGTCTTGGAAGCATGCAGGTGGAACCGGGTAAAAAAATACATGGATTTTATTGGGCGGGGGAAGGAGAATTTTCGCTGCCGGTGACGATTATAAATGGAAGCAGAGAAGGTAAGACTGTTTTGATCACTGCAGGTGTTCACGCAGGAGAATATGTGGGAATACAGGCAGCCATAGAACTGGCAGAGGAACTGGAACCGGAGCGGACATCCGGCAGAATCATTATTGTCAAGGTTTTATGCAGAGAAGAATTTGAAGGACGCCTTGGTACAGAAGGGACGCAAGACGGTAAAAACTTAAACCGCGTTTTTCCGGGAAAGAAAGACGGAAGCAGAACAGAGCGTCTTGCCTATGCAGTAGTAAGAGAACTGCAGTCTGTGGCAGATTATTATATTGACCTTCACAGCGGAGACGATTATGAACAGCTTACTCCTTATGTGTATTATGCGGGAAAAGCATCTCCCCGGGTGGTGGAGGCATCAAGGAAAATGGCACAGCAGGTAGATGTTCCCTATATGGTGCGTTCTGATGTTTCTTCAGGAGGTGCCTATAACTATGCGGCATCCTGTGGAATTCCCGGTATTCTCATTGAAAGAGGCGGAATGGGAGCATGGAGCCGTGAGGAGGTTCAGTCCCAGAAAAGAGATGTGAGAAATGTTCTCTGCAGCCTGGGAATTTATGCGGGACTGCGGGAATTCAGCAAGTATTATCCTCTGGATGTACAAAACGTCCGCTATGAATCTGCCACGGAAAACGGCCTGTGGTACCCTGAGAAAAAAGCCGGAGATCTGATCACAGAAGGGGAAATACTGGGATACGTGCGGGATTACCAGGGAAGGGTAAAAGAAACCTCAATTGCAGACTGCAGCGGAGTAATCCTCTACCAGACAGGAAGCCTTCAGGTAACGAAGGACGGTCCCATGATTGCCTATGGAGAAATCGTCCGCTGTGCAGACGACCGTAAGGAAAGAATCACTTCATACTGGACAAAGCGCAGTGAAAGCTTCCTTGAGCAGCGGCGCCACGAACTGCACGATGCCATATCCGGAAGATGGAAAGCGGAATTTGCAAAATATCTGACTTCAGATAAGGCGCTTAAGGTTCTGGATGTGGGCTGCGGAACTGGATATTTCAGTATTCTGCTGGCAAAGGACGGCCATCAGGTGACAGGGATTGACCTGACACCGGATATGATATCCTGTGCAAAACAGCTTGCCAGAGAGGAGCAGGCAGACTGCAGCTTTATGGTAATGGATGCAGAAAAACTTGATTTCCCGTCGGAAACCTTTGATCTGGTCATCTCCAGAAATCTGACCTGGACACTTCCGGAAGCGGATAAAGCATATGAGGAGTGGGTCCGTGTACTGAAACCGGAGGGTATTTTGCTGAACGTGGATGCCAATTACGGTATCGAGGACTTTACGGACACTACGGGACTTCCGGTAAATCACGCACATTTTTCCATTGAAGATGAAATGAAAGCGGAATGTGAAGCAATTAAACGCCAGCTTCCCATCAGCTCCTATTCCCGTCCGGCATGGGATCTGGAATTTCTTGGACATCTGGAGATGAAAGAATTTTCCATAGATCTTGGTATCAGCAAACGATTATATCCTGTAAAAGATGAATTCTATAATCCCACACCGTTGTTTCTGATTTGTGCGAAAAAGGAAAAATAAGGGGCAGGAAGATGAATATATTAAATATTGAACATGTTAGTAAGATTTTTGGAGAGAAGATTATTTTTGATGATGTTTCCTATGGAATTCACGAGGGTGAAAAAATCGGAATTATAGGAATTAACGGCACAGGAAAAACAACGATCCTGAAGATCATTGCAGGACTTGAGGAACCGGATGAAGGAAATGTGATCATGCAGAACAACCTTCGTGTTTCCTATCTGCCCCAGAACCCTGTTTTTCCTGAAAAAGCCACTGTGCTGGACTATGTGGCAGACGGAAAATGGCAGAAGGACTGGGCCACGGAGAGCGAAGCAAAAACCATTCTGAACAGACTGGGCCAGACAGATTTTGATGCCTGTATCGATACTCTGTCCGGAGGACAGAAAAAAAGAGTGGCTCTGGCAAGAGTTCTGGTAAATCCGGCGGATGTGCTGATCCTTGACGAGCCCACCAACCACCTGGACAATGAAATGGCTGCATGGCTGGAGGGATATCTGAAGAGCTTTAAAGGCGTTGTTTTGATGGTGACCCATGACAGGTATTTTCTGGACCGGGTTACCGGAAAAATTCTGGAAATCAGTCACGGAAAGCTGTATGTCTATGAGACAAACTATTCCGGTTTCCTGGAGAGAAAGGCACAGCGGGAGGAAATGGAGCTTGCCAGTGAACGGAAGCGCCAGAGTATTCTGCGCATAGAACAGGAATGGGCAAAACGTGGATGCCGTGCAAGAAGCACGAAACAGCGGGCACGTCTGGAACGACTGGAAAACCTGAAAAATGCGTCTGCACCCGTTCAGGATATGAACGTGGAAATGGATTCGGTGGAAACCAGAATGGGCAAAAAAACCATAGAACTTCATCATATCAGCAAAAGCTATGGGGATACCATGCTGATCCGGGATTTTCAGTATATTTTTCTGAAAAACCAGCGGGTGGGAGTTATCGGGCCAAATGGCTGCGGAAAATCTACGCTGATGAAAATAATCGCAGGCGTACTGGAACCGGACAGCGGCCTGGTGGAAGTGGGAGAAACGGTAAAAATCAGCTATTTTGCCCAGGACGTTCCGGATATGGACAGAAAGCTGCGAGTGATCGACTACATACGTGAAACAGCGGAATACGTGTCTACCCGTGACGGAAAGATCAGTGCATCCATGATGCTGGAGAGGTTTCTGTTTGATTCCGCAATGCAGTATACTCCCATTGAAAAGCTCTCAGGAGGAGAAAAGAGGCGTCTTTATCTTCTGAAAACATTAATGGAAGCACCTAATGTACTGATTCTTGACGAGCCCAGTAATGATCTTGATATTCCCACTTTGACAATTCTGGAGGACTATCTGCTGTCCTTTAACGGAATTGTGATCGCCGTATCTCATGACCGGTATTTTCTTGATACAATTGCAGAGCGGATATTTGCTTTTGAAGAGGACGGCCGTCTGGTACAGTATGAGGGAGATTATACAGATTATCTTGAAGCCTTTTCCAGAAAAAAAGCAGTACAGCCTCTGGCGGAGGAATCGGGAAGTGCAGCAGCCAAAAAGGAAAAAAGCTCCCGAAAGGACTGGAAGGAGAATCGTCCCAAAAAGCTGAAGTTTACTTATAAAGAACAGAAGGACTATGAGACGATAGATGACGAGATTGCAGAGCTGGAAGAAAAAATCGCTTCTCTTGAGGCAGAGATGACAGCAAATGCTACAAATGCTGGAAAGCTTCGTGAAATTATGATAAAGAAGGAAGAACTGGAGAATAATCTAAGCGAAAAAATGGATTACTGGGTCTATTTAAATGACCTGGCAGAAAGAATCGAGGCGCAGAACCAATGAAAAGTCCAATGACCACATTATGTTATGTTGAAAAAGATGATTCTTACCTGATGCTTCATCGTGTTAAAAAGGAAAAAGACGTCAATAAGGATAAGTGGATCGGTATCGGCGGCCATTTTGAACAGGGAGAGAGTCCGGAGGAATGCCTTCTGCGGGAGGCAAGAGAAGAGACCGGTCTTACTCTGACCTCCTGGCAGTTCCGGGGACTGGTTACATTTACCCAGGAGGGTTATGGAACGGAATATATGTGCCTGTATACGGCAGATGGTTATGAAGGAAGTATTAAAGAATGCAGTGAGGGGGTTCTGGAATGGGTTCCAAAATCCCGTATCTCCAGCCTGAATCTCTGGGAGGGGGACAGGATATTTCTTGATCTTATTAAGAAGAATGCGCCTTTCTTTTCCCTGAAGCTCAGTTATGAGGGAGATCATCTGACAGAGGCAGTGCTTAATGGGGAATCTCTCTGATTGCAGGTTTTTGACGTATAGTATTGACTTTTACTTCCCATCTTTAGTATGATACAGGGAAAGGCTTTATCAGATAGTGATAAAAGCTGTAGATTTTTTGAAAGTAATGCAGGAGGAAATTATGGCGGAAAAAGTTAGAATTGTAGTGGATGCCATGGGAGGCGACAATGCCCCGGTGGAACCCGTCAAGGCTGCTGTGCAGGCCGTTACGGAGAGCAGAGATATTGAGATCCTTCTGACCGGCCAGCAGGATGTTATCGAAAAAGAACTGAAAAAATATTCAGAATATCCGAAGGATCAGATCACAGTGGTACATGCTTCTGAGATCATTGAAACGGCAGAGCCTCCGGTTATGGCTATACGTAAGAAAAAGGATTCTTCTATTGTAGTAGGACTGAATATGGTTAAGAAACAGGAGGCAGATGCTTTTGTATCTTCCGGAAGCACCGGTGCTGTCCTTGTGGGCGGCCAGGTTCTTGTGGGAAGAAGCAAAGGGGTAGAGAGACCGCCTCTGGCACCGCTGATCCCTACAACAGACGGAGTGGCACTTCTGATCGACTGCGGGGCAAATGTGGATGCGCGTCCATCTCATCTGGTACAGTTTGCAAAGATGGGATCCATTTATATGGAGCATGTGGTTGGAATCAAAAATCCGAAGGTTGCCATTGTTAATAACGGTGCGGAAGAAGAAAAGGGAAATGCTCTCGTTAAAGAAACCTTCCCAATGCTTAAGGCCTGTACGGATATTAATTTTATCGGCAGTATTGAGGCTCGTGAGATTCCTTACGGATATGCAGATGTAATCGTCTGCGAGGCTTTTGTGGGCAATGTGATCCTTAAGCTTTATGAAGGTGTGGGTTCAGCTTTGATTTCCAAAGTGAAAAAGGGCATGATGACAAATCTTCGCAGCAAAATAGGCGCCCTTCTTGTAAAGCCTGCGCTGAAGGCTACCCTTAAGACTTTTGATGCCAGTGAGCATGGGGGAGCACCTCTTCTGGGCTTAAAGGGTCTTGTGGTAAAAACCCATGGAAGTGCAGTAGCAGTGGAGATCAAAAATGCCATTTTCCAGTGTGTACAGTTTAAGCAGCAGAGAATCAATGAGAAAATCGCCGAACGGATCAACGGGGATCCACAGAAACAGGAATAAAAAAACAGCAGGGTGTTGTTGGAACAGCACCCTCTAATATTATTGGAGTGTGTTAAAATGGAAAAAAATCTTGCAGCATTGGAGCAGAAGATCGGCTATCATTTTCAGAATCGTAAGCTTCTGGTACAGGCACTGACTCACAGCTCTTATGCAAATGAAAAAAAACTCGGAAAACTGGGCTGCAACGAGCGGCTGGAGTTTTTGGGAGATGCTGTACTGGAGCTTATAAGCAGTGATTTTCTGTATCACCGTTTTCCGGGGATTCCGGAGGGAGAGCTGACAAAGAAGAGGGCAAGCATGGTATGCGAGCCAAGTCTGGCTTTCTGTGCCAGGGAATTCGGGCTTCCACAGTATCTTCTTCTGGGAAAAGGTGAAGACATGACAGGCGGACGTAACCGGGACTCTATTGTATCCGATGCAACAGAAGCGCTTTTGGGAGCAATTTACTTAGATGGTGGTTTTGCTAGCGCGAAGGAGTTTGTTTTATCGTTTATTCTGAATGATATAGAACATAAGCAGCTCTTTTTTGATAGCAAGACCATCCTGCAGGAAATCGTGCAGGAGAAGGGCAGTCAGCCCATTGAATACCGGTTGATAAAAGAAGAGGGACCCGATCACAATAAAAGCTTCACAGTGGAGGCGATTGTCAGCGGCCGCACACAGGGACAGGGAACCGGTCATACGAAAAAAGCTGCAGAACAGGCGGCTGCATATGAGGCTATACGGAACATGAAACAGGAACGACAGGTGTAATATGTATCTGAAAAATATTGAGGTGCATGGATTTAAATCTTTTGCCCAGAAAATCAATTTTGAATTTCATAACGGGATTACCGGAATCGTCGGACCTAACGGAAGCGGAAAGAGTAATGTTGGCGATGCGGTGCGCTGGGTACTTGGTGAGCAGAGTGCTAAACAGCTTCGGGGAGGAAATATGCAGGATGTTATTTTCTCCGGAACGGAAACAAGAAAGCCCTTAAGCTTTGCGTCTGTGGCAATTACTCTGGACAACAGTGATCATAAGCTGCCGGTGGAATATAATGAAGTTACGGTAACAAGACGCCTTTACCGTTCGGGAGAAAGTGAATATCTGATCAACGGAAGTGCCTGCCGTCTCAAAGATATTAATGAGATGTTTTATGACACAGGTATCGGTAAAGAAGGATATTCCATTATCGGACAGGGACAGATCGATAAGATCTTAAGCGGAAAGCCGGAGGACCGCAGGGAGCTTTTTGATGAGGCAGCAGGTATTGTAAAGTTCAAAAGAAGAAAAAATACGACCATAAAAAAGCTGGAGGAAGAGCGACAGAATATGGTTCGTGTTACAGACATTTTAAGTGAACTGACAAAACAGCTCGGACCTCTTCAGAAACAGTCTGAAACAGCGAAAATCTATCTTGCCAAACGGGATACGCTGCGGGAACTGGATGTAAACATGTTTCTTATGGAAAATGAGCATACCGGCCGGGAACTTGAGGTCCTGACAGAGAAAGAGAAGACTGCTCAGGGAGAACTGGAAGAGACCCGGGAAGCCTTTGATAAGACAAAGGAAGAATATGACTGTCTGGAAGCGGAGCTTGAGGCTCTCACAGAGAAAATGGATACCCTTAGAGAAGAAACCCAGGAAAACGCGCTGAAAAAGCAGCAGCTTGACGGACAGATCAACGTTTTGAGAGAACAGATCCTGGCAGGAAAGCAAAATCAGGAGCATTACCGTTCACGCCTTGTTTCACTGGAAGAAAATATGGAAACCAGAAAAAAAGGCCAGAAGGAACAGCAGCAGGAGCTGGGAACACTGCGGGAAAGCATCCGGGAATTTCGAAAAAAAGAAAAGGAAAAAGAAGAGAAGCTGGCATCTGTGCAGGAAAACGTTGCAGAGTGTACAGGAAGTGTGGAAGAAGGAAAGAACGAGATTATCGAGCTTTTGAATTCCCGTGCAACTACCAAAGGAAAAGCCCAGCGTTTTGATACCATGATGGAGCAGATCGATATCCGTAAGGCGCAGATCAATCAGAAGCTCCTTCATCTGAAAACAGAGGAAGAACAGCAGCAGACAGTTATCCGTAAGGCACGCCTTGAGTTTGAAAGAATCACCAGCAATATTCAGGCGGCAAATGAGAGAATCCGGCAGCTGGAAACTTCTGTGACATCCATCCAGGAGGAACTGAAAGAGCAGAACACAAAGCTGGGAATCGGCCAGACAGCATACCACAGGGAAGCATCACGACTGGAATCCTTAAAAAATATTACGGAACGATATGACGGATATGGAAACAGTATCCGCCGTGTAATGGAACAGAAAAGCCGTGTACCCGGTATACTGGGTGTTGTGGCAGATCTTATTCAGGTGCCGAAGGATTATGAGATTGCCATTGAGACTGCACTTGGCGGAAGTATCCAGAATATTGTCACAGATAATGAACAGACGGCCAAGCATATGATCGAGTTCCTGAAAAAGAACCGCTTTGGAAGGGCAACCTTTCTGCCGTTGAACAGTATTAACGGACGGGCTGAATTTGCCCGGAAGGAAGCCTTGAATGAACCGGGGGTCATCGGTATTGCCAGTGACCTTGTAACGGTAAAGGAAGAATACACAGGGCTTTCCCGGTATCTTCTGGGAAGAGTTCTGGTTGTGGATCATATAGACCATGCCATTGCCATTGCAAAGAAATATCGTCACAGTCTGCGCATGGTAACCATTGAAGGTGAATCATTAAGCCCGGGAGGTTCCATGACAGGCGGTGCCTTTAAGAATAACAGTAATCTGCTGGGAAGGCGCAGAGAGATCGAGGAACTGGAAGAAAGTGTTTCTGCCCTGAAACGGGACATGGAGCAGATGCAAAAAGAAATTGAAGAAAATAAGAAAAAAAGAAATTATTTCAGAGATTCCATTGCAGAAGTACAGGAAAGTCTCAGCCATCTTTATGTTGAGCAGAATACTGCCAGGATGAATGTGGAGCAGTTTGAGGAAAAGGCAAAGGAAAGCAAAGATTCCTATGCAAGGATACAGCGGGAACAGCAGGAGATCCGCAGCCAGACACAGGAAATTGCCAGAGATCATCATGCTGTTGAGCAGGAACTGGAAGCATCCAGAAAGGATGAGCAGGAACTGGAGGCTTTTATTGAGTCAAAACAGAAAGAACTGGAGGAATGGAAAAAGGAAGAAGAGGGAATTCTTAAAGAGCTGGAGAGAATCCGTCTGGAGGCAGGTGCATTTGTTCAGAAAGAGCAGTTTGTAACAGAAAACATGCAGCGTCTTTCCGGTGAGATACAGTCTTTTCTGAAAGAAAAAAATGAGATCCTTCAGTTTATGGATCAGGGAGCCGGCGATGTGAAACAGAAGGAAGATTCCATAGAGAGTCTCAAAGCATCCATGGAAGACTTCGGCCGGACAGAACAGGAAGCAAGAGCGCAGCTTGAAATCTGGCAGAAGGAAAAGGAAGAAAAGAACAGGAGGCATAAGGTTTTCTTTGAAAAAAGAGATGAGCTGTCCCAGAGGATGAATCTTCTGGATAAAGAATGCTTCCGACTGAAAAGCCAGATGGAAAAGCTGGAGGAAAGCAGAGAAAATCTTATTTCCTATATGTGGGAAGAATATGAGATCACACCCAATAATGCTCTTTCCTACAAAAGGGATGACCTTGGCGACCGTCAGGAAATGAAGAAAGAGATTGCCCGGCTTAAAGATGAGATCAGACGTCTGGGCTCCGTAAATGTAAATGCCATTGAGGATTATAAAGAGTTGTCAGAACGTCATACATTCCTTGCAGCCCAGCATGAGGATCTGAAAAAAGCAGAAGAAACCCTGGAAGGTATTATCAAAGAACTGGATGAGGGTATGCGGAAGCAGTTTTCAGAAAAATTCCGTGACATTCAGAGAGAATTTGATAAAGCCTTTAAAGAGCTTTTCGGCGGCGGAAAAGGTACTCTGGAGCTTGCGGAGGATGAAGATATTCTGGAAGCAGGTATTAAGATCATTTCCCAGCCCCCGGGCAAGAAGCTTCAGAACATGATGCAGCTTTCCGGCGGTGAGAAAGCGCTTACAGCTATTGCCCTTCTGTTTGCCATCCAGAATCTTAAGCCATCTCCGTTCTGTCTTCTGGATGAGATCGAAGCGGCTCTTGATGATTCCAACGTGGGACGATTTGCAGGATATTTACAGAAGTTGACGAAAAATACACAATTTATTATAATAACACATAGACGCGGTACCATGAATGCGGCAGACAGGCTATACGGCATCACCATGCAGGAAAAAGGTGTGTCAACGCTGGTTTCCGTGGATCTTGTTGAAAATCAGTTGACGCAGTAACGAGGAGGGAGAAGTTATGGCAGAGGAAAAAAAGGGATTTTTTAAACGACTGGTCAGCGGTCTTGCCAAAACACGTGATAATATTGTAGCGGGTTTTGATTCTATCTTCAGTGGTTATTCAAGTATAGACGATGATTTTTATGAGGAACTGGAAGAAATACTTATTATGGGTGATATCGGTATTAATGCCACTACCGCCATACTGGAAAAGCTTAAAACGCAGGTGGCCGAGAAACATATCAAGGAGCCCATGGAGTGCAAGCAGCTTCTGATTGACAGTATGAAGGAGCAGATGCACGTGGACAGTACAGAGTATGAGTTTGAGAACAGGAAATCTGTAATTCTTGTTATCGGTGTCAACGGTGTAGGAAAGACCACATCTGTTGGAAAGCTTGCCGGAAAGCTGAAAAGCCAGGGCAAAAAGGTGGTGCTTGCGGCGGCGGATACATTCCGTGCGGCAGCCGGTGAGCAGCTTACCCAGTGGGCAAACCGTGCAGGTGTGGATATTATCGGCGGGCAGCCGGGGGCAGATCCGGCATCAGTTGTCTATGATGCGGTGGCAGCAGCCAAGGCAAGAAAAGCCGATGTTCTCATCTGTGATACGGCAGGCCGTCTCCATAATAAAAAGAACCTTATGGAGGAACTGCGAAAAATATACAGAATCCTGGAGAGAGAGTATTCAGAGGCTTATCTGGAAACTCTTGTGGTACTTGACGGAACCACTGGCCAGAATGCCCTTGCGCAGGCAAAGCAGTTCGCAGAGGTTGCAAATGTCAGCGGTATTATCCTGACGAAGCTGGACGGTACAGCAAAGGGGGGAATTGCTGTGGCAATTCAGTCTGAACTGGATATTCCGGTGAAATATATCGGCGTTGGTGAGACCATTGACGACCTTCAGAAATTTGACTCCGATGCATTTATAAATGCATTATTCAATACAGGAGAAAGTGCTTAGAAAAGAGGATAAAAGAATGCTTACATTAGAGAGCTTCGAGGAAGCATCAGAAATCGTAAAAAAAGTTACACAGGAAACAAAACTGATCAAAAGCAGCTATTTTTCCGAGCTGACAGGAAACAGAGTTTTCTTCAAGCCGGAAAATATGCAGCGTACCGGTGCCTACAAGGTAAGGGGCGCCTATTACAAAATCAGCACTTTGTCTGATGAGGAACGCCAGAAGGGGCTTATTACCGCATCAGCAGGAAATCATGCTCAGGGTGTGGCATATGCGGCACATAAATTTGGTGTAAAAGCTGTTATCGTTATGCCGACCACAACACCACTGATCAAAGTGGAGCGCACCAAGAATTATGGGGCGGAAGTGATTCTGAAAGGTGATGTATATGATGAAGCATGTGCCTATGCAATTGAGCTGGCAGAGCAGAACGGGTATACGTTTATTCATCCCTTTGATGATCTGGCAGTAGCCACAGGTCAGGGAACCATTGCAATGGAAATCATTCAGGAACTTCCTCTTGTGGATTATATCCTGGTACCCATTGGAGGAGGCGGTCTGGCGACAGGTGTTTCTACCCTTGCAAAAATGCTGAATCCTCATATTAAAGTAATTGGCGTTGAGCCCATGGGAGCTGCATGTGTGACAGAATCTCTCCGTCAGGGTGAGGTGGTAAGCCTTCCTGAGGTAAATACCATTGCCGATGGTACAGCAGTACAAAGACCGGGAGAAAAGATTTTCCCGTATCTTCAGGAGAACCTGGACAGTGTGATCCGTGTGGATGATGATGAACTCATTGTAGCATTTCTTGATATGGTAGAGAATCATAAAATGATCGTAGAAAATTCCGGTCTTCTCACCGTGGCAGCCCTTCGTCATTTGGATTTCCAGGGCAAAAAGGTAGTATCGATCTTAAGCGGCGGCAATATGGATGTGATCACAATGTCGTCTGTAGTTCAGCACGGTCTTATCCAGCGTGACCGAATCTTTACCGTTTCTGTTCTGATTCCGGATAAACCCGGTGAGCTGGTCCGTGTTGCCACCATTATTTCTGAGAATCAGGGAAATGTAATTAAGCTGGATCATAATCAGTTTGTAAGCACAAACCGTAATGCGGCTGTGGAACTGAAGATCACAATGGAGGCATATGGCACTGACCATAAGCGCCAGATTGTTCAGGCTCTGGAGGATGCAGGCTGCAGACCCAAGGTTATCCGCATTAGCTTATAATCTGGCAGTAAAATAGGATGCGGCAAAATCAAACGCGAAAGTTTCTGACATCCAGGGTGTTTGTCTCACCGAGACATATGTCCGAATCATGGCGGATATCATCCGACATGGGCGAACATATGTCAGGAGGTGGAAACAAACACCGGATGCAGAACTTCGCTGATTGAATTTTGCCGCATCCTTTGATATTTTATGAAGGTTATTTTACAGTGATCAGTTCATACTGGTCAGTTCCGATGCCGATCTTTTTGGCATGCTCAATGCAGCTTCTCCAGTCTGTTGTGGGGAAGATGGAATGGAAATGGTCATGTCCGTCATGTTCTGCTTCGGAGAGGCAGGTGTTGGAAATGGCCGGCTGAGCGTTTACCGCGTCGGCACATGCGACGTCCAGAGCAACCGGGTCAAAGGAAGCAAAGAATCCTACATCCGGTACAATGGCAGCATCGTTTTCTGCGTGGCAGTCACAGTACGGAGACACATCGATTACCAGACAGATATGGAAATTGGGGCGTCCGTCGATTACAGCCTTGGAATATTCGGCAATCTTGCAGTTCAGGATGTCATTGGATTCATCAGAAGCCGGGAGAACTGCATCCTGGGGACATACACCGATACATCTTCCGCAGCCTACACATTTGCTGTGGTCAATGGCAGCTTTATTCTCTGTAAAATACGGTGCGTCATGGGCACAGATTTTTGCACAGCGTTTACAGCTGATACAAAGATCCTGATCCACATGAGGTTTGCCGGCACTGTGCATTTCCATTTTTCCAGCACGGGAACCGCATCCCATACCGATATTTTTCAGGGCACCGCCGAAACCGGCAGCTTCATGGCCTTTAAAATGGCTCAGAGATATAAATACGTCTGCATCCATGATGGCACGGCCGATTTTTGCCTCTTTTACATATTCACCGCCCTCGACCGGAACATATTCTTCATCGGTTCCTTTCAGACCATCTGCGATGATTACATGGCAGCCGGTGGAAAATGGAGAGAAGCCGTTTGTATAAGCACTTTCCAGGTGATCCAGCGCATTTTTGCGGCCGCCCACATATAAAGTGTTGCAGTCTGTTAGGAACGGTTTTCCGCCAAGTTCTTTTACCACGTCGGCAACAACTTTGGCATAATTGGGACGGAGAAATGCAAGATTTCCGGGTTCGCCAAAATGAATCTTGATAGCCGTAAACTTATTCTCGAAATCGATGTTTCCGATACCGGCTTTTTTGATCAGTCGTTCCAGTTTATTGAGAAGACTGTCATTAAAACCGGTTCTCATACTTGTATAATATACCTTTGATTTTTCCATATGTAATACCCTCCTTTGGTTATTATTACCATAATAAACCATGTGAGAAAAAATGGCAACTATTAAACTGAGTAACTGAAAAGACAGGAAAGGAAAGTATAATGATAAACGAAGAGAAAAAGAGGTGTCTTCTGTCTCTGATGAAAAAATATGCCCAGGGAGATGTATGTGTGGCCTTTTCGGGCGGTGTGGACTCCAGCCTTGTTCTGGTCCTTGCCTGTGAGGCGGCCAGAGAGACCGGCAGAAAGGTATATGCCATTACCATGGATACAGTGCTTCATCCCAAAGCAGATCTTAACGTGGCAAAGGCAGTTCTTGAGAAAACTACAGCTATTCACTGTGTTCTTCATTCTGATGAGCTGGCAGTGCCGGAAATCAGAAATAATCCTGTGGACAGATGCTATCTCTGCAAAAAAGAACTTTATATGAAGATGCTTGCTTTTGCAAAGGAAAAAGGAACTGATGTATTGCTTGAAGGAAGCAATGAGGATGATATGCACGTATACCGGCCCGGCCGGCGTGCCATAGAAGAACTGAAGGTACACAGTCCCCTTGCCCTCTGTCATTTTACGAAAGAGGAGGTACGTTATCTTGCAGCAGAGTATGGGATTTCTGTGGCAAAAAGACCTTCGGCTCCCTGTCTTGCCACAAGGCTTCCCTATGGGACTGAGATTGATCTGGAGCTTTTGAAACGGATCGAACAGGCGGAGGAGTATTTGAAGAGTTTTATTTCCGGAAATATTCGGGTCAGGGTTCACGGAAATATTCTGCGGCTGGAGGTTGATGCTGAGGCAATGGAAGGCATCTGCAGGCGCAGGGAAGAAATCCTGACGGAGCTGAAAAAAGTGGGAGTACCCTATATCACACTGGATATGGAAGGATTTCGCAGCGGAAGCATGGATATTGTATAAAAAAATAATCCTGTCAAGAAAAAACACTTGACAGCAGATGAAAGATACGATATGATAGCCAAGGTGATTACAGATGGAGAAGTTTGTACAAAGGGCTTTGCTTTATGATTTTTATGGTGAGCTTCTTACCAAACGCCAGCAGCAGGTTTATGAGAGTGTGGTGCTGGAGGACTATTCTCTGAGTGAAGTTGCGGAAGAACTGCAGATCAGCAGACAGAGTGTCCATGATATGATCAAGCGGTGCAACAAAACATTGGAGGAGTATGAGGAGAAGCTTCATCTGGTAGAGAAATTTGTGAATATCCGCAAACACGTAAAAGAAATCCGTGAGATTGCAAAACGCTATAACGCCAAAGAAATCACGGCGATATCCAATGTAATTTTAGAGGAGTTATAATAGATGGCATTTGAAAGCTTAACAGAGAAATTACAGAATGTATTTAAAAAGCTGAGAAGTAAAGGCCGCCTGACAGAGGAAGATGTAAAAATTGCGCTGAAGGAAGTCAAGATGGCACTTCTGGAAGCCGATGTTAACTTCAAGGTTGTGAAGCAGTTTACCAAATCCGTACAGGAACGTGCAGTTGGACAGGATGTCATGAATGGCCTGAATCCCGGTCAGATGGTGATCAAGATCGTAAATGACGAGCTGGTAAGTCTGATGGGCAGTGAGACAACGGAGCTTCCGATCAAACCGGGTAATGAGACGACAGTGATCATGATGGCCGGCCTGCAGGGCGCCGGTAAGACCACTACGGCTGCCAAGCTTGCAGGGCAGATTAAATCAAAAGGAAAAAAACCGCTTCTGGTTGCATGTGATGTTTATCGTCCCGCGGCTATCACGCAGCTTATGGTCAACGGTGAAAAGCAGGGCGTGGAAGTATTTTCCATGGGTGATAAACAAAGTCCTGTAAATATTGCAAAAGCAGCCATTGAGCATGCAAAGCAGCATCAGCAGAATGTGGTGATCATTGATACAGCCGGCCGGCTTCATATTGATGAAAATATGATGAAAGAGCTTGCGGACATCAAAGCCAGTGTTGCGGTAGACGCTACGGTTCTTGTGGTAGATGCCATGACAGGACAGGATGCGGTAAATGTTGCAAAGACATTTACAGAGAAGGTTGGAATCGATGGAGTCATTCTTACTAAAATGGACGGTGACACCAGAGGTGGTGCGGCCCTTTCAATTAAAGCAGTAACAGGAAAACCGCTTCTTTATGTAGGTATGGGTGAGAAGCTGACGGATCTGGAACAGTTTTATCCGGAACGAATGGCATCCAGGATTCTCGGAATGGGCGATGTCATGAGTCTAATCGAGAAGGTGGAAGCTTCTGTTGATCAGGAAAAAGCTCAGGAGATGCAGAAGAAGCTCAAAAAAATGGATTTTGATTTTAATGATTATCTTACCAGTCTGGAACAGATGAATAAAATGGGAGGAATCGGCAGTGTGCTGAATATGCTTCCCGGTATGGGCGGTAAGATGAAAGATATTGAAAGTATGATCGATGAAAAAGCCATGGATCGTACAAAATCCATTATCCTTTCCATGACGCCTCAGGAGAGAAGCAATCCATCAATTCTGAATATATCCCGTAAAAACAGGATCGCACGGGGGGCAGGAGTGGATGTGTCTGAGGTGAACCGTCTTGTCAAGCAGTTTGAACAGAGCAAGAAAATGATGAAACAGATGCCCGGACTGATGGGCGGCAAAAGTGGTAAAAGAGGCGGCTTCCGGCTTCCTTTTTAATAAATAATATAAAGAAAAATAATACAATAAATGGAGGAAAACAAAAAATGGCAGTAAAAATCAGATTAAGAAGAATGGGACAGAAAAAAGCACCTTTTTATAGAATCGTAGTTGCAGATTCCCGCTGCAAACGTGACGGAAGATGCATCGAAGAAATCGGAACCTATGATCCGACTCAGGATCCGTCTGTATACAAAGTAGACGAAGAAGCAGCTAAGAAATGGCTTGCAGCAGGCGCTCAGCCTACAGAAGTTGTTGCAAAGATTTTCAAAATTGCCGGTATTGAGAAATAATCAAAATAGCAGATGCATGACTGTAACTCCTGTTACAGGACCGGTTAGGGAGGTATGTAATGAAAAAACTAGTAGAGGTAATTGCAAAATCTCTTGTAGAAAATCCGGATGAGGTTGTTGTTACAGAAACTGAAAAGGAAGATGCAGTTGTGATTGAACTGAAGGTCGGACCTGCTGATATGGGTAAGGTTATCGGACGTCAGGGAAGAATTGCCAAGGCTATCCGTACAGTTGTGAAAGCGGCTTCTTCTAAAAGCAGCAAAAAAGTAATTGTAGATATTCTGCAATAAAATCATAATCAGGAGCTGTGGTTTCCATGGCTCCTGATTTGAGCTTAAAGGGAGTTCAGAGAGTATGGAAGATATATTAAAGGTTGGAGTGATCACCACCACACATGGAGTAAGGGGCGAGGTTAAGGTTTATCCCACCACAGATGATGCAGAACGTTTTCTGGAACTGGAGTATGTTTTGCTGGATACCGGAAGAGAAATGAAGGAGCTGCATATTCAGAATGTGAAATTTTTCAAAA
Organism: Blautia sp.; assembly: GCA_034118545.1. Lineage (GTDB taxonomy): Bacteria > Bacillota > Clostridia > Lachnospirales > Lachnospiraceae > Blautia_A. The sequence goes on from JAXFBD010000132.1 coordinate 57,793, forward strand.
ACCTGGCTATCCTGAAGTTCAGTGAGATTGACAATATAAATGATATAGAGAAATATAAAGGATGCAGTCTGTGGGTGCGCAGAGAGGACGGACAGGAGCTTTCGGAAGATGAATATTATGTGGCAGACCTGCTGGGAATGAAGGTTGTGCTGGAGGATGGAACACCTTTTGGTATCCTGAAAGATGTTATGGAAACAGGTGCAAACGATGTTTACGTGGTAACGAGGGAGCAGGGAGATGAGGTTTTGCTTCCGGCAATCAAAGATTGTATACTGGATGTGGACATTGAAGAAAATGTTATGACTGTACATTTGATGAAAGGACTTGTTTAGATGAATTTTCATGTTCTGACCCTGTTTCCGGAAATGATTGAAAACGGAATGAATACCAGTATTACAGGAAGAGCCATTGCCAAAGGTCTGCTGTCTTTAGAGGCGGTGAATATCCGGGATTATGCATTTAACAAACATCAGAAGGTGGATGATTATCCCTATGGAGGCGGTGCGGGAATGCTGATGCAGGCAGAGCCTGTATTTCTTGCATATGATGCCATTGCATCACGGCTGGATAAAAAGCCGAGAGTTGTGTATCTTACACCTCAGGGGGATGTGTTTAACCAGAAAATGGCAAAGGAAATGGCAATGGAAGAGGACCTGATCTTTCTCTGCGGACATTATGAAGGAATCGATGAAAGGGTTCTGGAGGAAATTGTCACAGATTACGTTTCCATCGGAGACTATGTGCTCACCGGAGGAGAGCTTCCGGCAATGGTCATGATGGATTCCATTTCCCGTATGGTTCCGGGAGTTCTTAATAATCAGGAATCCGGAGAAACAGAATCCTTTGCAGGGAATCTTCTGGAATATCCTCAGTATAGCCGCCCGGAGGAATGGCACGGCAAAAAAGTCCCGGAGGTGCTGATGTCCGGACATCATGGGAATGTAGATAAATGGCGGAGAGAACAATCGATTCTTCGGACTGCCAAAAGGCGTCCGGATCTGCTGAAGAAAGCAGATCTTACAAATAAAGAATGGAATATGATCCGGGAATGGCGCAGACAGTGGAAAGAGGAAGAAGCGCTAAACGACAGATCAAAGGAGACAGATAGTTTAGAATGAAAACATCAGATTTTTATTATGACCTTCCAAAGGAGCTGATCGCACAGGATCCTCTGGAAGACAGAAGCTCATCAAGGCTTCTGCATTTGTCAAAAGAAGACGGGGCCATTACCCATGGCTGTTTTACAGACATTCTCCATTATCTGAAAAAGGGAGATTGTCTTGTTATAAATGATACCAAAGTAATTCCGGCCAGACTCTATGGCCATAAAGAAGATACAGGAGCTGTAATTGAAATCCTTCTTCTGAAACGAAGAGAGAATGATATCTGGGAATGTCTTGTAAAACCGGGCAAAAAAGCACGTCCCGGTGCCAGAATCCTTTTTGGGGACGGTATTCTTAAAGGAGAGATTCTGGATGTGGTGGAAGAGGGAAACCGTCTGATAAGATTCGAATACGAAGGAATCTTTGAGGAGATTCTTGACAGACTGGGAGAAATGCCTTTGCCCCCGTATATTACCCATAAGCTGCAGGACAAAAACCGTTATCAGACTGTTTATGCAAAACATGAAGGCTCTGCGGCAGCGCCTACGGCAGGACTTCATTTTACAAAGGAGCTTCTGGAGCAGGTGCAGCGTATGGGCGTATCCATCGCTCACGTGACTCTTCATGTGGGCCTGGGCACATTCCGTCCTGTAAAGGTAGATGATGTGGAGAGCCACCATATGCATTCGGAATTTTATGTGGTAGAAAAGGATCAGGCAGACCTGATCAACGAAACAAGAAAAAAAGGCGGCCGGATTATTGCAGTGGGAACTACAAGCTGCCGTACTTTGGAATCTGCTGCGGATGAGAATGGATATCTTCAGGCAAAAAGCGGCTGGACAGATATTTTTATTTACCCGGGATACCGGTTTAAGATCCTGGATGGCCTGATCACCAATTTCCATTTGCCGGAATCCACTCTGCTGATGCTGGTATCTGCTTTTGCCGGAAAAGAAAAAATCATGGCAGCCTACGAAGAAGCCGTACAGCAGAAATACCGTTTCTTTTCCTTCGGGGATGCCATGTTTATAGATTAACCTCGTTATTTGTTTATTTATCGATCCAGGAGCTTCGCTCCTGGATTTTATTTAAGATTCTGTCTGCCTCATCGCCCTGAGCAGGAGTGGGCTGATAATTGTTGTAGCCATCTGCGGAAGAAATGGAGCAGGGAATAATATTTGTCACGTTGTCTGATTCCACACCGTTTTCTCCGATGGTGAAAGTCTGCTGGAAAATCATGGTATCCATATCGCTGGGAGCGCTGTTTCCTCCGAAACAGAAGTTTCCAAGGCTGTATACAATGTTTTTGCCTTTATAGACTTCGATTCCCTGAAGCACATGGGGATGATGACCGCATACCAGGTCGGCACCCTCGTCAATGGCGAGACGTCCAAGAGTCATCTGATTACTGTCAGGTACTTCTTCTTTTTCATTACCCCAGTGGAAAATGACAATGATAAGCTGTGCACCTTCGTTTTTAACCTTTGCAATGTTGTCTTTCAGCTGCCGGGTACGTTCCAGATGATCATTCAGTTCATAGATACCAACAAGTCCTACTTTTATACCTTTAATATCCATAACTGCCGTTTCATCATATCCGAAATGAACGATGCCCTGGGCATCCAGTGCTGCCATGGTATCATCAAAGCTTGACTCACCATAATCATGACTGTGATTGTTGGCTGTATTCACAGCCTCTATTGCTCCGTCAGTGATAATGGAAGCGAATTCGGCAGGAGCTTTGAATGCATACATTTTATCTTCACGGTACTGGGAATCTGTGAGAGTACCCTCAAAATTTGCAATAGAAAGATCATCCTGTGAAAATATATCTTTCACATTTTCCATAAAATAGGCACTGCCGTATGTATTATAATAATTGTTCAGACTGGTACTGTAATCGAAGGATTCATCCGTACCAAGAGTACAGTCTCCCACAACACTGACTGTAAGAGTGACCGGCTGTACAGGCTGGGCGGCAGTTTCCGAATCGTTTCCGTTTTCAGAGCCGCTTTCTGTTTCCGTTGTGGTTTTATGGGAAACAGCACGGACACTTGCAAAAACTGCAATAATTACAAAAAGTGAGAGACCTGCAGCAGTGGCTGCGAGAATTCTTTTCTTTCTTTGCTGCTGATAGTATCTGGTTTTTTTATAAAAATTCTTTTTCCGGTTTCCCGGCAGATTTTTCTTTGGCGGCATATCTGGCTCCTTTTTCATTAGTAAATACTATATAGAGTATAGGAACTTTTTACCTTCCCGTCAACAGATATCTTAAGTTTCTGAAAAATACATGATTGAGAAAAAATATTAAATGGCATTGGAATAAATAATGCGTTATAATAGGTACAGGGGTACAAACAGAAGTGAAAATCTGAGCAGCAGAGGAGTGAAAGTGTGTGAATGGAGAAAATATAGCTGGACTGATTATATATCTGGCAGTGGCCGCAGTAATGATGTCAATCGGAATTTACCAGATAAAGAGCAAGAACCCGGTGTGGTTTTACACGGGAGAAAAGCCGCCGCGGGCAGAGGATCTCTCGGATGTGAACGCCTGGAATAAAAAGCATGGTTTTATGTGGGTGATTTATGGACTGGTTATTATGGCATCTTATGGAATCGGGGCAATGATGGGGGACACCATCTGGAGTGTGATTCCCATGTGTGGCGGTGTTCTTATCCCTCTGCCGGTTATGATCATGTACCATCATAGATTAATTAAGATTTACAAAAAAGTATAAAACAGAAAGCTGAGGAATAAAAAATGTTATATATCGGAAATCATACTTCTTCTTCAAAGGGATACGAAGCAATGGGAAAACAGATGGTGAAAAACGGCGGCAATACCTTTGCGTTTTTTACAAGAAATCCCAGAGGGGGTAAGGCCAAGGAAATACTGCCTGAGGATGTGGCAAAATATATTGAAATTGCCAGAGAAAACAATTTCGGAAAAATCGTTGCTCATGCTCCCTATACCATGAATGCCTGCGCAGCAAAGGAAAACCTGAGAGTTTTTGCAAAAGAGACAATGGCAGATGATCTGAAAAGAATGGAAGCGACTCCCGGAAATTATTATAATTTTCATCCGGGCAGCCATGTGGGGCAGGGGACAGAGACAGGAATCGAAAAAATTGCGGAAATACTTAACGAGGTACTGACAGAGGAGCAGACTACCACTGTGCTGCTGGAGACTATGTCAGGAAAAGGCTCGGAAGTGGGTGCAACTTTTGAAGAAATCAGAGCGATCATGGATAAAACAGAAAAGAAGGATAAACTGGGTGTTTGTCTTGATACCTGTCACATCTGGGACGGAGGCTATGATATTGTAAATAATCTGGATGAAGTTCTGGAGGAGTTTGATAATGTTATCGGACTTTCAAATCTGAAGGCTATACATTTAAATGACAGTATGAACGGACTGGGCAGCCACAAGGACCGTCATGCCAAAATCGGCGAAGGACAGATTGGACTGGAAGCTCTGGTGAGAGTAATTTGCCATCCTGCCCTTCAGGGGATTCCGTTTATTCTGGAAACCCCTAATGATGATGAGGGCTGGACAAAAGAGATCGCTCTTTTAAGAGAGAGATACAACGCGGTCTGCGAGTAGCTTGCCTTTTTGGAAGCTGTCGGCATTTTCCAGGGTGGTTTCTGCAATGTTGTGCAGTGCCTCCCTGGTAAAAAAGCCCTGATGAGAAGTAATGGTTACATTAGGGAAGGACAAAAGCCGTGCTATGGTGGATCTTGGAAGAATTTCTTCTGAAAGATCTTCATAAACAAAGGCAGTTTCCTCTTCGTAGACATCAAGACCAACCGCAAAAAATTTACGATTTCGAATACCGGCAATCAGGTCTTCTGTTTTTATAAGACCTCCTCTGGAGGTGTTGACCAGAATGACACCGTCTTTCATCTGAGAGATGGTTTTTTCCTGAATCAGGTGATGAGTTTCTTTCGTAAGAGGGCAGTGCAGGCTTATGAGATCACTTCTCTGCAGAAGCTCATCCAGAGAAACATAGGAAAAGCCCGGAGAGTCTTTTAAAGGATAGGGATCATAGGCAATGACATCCATACCGAAACCGCTGCATATACGGGCCATTGCCACACCTATTTTTCCTGTTCCGATAATTCCGGCTGTTTTTCGGTATAGATTCACTCCCATAAGTCCGTTCAGGGCAAAGTTGTTTTCTCTGCATTTGATATAGGCTTTATGTGTGTGACGATTGGCTGTAAGGACAAGGGCCATGGCGTGCTCCGCCACTGCTTCAGGAGAATAGCTGGGTACACGCAAAAGCGTCATTCCATATTTTGCCGCAGCTTTCAGATCCACATTGTTGTAGCCGGCACAGCGCAGGAGGATCAGTCGTATCTCACATTCACCAAGCGCTTTCAGAACAGACGAATGAAGATCTGCATTTACGAAGACGCATATGGCATCATAGCCCTTCGCCAGCATGGCGGTATCATTTCCGATATTTGCTTCCAGAAAATGAATCTGAATATCCGGAAACCGGGGAAGAAGGGCATTAAAGAATTCTTCGTCGTATTTTTTTGTTCCGTAAAATAATATTTTCATAGAAGAGTGCTCCTCTCATCTTGGATGTGAGATATTTTTTCCATGAGAGAATTATATTATTCATAAAATTAAGGTAATAGTTGTTGCAGGAAAATGATTTCAGAGTTATACTATAAGAGAAGTAAAAAGCTTGGCTACAGAAAGCCAAGTAAATTTTTACACGCAAAAGAGAACAGCGTTCCTTTATACAGAACACAAAAGGAATGGTAAAAGGAAACAATGTCGAAAATGAAGGAGGTACTTATGGAAGAGTATTACAGCAGTATATTTAATGAAGTATTTGGACCGATCATGATCGGTACATCGAGCTCACATACGGCAGGTCCTTACAGAATCGGAGCAACTGCGCGCATGCTGTTGGGAGAAGAGGTAAAAAAAGCCAGGATATCCTTTGATCCGAACAGTTCATACGGATCATATTACAAATTACAGTGGTCAGACAGAGGATTTACAGCAGGTCTTTTTGGCGGCAGGATCGACAGCGAGGATATGACGGATGCGCTGACGATTGCAAAAGAAAAGGGAATGGATATTCAGTTTATAAAAGAGCCGAAAGAAAATAAGCATGCAAATTATGCATACATAGAACTGGAAGGAAAAGATGGCGGGAAGCTTACGCTGGATACCACGTCAGTGGGCGGCGGTGCAATTGAGATTATAGGTGTTGACGGTTTTTCCGTATCGATTAAAGGCGATTTTAATTCTGTATTTCTTTATTCTGACGGGAATGTGGACGCAAAGGTGCTTGAGGAGCAGATTAAGAGTGTGATTTCTGAAACATTCCACCTGAAGGAAACGAAAACAAATGAGGCAGTGCTGTATTATCTTGAAACCAGAAAATACATGGATAAACCAAAGTTACAGAAACTTTTGGACATACCTGGTGTTGTTAAAGTAAGGTATGCGGAACACGTGCTGCCGGTTCTTTCCAGCTTTTATTATGAAAATATGCCCTTCAGGACAGCTGCCGGAGCGCTGGAATATGGTAAGGCGGATAAATTAAGTGCCGGTGAACTGGGAATTCGTTACGAAATGGCACGCAGCGGCTATACCCGCGAGCAGGTAATGGACTTGATGAAAAATGTTATAAAGGTAATGAGAAAATCAGCGCAGCGTGCGATAAATAATAAAACTGATGAAAAAATCGGAAATCTTTACCCCATTAAGGCAACTGATATGTATCGTTCTATTAAAGATAAAACAGTTCCAATGGCTGAGCTTGGAATATTAAACGAGTTAAACTGTGTCGCTATCGGTATTCTTGAAGTGGTTGAACAGGAACGTCCGGAAGTAGTTGTGGCATGTCCTACGGTAGGTTCTGTTGGAATCATTCCTGCGGCAGTTGTTCACTTGGGAGATTGTATTGGAAAGAGTGATGATGAAATCGCAATGGCAATGTTTGCAGCAGGCTGTGTGGGAACTTTTGTAGCACATCAGGGTTCTTTCAGCGGAGAGGTCGCAGGATGCCAGGCAGAATGCGGATCCGCAGGCGCCATGGCTGCGGCAGGTGTGGTGGAAATGATGGGAGGTACGGCAAAGCAGGCGTTTACTGCGGCGGCAGTCAGCCTGCAGAATATTCTGGGACTTATCTGTGATCCGGTATCTGTAGGCTATGAGCCATGTAATGCGAGAAACGCAATGGCTGTATCTAATGCACTTTCTACGGCAAATATTGTTCTCAATGGGTTCTCTGTACAGATTCCGTTGGACGAGACCATTGTCACAATGAATAAAGTAGGAGAACAGCTTCCTCCCTGCTTAAAAGGAACCTATGGTGGTCTGGCATGCAGCCCCACAGGACAGAAGATAGCAGAAATCTGCGGATAATATAAAAGGACCCTTCAATCTGAACAGCCGGCATTGCTGTTGGGAGAGAAGGGTCTTTATTTTTTTAGTCAGCCAGACTGTAAAGATCGTTGTAGAATTCAGGGTAGGAAATATTTACACATTCGCCTCCTTCAATAGAAAGGGGCCCGTCACAGACGGCTCCGGCAACGGCAAAGGACATGGCGATACGGTGATCCAGGTGAGAATCAATGGATGCACCATGAAGAGGTTTGCCTCCGTGAATGATCATGCCGTCATCGGTGGGAATCACATCTGCGCCCATTCGATGGAGATTTTCTGCCATAACGGCGATGCGGTCAGATTCTTTTACCTTTAATTCCTGTGCGTCTCTGATGATCGTGGTACCTTCTGCAAAAGCAGCCATTACAGCAATCATGGGAATTTCATCAATAAGGGTGGGAATGATCTCACCGCCTATGGTCGTTCCATGAAGGCTGCTGCTCCTGATAAGAAGATCCGCAGTTGGCTCTCCCGAAGCCCGCTCATTGAGCAAAGTAATATCAGCTCCCATGGCTTTGCATACACGGAGTATACCGTCACGTGTGGGATTGATTCCAACGTTTTTCAAAAGAATCTCACTTCCGGGTACAAGAAGTCCCGCAGCAATAAAATATGCCGCGGAAGAAATATCGCCGGGAACCTGGATCTCACGGGCTTCCAGAGAAGGTTCCGGACGGATGGAGGCTGTGGTATTATCAGAGGTAACTCTGGCTCCGAAATAATTCAGCATGATTTCCGTATGGTTGCGCGACAGAACCGGTTCCGTTACGGAGGTGATTCCGTCTGCGTACATTCCGGCCAGGAGCACACAGGATTTTACCTGGGCGGATGCCACCGGAGAGTTATAATGGATCGATTTTAACGGACGGCCGTTAATGGAAAGAGGAGCACAGCCGTTGCCTCTCTGACTGGTGATGTCTGCACCCATGGCTGTCAGAGGGGTAATGATTCTTTTCATGGGACGTGACTGAATAGATGCATCTCCGTTTAAAACTGAGGAAAAGGACTGTCCGGCAAGAATACCGGAAATCAGTCTGGTGGTAGTGCCGCTGTTGCCTACGTCCAGAATCTCAGAAGGAGCGGATAATCCGTGAAGTCCTTTTCCGTGAACAAGGACCTCAGATGGGTTTTTCTCAATGGTGATCCCCATTTTCTGAAAACAGGAGATCGTAGACAGGCAGTCTGCACCTTCCAGAAAGTGGGTGATTCTGGTGGTTCCCTTTGCAAGAGCTCCGAACATGACAGCTCTGTGGGATATGGATTTATCTCCGGGAATGGTCAGCTGGCCGCGGAGATGGTCGAGTTTTTTTATTTCCATAATATGATACCTACCGTTCATAAACAATATAGTTTCGTTTTTGCAGAAGTGATAAACCGCGCTTCATGGCATCTTCTTCATAAAATTCGATTTTCAGAACGCCTTCTTCAAATTCACGGTTGTGAATAATACCAATATTTTTGATGCTGATATTATCCATGGCCAGGATGGTGGCGATAGTAGCGATCCCGCCGGCCTCATCTGCAATATCCAGATATAGAACATAAAATTTCCGGATCAGGCCGTTATTTACCACATCAATGGAATCCCGGTAATCTCTGGAGCTTGCAAACATCTGATAAAGGTTGTCTGCTTCCCGGTTATCAATGGAACAGCGGATCTGAATGAGCATGCGGATAAATTCGTCCAGTACCCGGGAAATGTTTTTGTCATTCTCCAGGCAGATCTGCTGCCACATGACCGGTGAGGAGGATGCAATACGTGTGATATCGCGAAAACCGCCTGCTGCGATGGTTTTCATATATTCAGCATCATTATCCAGCATATTTACAAGATTAACAAGGGCAGAGGCTACAATATGGGGCAGATGGCTGACACCGGCTGTAATGAAATCGTGCTCCTCGGCTGTGAGAACCATGGGAATGGCTCCGATGGATGAAATCAGTTCAGTGAAGTCTGTCAGGCGTTCCAGAGGAATCTCTCCGCCCGGAGTAAGGATATAATATGCATTTTCAAGAATACGTTCGTTGGAATACTGGAATCCGGTCTTCTCGGAGCCTGCCATGGGATGGCCGCCGATAAAATGATTTTCCAGACCAAGCTCCTGTACCTTGCTGTGAATAATGCCTTTCACACTGCCCACATCTGTGAGAATGCATTTGCTTTCGGAGATGGAGGGTGAAAGCCTTTCCAGAAATTCCAGATTATATTCCACAGGAGTACAGAGAAATACGTAATCGCAGGAAGCAAATCTTTCATCATTTTCTTCACATACTCCGTCAATGATATTTGCATTCAGTGCGTCTGCCAGAATGTCCCGGCTCCGGTTGTATGCCAGGATATGATAGTCCGGATGATACTTTCGAATGGCTTTTGCAATGGAGCCGCCGATCAGTCCCAGACCAATAAAACCAATGGTTTTCATAGTTGTTCAGGTCCTTTCCCAAAGTCGATGCTTGATAGAATTATGTTTTTTTTCTGATAAAAATCATCCTTTATTGTAAAAGAAATGGAGAAAAAAGTCAATTGCCGGTGAAATCACAAAATTTTTGTAAGAAAAACTGAAAAAAAGTTGTTAAAATTATATAAAATGCTTGCAACTCATATGATATTTTAGTAAAATATGAACATATTAGACATTACAGGGAGGTATTACATATGGACGTTTTTAGAACTGACCGAATCAGAAATGTAGTCCTATTAGGTCATGGTGGAGCTGGCAAGACAACTTTGGCAGAGGCAATGGCTTATTTGGCAGGTATGACCAGTCGTCTCGGCAGAGTTGAGGATGGAAATACTGTCAGTGATTATGATAAAGAAGAAATCAAAAGACATTTTTCTATTTCCACATCATTGATCCCGATTCAGTGGGATAAGATTAAAATCAATGTGCTGGATACCCCTGGATATTTTGACTTTGTAGGAGAAGTGGAAGAGGCAGTCAGTGCGGCAGATGCAGCAATTATCGTTGTTTCCGGTAAGGCTGGTGTACAGGTAGGAACCCAGAAGGCATGGAATCTCTGCGAGAAATACAAACTTCCTCGTATGATTTTCGTTACGGATATGGATCTGGATGATGTAAGCTATCGTAAGGTTGTGGATGAACTGACCGAGTTATTCGGCAAGAGAATTGCTCCGCTTCATTTCCCGATTCGTGAGGACGGCAAGTTTGTAGGTTACGTTAATGTTGTTAAACAGGCAGGACGTAAATACATTGACAAAGGCAAAAAGGAAGAATGTGATGTTCCGGATTATCTTACTGAATATCTGGAAAAATATCATGAGACTCTTATGGAAGCAGTTGCAGAAACAAGCGAGGAGTTCATGGATCGTTATTTCGAAGGTGACGAGTTCTCTGTAGCTGAGGTTTCCGCAGCACTGGCAACAAATGTTCATGATGCAAGCATCGTTCCCGTATGTATGGGATCACCGGTAAACCTGAGAGGTGTATCAAATCTTCTTGATGATATCTGCGGCTATTTCCCGAGCCCGAATATGCGTTCCTGCAATGGTATCGCACAGAAGACAAATGAAATTTTTGAGGCTAATTACGATTTCTCAAAAGCAAAGTCTGCATATGCATGGAAGACGATCGTAGATCCTTTCCTTGGCAAATACACAATGATCAAGGTATGCTCCGGTGTTATCAAATCTGATGATACTCTTCTGAACGTTGAGAAGGGTGCAGAGGAGCGTCTCAATAAACTGTATGTTCTGGAAGGCTCCAAGCCTATCGAGGTTCCCGAACTTCATGCAGGTGACATCGGTGCCATTGCAAAATTAAATACAGTACAGACTGGCGACAGTCTTGCAACAAAGGCAAATCCTATTGTATATCCCAAGGCTGTTCTTTCTGTTCCTTATACTTATAAACGTTATAAGGCAGTCAAGAAAGGCGATGAAGATAAGATCTCTCAGGCTCTCTCCAGAATGATGAGTGAGGATAAAACACTTCGTGTTGTAAATGACGGTGCAAATCGCCAGAGTCTTATCTACGGTATGGGTGACCAGCACCTGGATATCGTTGTCAATAAATTAAAAGAGCGTTATAAAGTTGATATTGAGCTGAGCAAACCGAAGGTTCCGTTCCGTGAGACACTCCGCAAAAACTCTGATGTGGAAGGCAAACATAAGAAACAGTCCGGCGGACATGGACAGTATGGTCATGTTAAGATGCGCTTTGAGCCATCCGGCGATCTGGAAACACCATATGTATTTGAGCAGGTAGTTGTGGGTGGTGCTGTTCCGAAGAACTATTTCCCGGCTGTGGAAAAAGGTCTTCAGGAATGTGTTGCCAAAGGACCGTTGGCTGCATACCCGGTTGTGGGCGTTAAAGCGACTCTGTATGATGGATCCTATCATCCTGTTGACTCTTCTGAAATGGCATTTAAGATGGCTACCATTCTTGCATTTAAGAAGGGCTTCATGGAGGCATCACCGGTTCTGCTGGAGCCAATCGTTTCTATGAAAGTTACTGTTCCGGATAAATTTACCGGTGACGTTATGGGCGATCTGAATAAACGCCGCGGCCGTGTTCTTGGAATGAATCCGGATCATATGGGCAATACAATTATTGAAGCTGATGTACCGCTTCTGGAAATCTACGGATATTCCACAGATCTTCGTTCCATGACTGGTGGAAGCGGAGACTTCCAGTATGAATTTGCCCGCTATGAGCAGGCTCCTTCTGATATTCAGGCAAAAGAAATTGCTGCAAGAGCAAGCAGCCTGGATGGAACCGAGGAGTAATTGAAACAGGGGTTTCGTACCCAATTGGATGAGGAAATAAAAGGCAGGGGATTCCGATTTATCGGGATTCTCTGTCTTTTTATAGCAGTTTATATAAAAATGTGATAGAATGATACGTAAGCTTTGGCAGCAAGCGATTCTTGGACAGGAGGGATATATTTTGAAAAAGTTATTGCAAAAGGGGAAAATACTGGCAGTGATCGTTGCCCTGATCATTGCGGCTGTTTACTATTATGTAACGCTTCCGGCCATTAATATCCATGCCGGCGGTTTCTGGGTATTTGTTATTGTTGTGCTGGCAGTGGTGTTGCTTCTGTATGCACTGAAAAAAGTACGGACGCCCTATGAGGCAAAAAACAATCCGGTGATTAAATTTGGAGCAGGAGTCATACTGGCAGTTGTACTTATCTACCTGGCAGGGTCAATTCTGTCATCACCTGTTATCAATGCAAAGAAATACCAGCAGCTGATGCAGCCGGAAACAGGTAATTTCACGGAAGATATCGAACAGATCAAATATGACCAGATTCCGCTTCTGGATAAGGATTCGGCAGAAATTCTGGGAAACAGAAAGATGGGAAGCATGGTAGATATGGTATCTCAGTTCGAGGTGAGCCAGCTGTATTCCCAGATCAATTACAAGGGACGACCGGTACGTGTGACGCCCCTTGTTTATGCCAGTCCCATTAAATGGCTGACAAATATGCGAAACGGTATTCCGGCTTATATTTCTATTGATATGGCAACACAGGATACCAGTCTTGTGAAGCTGGAAAAAGGAATCCGGTATTCTGAATCAGAGTATTTTAACAGAAATATATACCGTCATCTGAGATTTAAATATCCGACGTATATTTTTGATCAGCTCAGCTTCGAAATAGATGAGGACGGAATTCCATACTGGATCTGTCCGGTGAAAAAATATAATATCGGATTATTCGGTGGCCAGACTATCGGACGAGTGGTTCTTTGCAATGCGGTAACGGGAGAATGCACAGACTACAAAGTAGAGGACTGCCCAAAATGGGTTGACAGAGTATATCCGGCAGATCTTCTCATTCAGCTTTATGATTATCACGGAACCCTGATCAATGGATTTTTTAACAGTATTCTGGGACAGAAGGGCTGTCTGAACACAACAGACGGATATAATTATCTGGCTATCAATGATGATGTCTGGGTGTATACCGGTGTTACATCTGTCAGCGGAGACCGCTCTAATGTGGGATTTGTGCTTATGAATCAGAGAACCATGGAAACGAAGTATTATGAAATTCCGGGAGCGGAAGAGTATTCGGCCATGGATTCTGCCGAAGGACAGGTACAGAATCTGGGATACCGGGCAACCTTCCCGCTGCTTTTGAATATTTCCGGTGAGCCGACTTATTTTATTGCATTAAAAGATAATGCCGGACTTGTAAAGAAATATGCCATGCTGAATATCCAGAAATATCAGAATGTAGCTATCGGAGATACAGTTGCTGAATGTGAAAAAACCTATTTGAAGATGATCAAAGGCAGCGCAGGTGTGGTAATTGATGAAAATTCAAAGACCATAACCGGGAAGATCAGGAGAATGGCACAGGCTGTTGTGGATGGAAGCACCCATTATTATCTTGTTCTGGAAAATGAGGATGAGCTTATCTTTGATGTACCAATTACAGATTTTCTGGATATTGTCCGTTATGATGTGGGAGATACCATCACTCTGGCTTATAATCCGGGAGAACCGGCATGCTCTGTTGGAGAAATCATTACGGAAAATGAGGATTAAGCTTGACAAAACTACTGTCTGTGGTTAGAATGAGTAACATCAAATGCAGTGAAAAGGAGCAGTAGAATCACTCCCTGCTGTCAGAGAACTGTCGGTTGGTGCAAGACAGGAGCAAAGGGATTCGAACTCGCCTTGGAGCAGCCGGGCTGAAGACAGTAGGCCTGGACGGGAATTCCCGTTACAGAATCAACGAGTGCACCGGCTGCCGGTGAATTAGAGTGGTACCACGGAAGTTTATGCCTTTCGTCTCTAAAAAGAGACGGAAGGCTTTTTGTTTATTTCACAGGAAATTCCGTTGGAATTTGCCTATGAAATAAAAAGCCTTCCGGAATAAAATAACACTGCGTTAATATATTTAAGGAGGAAAAGAGAAATGGCCGCACCTTATAATCATAAGGCAATCGAAGCAAAATGGCGTGCGAACTGGGAAAAGAATCCGGTAAACGTCAATGATGGAAAAAAACCGAAATATTACTGTCTGGATATGTTTCCATATCCGTCCGGAAACGGTCTTCATGTAGGACACTGGAGAGGATATGTTATTTCTGATGTTTGGAGCCGTTATAAAATGCTCCAGGGATATTATCTTATTCATCCCATGGGCTGGGATGCTTTCGGTCTCCCTGCTGAAAACTACGCAATTAAGATGGGTGTACACCCGGCAGTTTCCACTGCAGAAAACGTAAAAAATATTAAAAAACAGATCAATGATATCGCAGCAATTTATGACTGGGATATGGAAGTAAATACCACAGATCCGGAATTTTATAAATGGACCCAGTGGATTTTTGTAAAAATGTTTAAAGAAGGCCTTGCATACGAAAAGGAATTCCCGATTAACTGGTGTCCTTCCTGTAAGACCGGTCTTGCAAATGAAGAGGTTGTTAACGGCTGCTGCGAGCGCTGCGGTGCAACGGTTACGAAGAAAAATCTCCGTCAGTGGATGCTTCGCATTACCAAATATGCAGACAGACTTTTAAATGACCTTGACAAGCTTGACTGGCCGGAAAAGGTTAAAAAGATGCAGACAGACTGGATCGGAAAATCCTATGGTGCCGAGGTGGAATTCCCGGTTGAAGGAAAGGATGAGAAGATCACAGTTTATACCACAAGACCGGATACTCTCCATGGCGCAACCTTTATGGTTCTTGCACCGGAGCATGAGTTGGCGAAATCTCTTGCTACAGATGAGACAAGAGAAGCTGTTGAGAAATACATTTATGATGCATCCATGAAGTCAAACGTAGACCGTCTCCAGGACAAAGAAAAGACAGGCGTATTTACCGGAAGCTATGCTGTAAACCCCATCAACGGCAAATCTGTTCCCATCTGGCTTTCTGATTATGTACTGGCTGATTACGGTACCGGAGCGATCATGTGTGTTCCCGCCCATGATGACCGTGACTTTGAGTTTGCAACAAAATTCAACATTCCGATCGTTCAGGTTATTGCAAAGGACGGACAGGAAATTGAAAACATGACAGAAGCATATACAGAGGCTTCCGGAACTATGATCAATTCCGGCGACTGGAATGGCATGGAATCTGCTGTACTGAAAAAAGAAGCTCCGATGATGATTGAAAAGATGGGTATCGGACGCAAGACTGTAAATTATAAGCTTCGTGACTGGGTATTTTCCCGTCAGCGCTACTGGGGTGAGCCGATTCCGATCATCCACTGCCCGAATTGCGGAAATGTGCCGGTGCCGGAGGATCAGCTTCCTCTTACTCTTCCGGAGGTTGAAAGCTATCAGCCTACAGGAACAGGAGAATCTCCTCTTGCGGATATTGAGGAGTGGGTTAACACCACATGTCCATGCTGTGGTGCGCCTGCAAAACGTGAAACGAATACCATGCCGCAGTGGGCAGGCTCTTCCTGGTATTTCCTGCGTTATGTGGACAATAAGAACGATAAAGAACTGGTTTCCAAGGAAAAAGCAGATAAATATCTGCCGGTTGATATGTACATCGGCGGTGTGGAGCATGCAGTCCTTCACTTGCTTTATTCCCGTTTTTATACAAAGTTCCTGTATGACATCGGTGTGATTGATTTTGACGAGCCGTTTACAAAGCTGTTTAATCAGGGTATGATCACCGGTAAGAACGGAATTAAAATGAGTAAATCAAAAGGTAATGTGGTTTCCCCTGATGATCTGGTAAGAGATTACGGATGTGATTCCTTAAGAATGTACGAGCTGTTCGTAGGACCGCCGGAACTGGATGCAGAGTGGGATGACAGAGGTATCGACGGCGTGTCACGTTTCCTGAAGCGTTTCTGGGGACTTGCCCTTGACAGTATCGAAAAAGACGTTCCTGCCACAAAGGAAATGATCAAGATCCGTCATAAGATGGTTTACGACATTACCCAGCGTCTGGAAAGCTTCAGCCTGAATACAGTTATTTCAGGATTTATGGAATATAATAACAAACTTATCGACCTGGCAAAGAAATCCGGCGGAGCAGTGGACAGAGAGACCATTTCCACCGCAGTTGTGCTCCTTGCTCCGTTCGCACCGCATATCGCAGAGGAGCTCTGGGAAAGACTGGGAAATACAGACTCCGTATTCCATACCCAGTGGCCTGCCTGTGATGAAGAGGCAATGAAGGATGACGAGATTCAGGTTCCTGTTCAGATCAACGGAAAAACAAAAGCAGTCATCAGCATTGCGGCTGAAAGCACCAGGGAAGAGGCAATTGCACTTGGAAAAGAAGCAATTGCGGATAAACTGACCGGAAATGTTATCAAAGAAATTTATGTTCCTAAAAAAATTATTAATATTGTCATGAAATAAGCCGATTTGTACTTGCTATTCACTTCAAAGAATGGTATAATTTGACCATTGTATGAGGAATAAAGACATATGTCTTTGCAGCGAAAACAAAAAGGAGGAACATGAAAATGAAAAGAAAAGCGTTATCCGTACTTATGACAGCAGCTCTTGCTGTATCCATGTCAGTGGCAGCAGCTGTACCGGCTTTTGCAGCGGACACAGTAAAAATCGGTGTATACGAACCGGCTTCCGGTGACAATGGTGCAGGCGGAAAGCAGGAAACCCTTGGTATTAAGTATGCAAATGAGGTTTGCCCTACTGTGGAGATCGGCGGAACAGAATATACTGTTGAGCTGGACATTCAGGATAATGGTTCATCTACAGATAAAGGACCATCTGCTGCATCCAAGCTGGTAAGCGACGGTGTATCCATTGTTCTTGGTTCTTACGGTTCCGGTGTATCCATTGCAGCTTCCGATATTTTCAAAGATGCAGGAATTCCGGCTGTAGGCGTTACCTGTACTAATCCTCAGGTAACACAGGGAAATACACATTATTTCCGTATCTGTTTCCTTGATCCGTTCCAGGGTACCGTTCATGCAAACTTTGCAAAAGATAACTTTGATGCAAAGAAAGCATACGTTCTGACAAAACTTGGTGATGACTACTCTACCGGTCTCGGATATTACTTTACAAAAGCCTTTGAAGAGCTTGGCGGTGAAGTAGTAGCAGAAACCTTCCCGGATGGAAACAGTGATTTTGCTTCTTATATCACATCTGCAAAAAATGCAGAGGCTGACGTATTCTTTGCACCTGTATCCATTGAGGCTGCTGCTCTGATCATTGAGCAGGCTGCATCTCAGGAACTGGGAATTCCGCTGATGGGCAGTGATACATGGGATTCCAACGTTATCTTAAATGCCGCAAAAGGCAAAGACGTTGAGATCTATGTAACCACATTCTATCAGGAGGGTGGTAACGAAGAATTTGACGAAGGCATGAAGAACTACATCAACAGCAATGCAGAAGCAAAAGCTAACAACGGCGGCGACGATACTATCGCAGCAGTATCTGCAATGGGCTATGATGCATACTTCACAGCACTGGAGGCTTTCAAGGCAGCCGGCTCTACAGATCCTGCAGCTGTTAATGAAGCACTCTGGAATGTAACCTACGAAGGTGTTTGCGGCAATATCGCTTTTGATTCTGAAAACGGTGATGCGATCAGAGACACTGCTTATATCAAGAGTGCAAATACAGAATCAGGTGCCTGGGATTTTGTAGGCGAACAGAGTGTACAGTAATTCATGGCAAATTAAGTAAATGAAAGATTTACAGGGGCGGGTACAAATTCCCGCCTCGTAATTTTTAAAAATATTTATATGGCCTCAACAGGTCATATGAACGCAGGGAGGATTCCTATGGATTGGATTACCAGAAACCTGCCTTATCTTCTGGCAGGTGTATCCGTTGGCGGACAGTATGCGCTTATTGCTATAGGGTATACCATGGTATATGGTATACTTCGTCTGATCAATTTCGCTCACGGTGATATTTTTATGGTTGCGGGTCTGATAATGGTTTATGCATCAGCAGTTATGCCCATGTATATTTCCATTCCTCTTGTTCTGGTCGCAACGGTCATTCTTGGTTTTCTGGTGGAGCGTGTGGCATATAAGCCTCTGCGCAGTGCACCGAGAATGTCTATTATGATTTCTGCAATCGGTGTTTCGTATTTTCTGCAGAATATGGCACTTTACATAACCGGAGGGCTTTCCCAGCAGTATCCGGCGATTCCGTGGATCAGTGATACGATCCAGGTCTTTGGTGCAACTACAAAGAGGGTAACCGTGATTACCCCTGTTTTGACCATCGTGCTGGTTATTCTTCTTGGAATGCTGATCAAGTATACAAAAATCGGTATGGCTATGCGTGCAGCTTCCAAGGACTTTGAAACATCTCAGCTTATGGGTATCAAAATCAATTCTGTTATCAGCATGACATTTATTATCGGCTCTTTTCTGGCAGCAGTGGGAAGTCTTCTGTTCTTTTCCAATTACACAGGTGTAACCCCTACAGTAGGCGCCATGCCGGGACTGAAAGCATTTGTTGCTGCTGTATTCGGAGGTATCGGCTCTATTCCCGGAGCGGTAATTGGAGCATTTATTATTGGAATCTGTGAGAATATTATTAAGGGAATGGGATGGACAACCTTCTCAGATGCGTTTACCTTTGCCCTTCTGATCCTGATTCTCATTGCAAAACCAACAGGACTTTTTGGCGAAAAAGCAACAGATAAAGTATAAGGAGGCAATGGACTTATGACAAAGAAAAAAGAAACAATCATAAACGTTGCTCTGATTGCTGCGCTGTTGATTGTATTATTCGTGATGGAACAGATTCTTCCATCCACAGCCATGATTTTTACGGTTTTGAAAAAAGGTGCGATTTATGCACTGGTGGCGGTTTCCATGAATCTTTTAAATGGATTTACAGGTCTGTTTTCGCTGGGACAGGCCGGGTTTATGCTGGTTGGTGCTTATACCTACGGTGTACTTACCATTCCTGTCGAACAGAGAATCAACGTTTATCAGTATTTTGACGGCGGTCTGATTCAGTTCAGTGTGCCGGTGATAGTGGGAATCATAGCAGCCGGAATTGTTGCAGCAGTTTTTGCATTTCTTATCGGACTTCCGGTGCTGCGTCTCAAAAGTGACTATCTTGCAATTGCCACACTTGGCTTTGCGGAAATTATCCGTGCGGTATTCCAATGGGACAAGCTGGGGCCGATCACAAACGGATCCAACCTTCTGAGAAACTATCCGGCATTTAAGAGTGTGTTATTCCCCTTTATTGTAAGCGGAATCTGTATTGCCATTATTGTCATGCTGATCAATTCCACCTACGGACGCGCTTTTAAAGCCATCCGCGATGATGAGATTGCAGCGGAGGCCATGGGGATTAATCTTGCACACCATAAACGGCTGGCGTTCGTGATCAGCTCCTTTTTTGCAGGAATATCAGGTGCACTTCTGGCAATGTATCAGACAGCCATTCAGGCATCAATGTTCAAATCTGCCATGACATATGAAATTCTTCTGATTGTTGTAATCGGCGGTATCGGTTCTGTAACAGGAAGCTGTATCAGCTCTTTCCTGTTTATAGCATGTTCCGAATGGCTTCTCCGTTTCCTTGACAATGACACATATATCGGCAATTTCCATGTGCCGCTTCTGAGGTCCGGCTTCCGTATGGTTGTGTTCTCTGTTATCATAATGATTATCGTGCTGTTCTTCAGAAAAGGTATCATGGGTGATAAAGAATTCTCCGTAAGAGGAATATACAATTTCTTCACCGGAAAATCCCGTAAGAAGAAAACAGCGGAAGGAGGAAGCTCCAGATGAGTAGTGTTTTAAAGGTAGAAAACGTAACCATGCAGTTTGGCGGCGTAATCGCAGTAGACAATATGAACATCGAGGTAAACAAAGGAGAGATCGTTTCCCTGATCGGACCCAACGGTGCGGGAAAAACAACAGCCTTCAATGTTATCACAGGTGTTTATGCTCCTTCCAACGGTGCTGTATATTTTAACGGAGAGAAGATTATTGAAAATTATCCCCAGGGAAAAATGAAAAAGCTTTACCAGGGAGAGAATAACGGAAAATATGTCCATGCCATTGCTCCCACACCGGATAAAATCACGAAGCTGGGAATAGCCAGAACCTTTCAGAATATCCGTCTGTTTAAAAGCCAGACCGTATTTGAAAATATTCTTATTGCAAAACATCTTCGCCGGACAAGTAATCTGTTTACTGCCACCTTCCGTCTGAACAGAAAGGAAGAGGAGCAGATGCGCCAGGAAGCAGAAGAGCTTCTTCGTATTCTGGAGCTGGAGGATGTGCGTGATGAACTGGCAATCTCTCTTCCCTATGGAAAGCAGAGGAGAGTGGAAATCGCACGTGCCCTGGCGACCAAACCCAGTCTTCTCCTTCTGGACGAGCCTGCAGCAGGCATGAACCCTCAGGAAACAGATGAGCTGACAGCATTTATCGGCAGAATCCGTGATGAGTTTGGTCTGACCATTTTTATGATCGAGCATCATATGGATCTTGTTATGGAAATTTCAGACAGAATTTATGTACTTGATTTCGGCAAACCTATCGCAGAAGGTACACCGGAGGAGGTACAGAATAATCCGCGTGTAATTGAAGCATATCTGGGAGGTGCAGCCGATGAGTAATATTTTAGAGGTGAAAAATTTAAGCGTTTCCTACGGCGGAATCAACGCGGTAAAAAATATTTCTTTTTCAGTTCCTCAGGGAGAGGTGGTTACCCTTATCGGTGCAAATGGTGCGGGAAAAAGCTCCACGCTGCGTTCCATTGCAGGCCTGGTGAAACCGGCCTCCGGCAGTGTTGTCCTTAAAGGAGAGGAGATTGCAGGAAAACCCACAGAGCAGATCGTAACAAAAGGAATCACCCTTGTTCCGGAAGGCCGTCGTGTTTTTTCTGATCTGACTGTCCTGGAGAATCTGAAAATCGGAGCTTATATGCGTAAGGATAATCTGGATGCCGATCTGAACTGGTGTTATGATCTGTTTCCAAGATTGAAGGAGCGTCACTGGCAGCTTGCAGGAACTCTGTCAGGAGGAGAGCAGCAGATGCTTGCCATCGCACGTGCACTTATGAGCCGTCCGGATATCATTATGATGGATGAACCTTCACTGGGTCTGGCACCGATCATTGTAAAGGGTGTTTTTGATATCATCAGAGAAATCAATAAACAGGGAGTGACCATTCTGCTTGTTGAGCAGAATGCAAATATGGCACTTCATGCAGCACATCACGGATATGTTATGGAAACAGGTACCATTACTCTTTCTGGAACAGGAATGGAACTGGCAGAAAACGAATCTGTAAAAGCAGCATATCTTGGCAAAGCCAAAAATAAATAGAATAAAAAATAAAAAGAGCATCCTGCGCGGGAAATTCCCGGGATGCTCTTTTTTTCTGCGTCATTTGTGTGTTCCGGCAAAGCCTGAAGGAAGCTTTAGCCGGATATCTCTTTAATGTTACTGATGTCCGGAGAAGCCATCAGGGAATAGTTTGTGTAGTAAACAACAAAGCCCGGTTTGGCTCCGGCAGGTTTTTTGACATGTTTTTTCTGGATATAGTCGATTTCAACTTTTGGTGCATTTCTTCCTTTGGAATAATAAGCAGCAAGACATCCTGCTTCTTCAAAGGTCCTGTCCGGAAGCTCTCCGTCCTTTGTTTTTACGACTACATGGGAGCCGGCCATTTTTTTTGCATGAAACCACCAGTCATTACCTGTGGCAAATTTAAATGTGAGCTCGTCGTTCTGAAAGTTGTTTTTCCCCACATAAATATCATACCCATCACTGGAAATATAGTGGAAGGGTTTAGATTTTGTCTGGAACTTTTCCTTTTTTTTGCCGGAATAATGTTTTTTAATGTACCCGTATTCCGTAAGCTCTTCCTTGATCTGGGCGAGATCTGCCTCATTTAATGCAATATCCAGGGCGTTTGAGATGGATTCCAGATGGGAAATCTCTTCCTGAGTATCTGCGATCTGCCGGAGAAGTGCTTCCTCTGTACGTTTCATTTTACCGTAACGCTCAAAATATTTTTTTGAGTTTTCTGACGGAGAAAGTGTAGGATCAAGGGGAATGGTGATTTCTTCATTTGTATAATAATTTAATGCACGAAAAGATTTACAGCCTTCTTCCAGTCCATATCCGTATGTATTGATAAGCTCTCCGTAAACCTTATATTTGTCTTTTTTCTCTGTATCCTTCATCTGTTTCTGCTGCAGCAGGAGCTTCTTGCGGTTGCGGTCCAGCGCAGTCTGTACGATCCGTCGAAGATCAGAGGACTTCTGGCGGATTCTTGTGACAACCTCTTTGGAGGCATAGTAGTTTTCCAGCATGGAGGAAACACTTTCAAAGGACTCCATATGGTACTCACTGCCATATTGCTGGAAAGGAATTACGCCATATTCCACAGGCTCATCGCCCCGGTAGACGATGGTGGGAGTAAAGTCCCCTTCTTCAACCTGTTCCATGTATCGCCTGAGGGTGTGAAATAGATGAATGGCAGCTGTCTCATTCAGAGACTGTGCCGCATCACTTCCGTCAATGGATGCACGGTAACAGATTTCCTCAGAAACCACAGGGCTGAGGCCTGTAAGAGAGGTATACAGTGCCTTTGCGATATTAAGAGGTTTTTTACAGATTATTTCAAGGAACTCTTCCTGAGTAACAGTGCAGGGGTTTATTTTTTCCTGGGTTTTCGGAATGAAATAGGGTCGGCCGGGAAGAACCTCACGGACAGAACTCATATGAGAGGATACATGCTTGATACTGTCCAGAATCATTCCTTTATCATCGCAGAAAATGATATTGCTGTGTTTGCCCATTAATTCCATGATCAGGAATTTTTTGCAGGGATCCCCCAGTTCATTTAAATGCTCCAGTTCGAACTGCACCACACGTTCCATGTCGGGCTGGGTGATGCTGACAATGCGGGCGTTTCCAATGTGTTTTCTGAGAAGCATACAGAAGTTAGGTGCTGTCAGAGGGCTTGTTTTATTCTGGGATGAAAAATATATAAGCGGCAGGGAGGCACTGGCAGAAAGCAGCAGTCTGCACTGGCCGGCCGGCCCCTTTCCGGTGATCATAAGTGCATCCGTTTCCGGCTGGGCGATTTTGTTAAAACGTCCGCCCGAGAGTTTCTGATTTAATTCACGAACCATTGCAGCAATGGTAATACCGTCAAAAGCCATTATAGGATTCTCCTTTCTGTTTCACCGTTACTGCTCACTATATTCACATTAACGGTTCACCGCATAGTATAACACATAAAAAAAGGGTTTGACTAGGGTTTTAGAATGAACTATAATAAATCTGAATGTGAAGAACCGGTAAAAATGGATTCCTTCGCATTTGCTTTATTATGATTCAGGAAAAGAGAACAGTTATGATAAAAAGTATGACAGGCTTCGGACGGGCCGAAGTAATCAGCGACACCTGTAAAATTACGGTTGAGCTGAAGTCCGTAAATCACAGGTATCTTGATCTCAGTGTGAAGATGCCGAAGAAACTCAGTCTGTTTGAAGGGACCATCCGTAATCTGATGAAGACCTATATCCAGAGAGGTAAGGTGGATGTATATATCACCTATGAAGATTATTCCCAGGGACGGGCGTCTTTAAAGTATAACAGAGAACTGGCAGAGGAATATCTGCACTACCTTAAAGAAATGGCAGAAACCTTTGGTCTTGAAAATGATGTTCGGGTATCAACTCTTTCCCGCTATCCGGAGGTTTTTACCATGGAAGAGCAGTCGATGGATGAGGAGGAGCTGTGGAATGCTCTGGAGGAGGTTATCCGTACCGCATGTGTCCGTTTTGTGGAGACAAGAGAACAGGAAGGTGCCAATCTGAAAAAGGATCTGACAGAAAAGCTTACTCAGCTGGATGAGAAGGTTACTATGGTGCAGGAACGTTTTCCTGAAGTAGTAGCGGCTTATCGGGAGAAGCTGGAGGCAAAGGTGCATGAGCTTCTGGAGGATTCCCAGATTGATGACAGCCGCATTGCAGCAGAAGTGGTTCTGTTTTCAGACAAGATGTGCAATGACGAGGAGACGGTGCGCCTTCACAGCCATATCAGAAATATGCAGAAGATTCTGGAGGAGCAGGAAGGAATCGGAAGAAAGCTTGATTTCATGGCACAGGAGATGAACCGGGAAGCCAATACCATTCTTTCCAAATCCAATGATCTTGTTACATCAAATATTGCAATAGATTTAAAAACAGAAATCGAAAAAATTCGTGAACAGATTCAGAATATCGAATAGGGGAAATGAATTTTTATGGCAAAATTAATTAATGTAGGCTTTGGAAATGTGGTGAATTCCCAGAAAATCGTGGCTGTGGTCAGTCCGGATGCCGCCCCGGTAAAAAGAATGGTACAGAATGTGAAGGGGACGCGGGCGCTTATTGATGCCACCCAGGGAAGAAAGACGAAGGCAGTGATCGTAACTGCAGATGACTACCTTGTTCTTTCCGCTCTTCAGCCGGAAACCATTGCCAGAAGATTTGCGGAAGTATATGATATGGAAGAAAAGGGAGAAGATCATGAGTAGAGGTATATTAGCTGTTGTATCAGGCTTTTCCGGCGCAGGTAAGGGAACTGTCATGAAACGACTGCTGGAGAAGTATGATGACTATGCTTTATCTATATCCGTGACAACAAGACAGCCACGGGAAGGTGAAAAAGACGGCAAGGATTATTTTTTTCGTACCAGAGAGCAGTTTGAGAAGCTCATAGAAGAAGATGCATTACTGGAATATGCCCGGTATGTGGACAATTATTACGGAACACCCCGTGCATACGTGGAAGAGCAGCTGTTTGCGGGAAAAAATGTGATCCTTGAAATAGAAACTCAGGGAGCTATGAAAATTAAAGAAAAAATGCCCTCTGCTTTTCTTGTTTTTGTTACACCGCCGTCAATGGAGGAACTGGAGGGGCGTCTGCGCAGCAGGTGTACAGAGCCTGAAGAAGTGATTCAGGACAGACTGAAAGCTGCCGGCAGAGAATCAAAGCTGATGAGTGAGTATGACTATATTCTGATAAATGATGTCGTGGAAGAATGTGTGGACAGGCTTCACGGGATTTTTCTCAGTGAACATTGCCGTGCCCAACGCAATGAGGAGTTTATCTGTGAGATTCAGAAAGAGTCAGAAACATTTAATAAATAAACAAAAAACGGCGTAAGCCATACCATAGAAAGGGGAATGCAATATGATACATCCATCTTATTCAGAATTAATTGAGGCAATTAACACCAACAGCGAGGATGACGACAAGACCATGCTGTTAAACAGCCGTTATTCACTGGTGCTTGCAACCAGTAAGCGTGCACGCCAGATCATTGCCGGAGCAGAGCCTCTGGTTGAGGGTGCTGCCGGCAAAAAGCCGCTTTCCGTTGCAATTGATGAGCTTTATAAGGGTAAAGTAAAAATTCTGGCAGAACAGACTCCTGAAGAGGAAGAAGTAACGGCAGAAGAGACTGTATCAGTTGAAGAAGAATAAATAAAAAGGGGGATGTTGCAAAATGAAATGCGATCAGAGCTTCGCAGCATGAATTTTGCAGCATCTTTCTGACTATGGGAGAGTTTATGAAAATATTGTTTATATCGCTGGGCTGCGATAAGAATCTGGCAGATTCGGAAGAAATGCTGGGGCTTCTTACGGCAGACGGCCACGAAATCGTTGATGATGAAACACAGGCGGAGGCCATTATCATCAATACCTGCTGTTTTATTAATGATGCCAAGGAAGAAAGTGTGGAGACCATACTGGAGATGGCAGAATACAAAAAGACCGGATCCTGTAAGGCTCTGATCGTAACAGGATGTATGGCACAGCGCTACAAAAATGAAATCACCGAGGAAATTCCGGAGGTGGATGCGGTCCTGGGAACAACTTCCTACGAAGATATCCTGAAAGCAGTAAAAGCAGCTCAGCAGGGCAATCGTTACGAGGAATTTAAGGATATTGATTATCTTCCGGAGACTACAGGAAAAAGGATTCTCACCACAGGAGGACATTTTGGTTATCTGAAAATTGCGGAAGGCTGCGACAAGCACTGTACTTATTGTATCATACCCAAACTCAGAGGAAAATTCAGAAGCGTTCCCATGGACCGGCTTATAGCGCAGGCAGAGGACATGGCAGAGCAGGGAGTGAAGGAACTGATACTGGTTGCACAGGAAACCACCCTTTACGGAAAGGATCTTTACGGGGAAAAGAGTCTTCATATTCTGGTGAAGAAGCTGGCTGAAATTAAGGGAATACGCTGGATCCGTATTCTTTACTGTTATCCCGAGGAGATATATGATGAGCTCATTGAGACCATCCGGGAGGAAAAGAAAGTCTGTCATTATCTGGATCTTCCCATTCAGCATGCCAGTGACGCTGTACTGAAAAGGATGGGACGCCGTACCACACGCCAGGAGCTTGTGGACATTGTTGCCAGGCTGAGAGAGAGAATTCCTGATATTGTGCTCAGGACTACTCTTATCACCGGCTTTCCCGGAGAAACCCGGGAAGACCATGAAGAGCTGATGGCCTTTGTGGATGAAATGGAATTTGACCGGCTTGGTGTTTTTACCTATTCTGCTGAAGAGGACACGCCTGCGGCATCCATGGAGGATCAGATTCCGGAGGAGATCAAGGAAGAGCGGCGGAATGAACTGATGGAGCTGCAGCAGGAAATCTCACTGGAAAAGGGGAATGAAAAAATCGGTCAGGAGCTTCTTGTAATGATCGAGGGAAAGGTGTCCGGAGAAAGTGCCTATATCGGCCGGACTTACGGGGATGCTCCGAAAGTGGATGGATACATATTTGTCCAGACAGGAGAGCTTCTTATGACCGGTGATTTTGTCAGGGTACGTGTTACCGGAGCAATGGAATATGATTTGATAGGAGAAATAGCCGATGAATACACCGAATAAATTAACTGTTGGAAGAATGATCCTTGTTCCTTTTCTGGTGATCTTTATGCTCACCGGATGGGGCGGGGAATATAACCGCTATATAAGCTTTGTTATTTTTGCAGTGGCAAGTATTACAGACTGGTTTGACGGCTACCTTGCACGAAAAAATAATCTTGTAACAAATTTCGGGAAATTTATGGATCCACTTGCAGATAAGCTGCTGGTATGCTCAGCCATGATCTGTATGATCGAACTGGGAAGGCTGCCGGCATGGATCGTCATTGTGATCATTGCACGTGAGTTTATCATAAGCGGTTTCCGTCTCATTGCGGCAGAAAATGGCGTTGTCATTGCCGCAAACTACTGGGGTAAATTTAAAACTGTTTCCCAGATGATCATGATCATCCTCCTTATTCTGAATGTGGGAGAAATATACGGGGGATTCTGGGATATACTGACACAGATATTCATCTGGCTGTCCGTAGCGTTAACGATTATTTCACTGGTGACTTATATTATGCAGAACAGGGGAGTATTATCCATGCAGGAATAAAGCTGCCGGAAAGGAGAAAATATGATAACAGAACTGATTAGTGTGGGAACAGAAATTCTGTTGGGAAATATTGTAAATACCAACAGTGCATATCTTTCCGAAAAATGCGCACAGCTTGGGCTGACGGTGTATTACCAGACGGTTGTTGGAGATAACGAACAGCGTATGCGGGATACCATCCGTACGGCTGCAGAGCGTTCTGATGTGGTGATTCTTACCGGTGGTCTGGGACCTACACAGGATGACCTTACCAAAGAGGTTGCCGCAGAGGTTATGGGACTTCCACTTGTGGAGGATGCCCATTCCAGAGAACGCCTGGAAGAGTATATGAACAGCTTCAAAAATAATGATCCCAAGAGACGTATTACAGAGAATAACTATAAGCAGGCACTTGTTCCGGAAGGAGCACTGGTACTGGATAATCATAACGGAACAGCTCCGGGACTGATAATCGAAAAAAATCAGAAGATCATGATTCTTCTTCCGGGACCGCCCAATGAATTAAAGCCGATGTTTGAGGAGTATGTTTATCCTTATCTTCGGGAAAAACAGCCGGAGATCATCTATTCTCAGATGATCAAAATCTGCAGTATCGGAGAAAGCCAGGTGGCAGATGAGATCGCAGATATGATAGAAAACCAGACGAACCCCACAATTGCACCTTATGCAAAAACAGGTGAGGTTCATCTTCGCATTACCGCCAAGGGAGACAGCGAAAAAGACTGTAAAAAGCTTATCAAGCCGGTGGTACGGGAGCTGAAGAACCGTTTTGGCAAAAACATTTTTGCAACTGAAGCGAGCAAAGGCCTGGAAGAAGCGGTGGTGGATATGCTGAAGGATCAGGGACTTACCCTTTCGCTGGCTGAGTCCTGTACCGGAGGAGCTGTTGCGGCAAGAATTGTGAATGTCCCCGGCGCATCTGAGGTATTTACCGGCAGTTACGTAACATACAGCAATCGTGCCAAGAGGAGAACGCTTGGAGTAAAGAAAGCAACCCTGAAGATGGAAGGTGCTGTGTCTGCAAAGTGCGCCAAAGAAATGGCAAAGGGAGCCTGCGTGATTTCAGGTGCTGACCTCTGTCTTTCTGTTACCGGGCTTGCAGGGCCTGACGGAGGAACAGAAGAAACTCCTGTTGGAACTGTATTTATGGGATGTCATTTTAACGGCAGGACTATTGTTCGTGAATATCATCTTAAGGGTAACCGTAATAAGATCAGGGAGCAGGCAACGGCTCTTGCACTGGTATTTTTGCGGGATTGCATAATGGAAGGCGTTGAGAAAAAATAAAAGAAAAGATGCTGCTGCAGAATTATTGCGAAGCTTTGTATCCGGAAATGAAAATATCCCGGATACCGGAAGCATTCGCACTTGCTTTGCGGCAGCATTTATTTTATCAGGGACATAAGCTGTATCATTTTGTCCAGTCGTGCGCATTCCTCAGGGCTTTTTCCCATTTTAAGCACTTCTATAATGGCGGAAATCTCTCCCGGCTGAAATTTCAGCCCGCTGCTTTTGCTGCCGGCTTTCAGCTGCATCAGATAAGACATCAGGTCTGAGGGGCTTTTTCCCAATCCCTGTTCTGCAAGCTTTTGCAGCATATCCAGCTTTGCTCGGTCCACGCTTTTAAGCTTAGGATCATTTTTCCAGTTTTCATTCATGGATATTACCTCCTTCCTGTGGCGGCTCCTGCTGCATAACCTGTATCATTTCCATCATAGCAAAGGCATTTACGATCTGATCAAGCTGCCGGCGGCTTTTGCCGTAACAGAACTGGCGGATATCATTGAACATCTCCAGAGGGGCGGCACCGGAAGAGGATGCACAGATGTGCATGGAATGGTTACCGGGGGAAAAAAGCCTTGCCGTATTTGCGAGCTCGTATATTTTGGTATAAAGAGAAATTACCTGCTGGCCTTTTGCCGGCAGATAAGGAATTGCTGCCTTTAGCATCTGCATTTCATCAGAGCCTACCATCTGGTCCAGGGTGGTCTGGGCAATCATATCTTCTTTCATTCTTAATAATCCTTTTTCCAAAATAATATGTTTTCTATACATAAGATATGACAGAAGAGAGAATCCTGCCATATAGTATAGCATGACAGATATCGGAGAGAATAAAATGGAAAGAAAAGAAGATATAAAAACTGTGATAGACGGAAATGCATTTTATGAGCTGGATTTAGAATGTATCCGACGGCGGAACCGGAAAAATACAAATCATAAAAAGAAAGGGAAAAAAACTGAAATAACAGAAAAAAAGGGATGATATGAGAGAAACCGTATGCTATACTTTTAACAGTAACAGTTGTTATTATCCGGATGGAGAAATGAAAAAGAAAAATGAAAACAGAAGAGAGACCAGAAAGTAAAATGCAGATGTCTGCTGAGGACAAAGAAAGACTGCGCCGCAGGAGAGCGAGACTGGCCAGGAAAAAACGAAGAGAGAGGATACGAAGGATAAAAATTTTTGCAGTAATGCTCCTGTGTGCTGCAGCAGTATTATTTGCATCATTGAAAACTGTTTCCTCTGTGATAAAAAAACGCGACCTGAAAATGAGACAGGAAGAAGAAAGAATACTGCAGCAGAAGGAAGCTAACCAGAAGGCAGCAGATATTTTAAAGCAGGCTAAAGTACTGGCGCAGCAATACGATTATGAGGGAGCCATTGCGCTTTTAAGCAGTCAGTCTGTGTCTTCTTCCAATGAAGAGATCCAAAGTGCCATTAACGGCTATAAAAAAGAGATGGAATCGCTTACAGAGGTAAATCTCGATGAAGTAACCCACATTTTTTATCATTCCCTGGTGGTGGACCCCAAACGTGGTTTTTCCGGAACACAGGGTGGGCAGTTTAATATGTGGATGACTACGGTCAGTGAGTTTAACAGGATTAACCAGTCACTGTACGAGAAGGGATATGTGCTGATACGCCTGCGTGATATGGTGAAAGAAACAAGAGATAAAGATGGAAATGTAACCTTTGAAAAAGCAAAGATCATGCTTCCTGCCGGCAAAAAGCCCCTGATTCTTTCATTGGATGATCTGAGCTATTATCACGGCTATGACGGGTACGGTATGGCATCGAAGCTTGTACTGGATAAGGATGGAAACCCCACCTGTGAATATGTTGATGAAAACGGAAAAACACTTACCGGTTCCTATGACTGTGTTCCCCTGCTTGATGATTTTGTGGAAGAGCATCCTGATTTTTCCTATAAGGGGGCCAAAGGAGTCATTGCTTTGACAGGCTATAACGGAATACTGGGGTATCGGACGGATCAGAGTTATCAGGACAGGCCGGATGACCTTGATTATGACAAAGTTGCCTGGCTGGATAAGCATCCTGATTTTAACCTTGAACAGGAGCGGGAGAGCGCAAAGAAGGTGGCAGATGCCATGAAAGAAAAGGGATGGGAATTTGCAAGCCATACCTGGGGCCATCAGTATATTGCTGAAATCAGCATGGATAAACTCAAAGCTGATACAGAGAAATGGATGGCAAATGTTGCTCCTCTCGTGGGAGGAACTGATACGATTATTTTTGCACATGGGCAGGATATTGTGCAGGGAGGAGAATATCCGGCAGATAATGAGAAATATCAATATCTGAAACAACAGGGATTTAATTATTTCTGCAGTGTGGACGGTTCAAAATATACTACACAGATCACAGAGAACTACGTGCGTCAGGGTCGGCGCAATCTGGATGGATACCGTATGTATCATAATCCGGAAATGCTTTCGGATCTCTTTGATGCAAAGGAGGTATTCGATAAGGAGCGCCCCACACCTGTGCCTGCAGTATAAAAACATTTTTCAAAAAAAGGAGCACTGCTCCGCAGATAGTTGTTATCTGCATTGCAGTGCTCTTTAAATTTGTGTCAGCAGCCGCAGCCACAGCCGTTATTGCCGCAGAACAGAAGAAGAAGGATAATGATCCAGCAGCAGTCTCCGTTTCCGCAGTCATTTCCGCAGGAGCTTCTGGACCAGCCGTTGTTTCCGCAGAGGAATAAAAGGATGATGATCCAGATAATACAGCTGCAGGAATTATTTCCAAATCCTCCGAAACCAAATGTGTTGCCGCAGCCACAGCCACAACCGTTGTCGCAGTCACAGCCACAGCGGTTTCTTTCTTCACCGCATCCGCAGTTTGTAGCAGCTAAGTCACTCATGTAATAATCCTCCAGATTTTCTTTACAATTTTATCATATGTAAAAGAGTAAAGAGTGTTACAGGAAAGAAAAGATTGACAGAAAACAGATATTTCGATATAATGAATACAATGTAATAATTTCGTAAAAAATGAAATTTTTTCGACATAATTTTACATCGAAAAATTCACAGGAAATGAGGGATTTGTAAATGGACACGATGCAGAGAAAAAGAACAGGAAGCCTTTCATATCTGCTGGCCGCGGCTGCAGTATGCCTGCTGCTGTTTTTTTCGGTGAAAAATGTACAGGCAGCTCAGACAGGCTTTCAGACGATTGGAGGCAAAACTTATTACATATTGGAGAACGGGAAGCGTTACCGTGGCTGGCTGGAATTAAATGGAAAGAAGTATTATTTCGGCAAATCTGACGGTGTTATGTTTAAAGGCTGGCAGAAAAACAAAAGCGGCAAAATCCTCCGGTATTTCTCAAAAACAGACGGTCATATGAAGACCGGTTACCTTACCAACAGCAAGGGTCAGACAAGATATTTTGACGAAGAAACCGGTTATATGGCAACCGGCTGGAGAACTGACGAGAACGGCAAAAAATATTATTTTAACAGCAAAACAGGCTATATGGCCAAGGGCTGGGTTAAAAACAGCAAGGGCCAGAAACGTTATTTTAATACAAAAACAGGTGTGATGTGTACAGGCTGGCTTAAAAACAGCAGCGGAAAAGCCCGTTATTTTGATAAATCTACTGGTATCATGTGTACCGGCCTTGCAAATATCGGAGGCTACTATTATTATTTTGACACCAGCAGCGGATATCGTTATACCGGTGGATTTAAAACGGTAGGTAAGAACAGATACTATTTCGCAGCCAAAACAGGAAAGGCACTTACAGGTCTTCAGACTATAAGCGGTAAGACATACATATTCAACACAAAGGGTGTCATGTATGTAAGCACCACCGTAAGGGTAAGCGGCAGGACATATTATGTTGATGCGAACGGTGTGGCAAGTCTTTCCAGCTATACGATCACCGGTAATAATGTCAGTGTATATGATGAGAAGAATAAGCGGAATTATACGCTTATGAAGGAATTTGCAACCCATCCCGGTGTGGCGGACGGAACAAAAACGGATCTTGATCTGCTGGCGGCACTCTGTGAATCCGAGGCTGGTGATCAGGGCCTGGTTGGTATGGAGGCAGTGGCACTCTGTATTCTGAACAGAACCATAAAGCCTGACAAGGAATTCCCGTCTCAGGTACGCTATGTCATCTATCAGGGCGTGAATTTTGCTCAGTATTCCGTTGTTACAAACGGCGCGCTTCTCAAAAGGCTGAATGGTCAGTATGAAAACAGGACCCTGGCTTATCAGGCAGCAAGAACGGCTATGAATATTTTTAACAATTACGTGACGAATGGAACACCGCGAAAGCTTACCGGATTTAAAAGTGATTTTAACTATATGTATTTTATGATGACATCCTCATTTTGGAATCAGCCGTTGAATTTTGACAGAGTAGAATATTTTACATACAAAGACCACACCTTCTTTGTGGACTGGGTATAAAACAGGGAGAGATTATGGCATCATTTGTGAAAATATATACCGACGGCGCTGCCAGAGGGAATCCCGACGGACCCGGAGGATATGGAACAATTCTGCATTTTACAGATTCAAAAGGAGAGCTTCATACCCGGGAATACAGTCAGGGCTACAAAAAAACCACCAACAACCGAATGGAGCTTATGGCTGCCATTGTGGGACTGGAGGCTTTAAAGCGCCCATGTGAGGTGGAACTGTATTCTGATTCAAAATATCTGGTGGATGCGTTTAATCAGCACTGGATCGATTCCTGGCTGAAGAAAGGCTGGAAACGGGGAAAAAACGAGCCTGTAAAAAACGTGGATCTCTGGAAACGGCTGCTTGAGGCTAAAAAGCCTCATCAGGTGAAATTTATCTGGGTAAAGGGACATGACGGCCATCCGGAAAATGAACGCTGCGATCAGCTTGCCACGTCTGCTGCAGACAGGGACGATCTGATCACGGATTCAGGAATTTAGGTTCTTGACAAAATGCATATCTGTTTGTATACTTGCAATTAGCATACGTATCGGCTTTGATGGGAAGAAGTAATACGGTGAAACGCAGACAGAGAGCAGCCGGCCGGTGAGAGGCGCCTGCAGGAACCCGTATGAATACATCCCGGAGCTCCGCACCGAAAGATCAGAAGTAGGCTGCGGCGGAGTGGCGACCGTTATCCCGCTGAAGTGTCAGACAAGGCACTTACGGAGGCAGAGAATGCGAGTTTTCTGCGAATTTAGGTGGTATCACGGGACCCGGTTCTCGTCCTAAAGGGACAGGAACCGGGGATTTTTATTTATATCCCAAAATAGCGAAAAAAGAATTTACAGATATATCACAGGAGGAAAGAATTATGACAGTTTGGGAAGAACTGAAAGCCAGAGGACTGATTGCTCAGGTGACAAATGAAGAAGAAATCAGCAAAATGGTAAATGAAGGGAAAGCCACATTTTATATTGGCTTTGACCCCACCGCTGACAGCCTTCATGTTGGTCATTTTATGGCACTGTGTCTTATGAAACGCCTTCAGATGGCGGGTAACCGTCCTATCGCTCTGCTGGGAGGCGGAACAGGAATGATCGGAGATCCGTCCGGAAGAAGCGATATGCGCCAGATGCTCACAAAGGAGACTATCCAGCATAATATTGACTGTTTCAAGAAACAGATGGAACGTTTTATTGATTTTTCCGACGGCAAGGCACTTATGGTAAATAATGCAGACTGGCTGATGGAATTAAATTATGTGGAGCTTTTGAGAGAAGTAGGTGCATGCTTTTCTGTAAACAGAATGCTCACTGCAGAATGCTACAAGCAGCGCATGGAAAAAGGTTTAAGCTTCCTTGAGTTTAACTACATGATCATGCAGAGTTATGACTTTTATATGCTTTTCCAGAAATACGGATGTAATATGCAGTTTGGCGGCGACGATCAGTGGAGCAATATGCTTGGCGGTACAGAGCTGATCCGCCGTAAGCTTCAGAAGGATGCCCATGCAATGACTATCACCCTTCTTTTGAATTCAGAAGGAAAGAAAATGGGAAAAACACAGTCCGGTGCCGTATGGCTTGATCCCAATAAGACTTCACCCTTTGACTTCTATCAGTACTGGAGAAATGTGGATGATGCAGATGTTATCAAATGTATGCGTCTTCTTACTTTCCTTCCTCTTGAAGAAATCGATGAGATGGCAAAATGGGAAGGCAGCCAGTTAAATAAGGCAAAAGAAATCCTTGCTTACGAGCTTACAAATCTTGTTCATGGTGAAGAAGAGGCGAAAAAAGCACAGGAAGGTGCAAAGGCCCTTTTCGGAGGTGCCGGTGACTCTGCAAATATGCCTTCAACAGAGCTTACGGATGAGGATTTTAAGGATGGAGAAATTGATGTGATTTCCATGCTGGTAAAAACAAAGCTGGCCGGAACACGTTCTGACGGAAGAAGAAACATTCTGGACGGAGGTGTATCTGTAAACGGAGAAAAGGTAACAGATATCCGTCAGACAGTTTCCAGAGATGCTTTTGCCGGCGAGGGAGTAGTATTAAAACGAGGCAAAAAGAAATTCCACAGATTATATATCAAATAATTCTTTGAGGAGGAAATTACGATGAAAAAATACGGAGTAAATGAGCTTCGCCAGATGTTTCTGGATTTCATGGAAAGCAAAGGACATCTGGTAATGAAAAGCTTTTCTCTTGTTCCCCAGGGAGATAAAAGCCTTCTGCTGATCAATGCAGGTATGGCTCCCCTGAAGCCATATTTTACAGGTGCGGAAATTCCGCCCCGTACAAGGGTGGCAACCTGCCAGAAATGTATCCGTACAGGAGATATTGAAAATGTGGGCAAAACAGCCCGCCATGGTACATTTTTTGAAATGCTGGGCAATTTCTCTTTCGGAGATTATTTCAAAAGAGAAGCACTGAACTGGTCCTGGGAGTTCCTTACCCAGGTTGTGGGCCTTGATCCCGAACGCCTTTATCCGTCTGTATATCTGGATGATGATGAAGCATTTGACATCTGGAATAAAGAGATCGGTATTCCCGCTGAGCGTATTTTCCGTTTTGGAAAAGAGGATAATTTCTGGGAGCACGGCGCAGGCCCCTGTGGTCCATGCTCTGAAATCTATTACGACCGCGGTGAGAAATATGGCTGCGGCAAACCCGGATGTACAGTTGGCTGCGATTGTGACCGTTATATGGAAGTATGGAACGACGTATTTACCCAGTTTGAAAATGACGGAAACGGCAATTATGAAGAGCTGAAACAGAAAAATATTGATACAGGAATGGGTCTGGAGCGTCTTGCTGTTGTAGTTCAGGATGTGGATTCCATCTTTGATGTGGATACCATCTGTGCTCTGCGTCAGCTTGTATGCGATATTGCAGGCAAAGAATACGGAAAGGTGTACGATCATGATGTTTCCATCCGACTGATCACAGACCATATCCGTTCTGCCACATTTATGATTTCCGACGGTATCATGCCGACAAATGAAGGACGCGGTTATGTACTTCGCCGTCTGATCCGACGTGCTGCCCGTCACGGACGTCTTCTGGGTATTGAGGGAACTTTCCTTGCAAAACTCAGTGCCAAGGTGATCGAGGGCTCCAGAGACGGATATCCGGAGCTGGAAGAAAAGAAAGATTTTATTTTCAATGTTCTGACAAACGAAGAGAATCAGTTTAATAAAACCATCGACCAGGGTCTGCGTATCCTTGCAGATATGGAAGAGGAAATGACAAAATCCGGTGAAAAAACTCTTTCCGGTGATAATGCATTCAAGCTTTATGATACTTATGGATTTCCTCTGGATCTGACAAAAGAGATTCTTGAGGAAAAGGGCTATGAAGTGGATGAAGAAGGATTCAGAAAGGCAATGGAAGAGCAGCGTACAAAAGCACGTGAAGCACGCGAGGTTACAAACTACATGGGTGCGGATGCGACTGTTTATGACCTGATCGATACATCTGTCACTACAGAATTTGTAGGCTATGATCATCTCACCTTTGAATCTCCTGTGACGGTGATCACCACAGAGACAGAAATTGCTGATTCACTGATGGAAGGTCAGAAGGGTACTCTGTTTGTTGAAAAGACTCCTTTTTATGCCACTATGGGCGGCCAGGAAGGCGATACAGGCGTAATTGAAACGGCTAACGGCAAATTTGTCGTTGAAGATACCATCAAGCTTCGCGGAGGCAAATTCGGACATGTGGGACATATGGAATCCGGTATGATCACAGTTGGGGAAACTGTTTCTCTGAAGGTTCAGGTTTCTGCAAGAAAAGATACTGAGAAAAACCACAGTGCGACACATCTGCTTCAGAAAGCACTTAAGACGGTTCTCGGTTCTCATGTTGAACAGAAGGGATCTCTTGTAACTCCGGACAGACTCCGTTTCGATTTTGCCCATTTCCAGGCAATGACACCGGAGGAAATTGGGAAAGTGGAAGCTCTTGTAAATGAGCAGATCCAGGAAAATCTTGATGTACGCACAGACATCATGGATATTGAAGATGCAAAGAAGGCTGGAGCAATGGCTCTCTTTGGAGAAAAATATGACCAGAAGGTCCGTGTGGTTTCCATGGGAGATTTTTCCAAAGAGCTTTGCGGTGGTACCCATGTAAGTAATACAGGCTCCATTATGCTGTTTAAGATCTTATCTGAGTCAGGTATTGCAGCCGGTGTCCGCCGTATTGAGGCACTGACCGGAAATGCGGTTCTGGATTATTACCGTAAACAGGAGGAAATGGTCAATGCTGCTGCAAAAGCACTGAAGGCAAATCCTTCCGAGCTCCTGGAGAAGATCGGTCATCTTCAGACAGAACTGAAATCTCTGCAGAGTGAAAATGAATCTTTAAAGAGCAAGCTGGCACAGGGCTCACTGGGCAATGTTATGGATCAGGTTGTGGAAGTAAAAGGTGTGAAGCTTCTGGCAGCTAAGCTGGAGGGTGTTGATATGAACGGTCTCCGTGATCTGGGAGATCAGCTGAAGGACAAGCTTGGAGAAGGTGTTGTTGTTCTGGCCGCTGTAAATGAAGGAAAAGTCAGTCTTCTTGCAATGGTTACCGAACAGGCACAGAAAGCAGGTGCTCATGCAGGAAATCTGATCAAGGCTGTTGCTGCGATCGTAGGCGGAGGCGGCGGTGGCCGTCCGAATATGGCACAGGCCGGAGGCAAAAAGCCGGAAAAAGCACAGGAGGCAATTGAAGCAGTAGCCGGAATACTGGAAGGCCAGATAAAATAATTATAAGTTTTTTGCAAAAATAACCAAAATATGTTGACGAACCTGACCGATATGATATATAATAACAATCGTGCAAGAAAAATACCCAGACAGTTGTATTTTAGCACAATCTACAACTGGAGGGAGGTTAGGTGTGAGTCTATGTCAAATGTAATCGTAAAAGAGAACGAGACTTTAGATAGCGCTCTTCGCAGATTCAAGAGAAGCTGTGCAAAAGCAGGTATCCAGCAGGAAATCCGCAAGAGAGAGCATTACGAGAAACCAAGTGTTCGCCGTAAGAAAAAATCTGAAGCCGCAAGAAAACGTAAATATAATTAATTGTGCGCAAAAAATTCCTGGCTTTTTTAGGCCAGGGATTTTTGTTTAACATTTCAGAAAAAGTCCCCCGCTTCAAGCGCGCAGAGCGCTAAGCGGTGGGAAATAAACTGGTTTTAGTAGCAGGTGAGAAAGAACGAGGCATATTTTGATAAACCTGATTATGAGACCGTTAAGGTTGATCGCAAAACTGTTATTCAATCGAATATTTTATGTGGTGTTTGCTTTGCTGGTTCAGCTGGTATGGATATTTTCCATTGTATTCCGTCTAACCGGCTATTCCAGATACATTTCCTTCGCGCTGAACGTGCTGGCAGTGTTTGTGGTTCTGTGGATCGTAAACAGAAAGATCAATCCCTATTATAAGCTCGTCTGGACTATTGTTATACTTACCGTGCCTGTATTCGGTCTTGTCTTATATCTTTTATTTGGTGAATCCAGAGTAGGTTCTACCATGCAGAAGCGTTTTGCCCGGCTTCAGGAGGAAAGTGCCGCGTTACTGGAAGAGAATCCCGGGACCCGGCGTCGTCTTAAGGAGACAGATCCGTCCATCGCCAGACAATCAGAATATATCACCCGTCTGTCAGGCTTTCCTGTATGTGAAAATACAGAGGCAGATTATTTTCAGGTGGGGGATGATATGTTTCCGGTTCTGGTTGAGGAACTGAAAAAAGCAGAACACTATATTTTTATTGAATATTTTATCATCAATGATGGTGTCATGTGGAATACCATACTGGATATACTGGAGGAAAAAGCGGCCCAGGGAGTGGATGTACGGCTGATTTATGATGATTTCGGCTGCCTGACTACGCTTCCGTCCAAATATTATAAGCGACTGCAGGAGAAGGGGATCAAATGCACAGTATTTAATCCTTTCCGTCCTGTTCTTAACATTATTCAGAATAACCGGGATCACCGTAAGCTCTGTATCATTGACGGATACGTCGGATTTACAGGTGGAATCAATCTGGCAGATGAATACATCAATCAGAAGGAGCGCTTTGGTCACTGGAAGGATACAGCAATCATGCTGAGGGGAGAGGCAGTCTGGAACATGACAGCCATGTTTCTGCATATGTGGTGTGTGATCAATGACGACGGGGATTCTATTGATTTTAAGGAATATCTCCCCCATCGTTTCCATAAGGAAAAATTTGAAGGAAGCGGCTTTATCCAGCCTTTCTGTGACACTCCTCTTGACAATGAGATTCTGGGAGAGAATATTTATTTGAATATTATCAACCGTTCAAAAAAATATGTTTATATCTGTACTCCTTATCTGATCATTGATAATGAGATGATGACCGCCCTTTGTCTTGCAGCAAAAAGCGGCATTGATGTTCGGATCATGACACCGGGTATTCCGGACAAAAAGATTGTTTTCCTGCTCACACAGTCTTATTATCAGCAGCTTCTGGAGGCCGGCGTACAGATTTATGAGTATCAGCCGGGATTTCTTCATGCCAAATCATTTGTATGTGATGATGAGGTAGGCGTTGTGGGAACTATTAATCTGGATTACAGAAGCCTTTATCTCCATTTCGAGGATGGTGTCTGGATGTACAGGAGTGATGTGATCGCAGATATCAAAAAGGATTTTGAGGAAACACTGAACTACTGCAAGCCTGTTACCCTGCAATTCTGCAATGGACGCAACATTGCTGTAAGAGCCATGCAGAATGTGCTTCGTCTGCTTGCACCAATGCTGTAATATATCATAATAACAGAAGGATGCCGCAATGATGGCATCCTTTTTTTGTCGAATATTGTCAAGTGAATTTCCTTGACAAAAAAGCTGTGTCTTGACTATAATAATGGCATGTTCAGAGAATAATTATTCTGTCATATCAGATCTATTCAATTTATCTTATTAATCTTTATTTCTTTTATTTTCCATTTTAAATTTCAAATAACTTTTAACCGGAACCAGATTTTGGAGGAAGGAGGCTGAATGAAGGATCCTGCAAGGGCACCGCCATGTCCAAAGGTCAGATAAGGATCATAGGCAGGTGGTGTTATGGGAAAAATACTCCAGTTTTTGACAGATATGGCAGTAAATACACTGCTGTTGTTTGTTATTGTTGCTGTATTGTTCAGGGGAGGAGGAATTCGGGCGTTTACCGTTTTATCCGGTTCTATGGAGCCGGCAGTTCCAACAGGAAGCATTGTTCTGGTGGATACGCATAAAGAACCAAAGAAAAATGATATTATCACCTTTCGTCTGGGCGATGTTTACGTCACTCACAGAATGATTGGGAAAGAGCGGGAGGGATATATTACAAAGGGAGATGCTAATAAAAATGCAGATTTTCAGACCGTACCTTCACAGGAGGTAACAGGTGTAGTAATCGCTATAATTCCATGGGCAGGATATATGCTTCAGAAAGGCTGTTTGCCTGTAGTGATGGTATTGGCAGGAACAGCGTTGCTGTTTTGCCGGTGGATGTGGAATTTGTTAATAAAAAAAGAAAAGAGGAATTGTTTATGAAAAATATGAAAAAAATAAAATGGGGACTGGCTGGATTATGTGTTATGGGATTAGCCACAATAGGAGGCACTATGGCATATCTGACAGACTATGAAGCAAAGAAAAATGAATTTGTG
This sequence comes from Blautia sp., assembly GCA_034118545.1. GTDB lineage: Bacteria > Bacillota > Clostridia > Lachnospirales > Lachnospiraceae > Blautia_A. Next base: position 99,079 of record JAXFBD010000132.1, read on the forward strand.
GTGGGAAAAGTAGATATTGAACTTCAGGAACCACTGTGGAATCCTGAAGACAATACAAGTATTGTACCTTCTCAGGTCATCGCAAAGGATCCGAAAATTAAAAATCTGGGAAAAAATGATGCCTTTGTCTATCTGGAGGTTGCAATTCCCATGGCAACAGTGATAACAGCAGATGAGAACGGGAACAGACAGCAGGCTCAGAATCTTGAATTGTTTTCTTTCAGCAAAAAGGATGAATGGGATCTGATGGAGGAAAAGATAAAAGACGGTAAAAAGATTTATACATATTCCTACAGCGAGATTCTTGAACCGGGCAGGACTACCCAGAATCTGTTTGACAATGTTGTCTTTGCCAACATTATAGAAGGCCAGATTGATGAAAGTACACTTGATATCCCGGTACGAGCCTATGCAATTCAGACAGTGAATACAGGAGGCGGCGACAGTCTGGATATATCTGTACAGGCAAGAACCGCTTTCCAGAAATATGTAAATCAGAATAAGGGTGAAAAAGGATCTGTGATGGGAAATGCGGAATAGAATTAAAGCGGCAGTTTTGCTGTTTTTTTTGGCAGGCGTGGTCGGCTTTTCCGGGAAAGAGAAGACAAACGCTTTTTATACCGGATATGATGAAAAAACGAATTCTGTGGAAGCAGGATGTAATGAATCGGAGATCACAGAGGATTTTCCTTCTCCGGATTCCATTCCCATTTCTGAAAATCCGTCATATAAAAAAACAGTACAGGTTTTCAATGTGCCGGAGGCATCAGGAAGCAAAAGCGTTTCCTGTTATGTACGGGTTTCTCTGTCGTATTCTGATGCGGATATCGGAAAAGCGGTGAAGCTTCTGGGAACCGACACACAAAACTGGGTGTATCATCAGGATGACGGTTATTACTACTATGTTCCGGTGCTGAAAGCCGGAGAAAGCACTACACCGCTCTTTACCGGGCTGCAGATTGACAGCAAAAATGTGGAGGATCTATACGGGGACAGGATTTCGGATTTTCGTATACAGGTCTATGAGGAAACTGTGCAGGCTGCCCGGTTTGATAATTATGAAAGCGCATGGGAATATTTTCTCAATCCTGTAAACAGCATATGAAAGAAGGTGCTGATGATTGAAAAAAAGGAAAGTTTATTTACTGATGTTTTCCCTTCTTCTGATTCTTGCAGGTGCAGGTGCGGCTTTTGGATATGGATGCTATACCGGCAGTGTAAGCGTGATAAATAAGATTTCTTTTGGAGATATTAATATCGGTCTGAAAGAATATGAAATAAGAGATGGAAAAAGACAGGACTATACCGATCCGGTAAGTATTATGCCTGGTGATACCATATCCAAAATCCCCTGTATCATCAATTATGCAAGACCCTGCTGGGTGAGGGTAAGACTGGAATTTTTCAATCCTGAAGGTACAGCAGATAAAATAGGCGAAAACTGTATCAGGGGAATCGGTGATGACTGGATAAAAAAGGGAGAGTATTTTTATTATACAAAGGCTCTTAAAAACAGGGAAAGAACAGATGTGTTTCAGGAAATTCTGATTCCGGATTCTTGGGATTCCGGGTATGAACAGAAGGATTTTTCCGTACATATACTGGCAGAGGCCATTCAGGCGGAAAACTATACACCGGATTTTTCAGGAGATTATCCCTGGGGAGATGCGATTATTCAAAAGTGTGTTCACGGAACGGATGAAGGCGTGTCGGAAACAGTATCTTCTCTGGCACCGGCAGTGGAATTCAGAGGACGTGCGGAAGGAATGATTGCTGTACCGGATGATTTTTTTGAAGGATTCGGAGAGACTATGCCCGGAGATACAAGAACGGGACAGGTTAAAATAAATAATACATCAAAAACATCTGCAGAAATCTTTTTCGGGACAGACCTTCCTTCTCAAAGTCAGCGTCAGATAGAATTTCTGAAAAAGATCCGTCTGTGCATAACCCTGGGAAAAGAAAAAATATATGAGGGTGACCTGGCAGCGGAGGGAAGAAATGGAGAGATATCCCTGGGTATTTACAGTCCCGGGGAAAAACAGAGTCTTTCATTTAAGCTATATTTCCCGAAGGAAATGGACAATGCTTATGCAAAAAGAAAGGGAAGTGTAAAATGGATTTTTTATGCCAGGGATAAGGAGGAAATTCCTTCCGTGACGCCCACCGGCCCGGGAAGCAGTCCGGAGAAACCAGATTCGCCAAATGTCCCGGAAGCACCGGCAAAAACGGGAAAAGCCCCGGACGTTAAAACAGGTGATACACAGGGGATCATTATATGGGTAAAGATTGCGGCGGCAAGTCTGCTTCTTGTAATTCTGCTTTTGTGTGCCGGAAAAAGGGGGGATGGTTCAAAATGAAGAGACAGGTGAGAAAAAAGTGTTCTCCATTGCTTTTACTGGCTGTTATTCTGGTATGGCAAATGACAGTTTTTGCAAAAGATTATATCACGGATACGGGAAATGATGAAGAAACAGCAGTGGAGCAAAGAGAAGAATCTATTGGAGAAGCAAACGTCGATGAAGGAGATAATGCTCAGGAAGCGGATGTATTTGCCGAAGAGTCCGCAGAAGAAAATGAAGAATCTGCCATCCGGGTAAATAACGGTGATATTTTTGAAGATGAAGAGGAAACTGCTGTTTCAGAGGACACTATACAGGAAGTATCGGAGATACTCATCCTTGATTCGGAAAATTCAGATATGTTCCAGGCAGAAGATCAGGCTTCAGAAGAGTTTTTGGACCAGATTAAGGCAGGAGAAATGATCGGATTTGCACCGGTAGATGCGGCGCTTATCACTAAGGCTTCCCTTATGGTAAAAGAAATTCAGGATGATTCTGCTGTTGCGGCTGTTCTTGCTCAGGGCAGCTATTATATGGAAGTTGGCGGAAGAAGATACTGTGATGAGGTGTGGACAAAGGAACATGATATGGTTGGCGGTGACGGAACGAGAAACTGCTGCAATTACAGGGCGATTCATTACACAGATTATGCCGGTACAGAGCGGACCTCTCCACTTTATTGTATGAAAGCTTCAAGAGATGACTATGATGAGGGTGAAATAAGAGACGAAGCCATTCGTGCAATTCAGAATTCCACCATAAAAAAACTGTTATACTATGGGTATGGAGGCCCGGGAGATATCTGTGGTGAATATGATCCCACCTGCAGCCATATTGACTGGTCAAAGGCGAGAAACAGGTATGTTTTTACACATATTGCAGTTTCAAAGGTTTATGACAATGATGTGGGCTATGCTACCGCACAGGAAGTGGAGCATGTGGGAATCAACCGGTTTATAAATTATATAAAAAATCTCACTGTGCCCACACATAACGGAGTAGAGCTTCGTGTAGCCAATGAAAGTACCTGGGTATCGGCTAATCCGGCAAATGTAAATATGATCCTTTATCGTACCCGTCCATCCTCCATGACGTATATTTGGGATCGTTATTCCGACGGGTTTCAGATGAGCACGCTGGTTATCGTATCCGATACGGCAAAGGTGGGGAATGGTATCAAAATCACCAGGAAGGCAGCTGATAACTGGCAGCTTCTTTACTGGACAGATAAAGCAGATTATGAAAGCAGGGGAAGCGATAATCCCCGGGTGTTATCAGAAACAGGAACCATAACCTTAAAGGATGACGGCCGTTTTAAGATAGTTATACCGAAAAGCATTAAAGCAAATCAGAAGATGTCTTTTCCTGTGACTCTGAAGCCGATCAGCTTTATTATGATCGACGGCAAGATTCAGACAGGAATCAGCGACCTTCAGGATATGGGCGCTTATGTGTATCAGGGAACCGCAGGCTCGGCAGCTCTGAATCTGACCATTCTTCCCAGGGGACAGTTAAGTCTGATAAAACGAAGCTCTTATGATAATTCATTCATTAAGGGTGCATCCTATTCTCTTTACGCAGCGGAAGATCTTTATTCCGGAAAAATTAAACGGTATTCAAAGAATGCTCTGGTTGCTTCCGGCGAAACAGACAGTCAGGGGCAGATAATCTTTACAGATCTGATTCCCGGCGCCTACTTTATTAAAGAAACAAAGTCACCATCCGGCTTCCTCCTGGACAGCCAGTCACGTAATGTAACTGTATCATCAGGCAGCGTATCACTTACAGTAAAGGATGTTCCGGATGTCCGAAGAGAAATTACTGTTAAAAAAACTGACGGAGAGACGGGAGAGCTCCTGGAAGGGGCGGAATTTGAAATATCGGAGTGGAATGATACAGCCAAAGGGTATCAGAAAAGCTCTTACAAAATGATTTTTCAGGCAGAATCGGGAGTTTATCTGTCTGACCCGCTGGTATACACTGATTCCAATAAGGGGAAATTTACAGTTAAAGAGACAAAAAACCCGGAAGGCTATGAAGGAACCTTTTATAAAGAAATTAATATTATGAACAGTACTCAGAGTCTGTCTTATACAGCTGTAAATACACGGAAGCGATCAAAACCGGGAAAACTCACGGTAAGGAAGCGTATCCGGGAGGCAGATATTATCCGGGAGCACGGAAACCCCGTATTTATTTTTACGGCAGAAGGAACAGATACTTATGGATATTCACATAAATATGAGGAATCTCTTGTATATACAAATGGGAGCTACCAGGTGGATTCACAGGGATATGCGTATATGGAGCTGACTTTTCCCAATGTTCCCATGGGAAACTATAAAGTAATGGAAAAGCCGGTTATGCGGTATTACCTTGCCGGGATCACAGGGGATTACGGAGAGGTAAACATTATCCATGTGAGTGAACCGTCATATGGTATTCGTCCGGAAGATATCATGTATGCCAGTGTCAGTCTCACTGAAGAAGCACCATCTGCTGGGCTTACGTTTTTCAATGAAAAACAGCGTTTTGATGCTTATTCTCATACGGATATCATTGAAAACAGCATACCTGTTGATTTTTCCTGATCTTTTGGCTGGACAAAGATAATAAAATCCGATAGAATGTCTATGAAAAAAACAGATTATTTTCAGCTCTTTTTGAAAAAATCTATGAATCATAGAAAGGGATATCCATGATAAAAGAAGCAGATTTTGCAGTTAAAAATACAGATACAATGTCTGAAGAAACAAAAGAACAATACAGATATATAGAACAGCTTCGAACTATGACAGATGCTGAAGCGGCATTAAAGGGACGGCCGCTGACATATTGTCTCACAACCTTCGGCTGTCAGATGAATGAAAAGCAGTCAGAGGCAGTTGCCGGAATTATGGATGAGATCGGATACCACCGTCAGGAGACCGAGGATGCTGATGTGGTGATCTATAATACCTGTACCGTCAGAGAAAATGCAAACCTTAAGGTATATGGACGTCTTGGTAAGCTTCACAATCTGAAAAAACAGAATCCGTCCATGCGTATCGTATTGTTTGGATGTATGATGCAGGAGGAGCAGGTTGCCGCAAAGATCAAAAAGGACTACAGGTTTGTTGATCTTGTATTCGGTACCCATAATATTTACCGTTTTGCGGAGCTGTTCTTCCAGATGAAGCAGGCAGAGGAACCGGTAATGGAAATCTGGGAGGGTACGGATAAAATTGTGGAGGATCTTCCCACAGAACGTAATTACAGCTTTAAATGCGGTGTGAATATCATGTTTGGCTGTAATAATTTCTGCAGCTATTGTATTGTTCCTTATGTGAGGGGCAGGGAACGGAGCCGTAAGCCGGAGGCAATTATAAACGAGATCAAACGTCTTGTTTCTGATGGAGTGACAGAGGTAATGCTGCTTGGGCAAAATGTAAATTCTTACGGAAAAAATCTGGAAACTCCGGTTACCTTTGCGCAGCTTCTGGAACAGGTGGAACAGATTGAGGGACTAAAAAGAATCCGATTTATGACTTCCCATCCAAAGGATCTGTCAGATGAATTGATCGCATATATGGCAAAAAGCAAAAAGGTATGTCATCATCTGCATTTGCCAATGCAGTCAGGAAGCAGCAGGATTCTGAAAGTAATGAACCGTCGGTATGACAAAGAGCGTTATCTGGAGCTTGTGGAAAAAATCAGAAGTGCTGTACCGGATATTTCTCTGACCACAGATATTATTGTAGGTTTTCCGGGAGAAACAGAGGAAGATTTTCAGGAAACTCTTGATGTAGTTGACAAAGCATGCTTTGATACAGCGTTTACCTTTATTTATTCTAAACGAAGCGGTACACCGGCAGCAGCCATGGAGGATCAGGTACCGCAGGAAGTGGTAAAAGATCGGTTTGACCGGCTGCTGGCACTTGTACAGAAGAAGGGCAGAGTGGCATCGTCACGATTTGAAGGAACCATTCAGGAGGTGCTGGTGGAAGAAGAGAGTAAAGAGAAAGGTATCTTTACCGGACGTACTCAGTATAATCTGCTGGTTCATTTTCCGGGAAGTGCGGACCTTCTGGGACAGTATGTAAAAGTCAGCCTGGATCAGTGTAAGGGATTCTATTATCTGGGAACATTACAATAAAGGAGAGTTTGCTATGCCAGTATTTGATTTCAGCAATACGCCTGATACAAAAAAACAGCCGGAATGTACCTATACGATATTCCGTTCCAATGAGACAGAAGCATCACCGGATAAGCCGCTTCTTCTTCTTGATAACAGTGAACATAAATGGAAGCATCATTCCTGCGGTATTTTCACAAATCCCATTAAACGTACGTCCTTTGAATTCAAGGAAGAGGATGGATCTTTTACGGCTGATATCCTCAGGATAGATGCACGTTTTGTCAGCCTTTTGAAATGGCTGGGAGAAAACCACATAAGTGTTCGCCTTTCCGGGGAAAACAGGGAAGACGGGTATGCGGTTTATAAGATCAGGGAGATTGCCTTTGGGGGAGGAACGAAGCTTTCGGCCGAGGATGGCTTTCTTCAGTTTATGATCGAGAGACTTCTTCAGAGCAGTGCGCCTGAGGATGAATCGGAGGATGATGATAAAGAGGAGACCGGCGACAGCATGAAGCTGACCAGTATCCAGAGTATTACGGATTTTATGAATTGTGCCGGAAGGACACTGCCTGATAATATCCGCCTCTGGGCGAGAAGAAACCTGGCAGTGGCACGTTCCCATGAGGTGTCTCAGGAGGAACGGCGTCATGCCCAGAGAGCTCTTTCTATCATGATGAATATTCAGTGGAAGAGCAATTATTTTGAAGCTATTGATCCCCGTGAGGCAAGACGGATTCTGGATGAGGAGCTTTATGGAATGGAGAGGGTGAAGCAGCGTATCATTGAGACGATCATCCAGATCAACCGTACGCATACTCTTCCCGCGTATGGCCTTCTTCTGGTAGGTCCTGCAGGAACAGGAAAATCTCAGATTGCTTATGCAGTAGCCAGAATCCTGAAGCTTCCATGGACGACTCTGGATATGAGTTCCATAAATGATCCGGAACAGCTGACAGGAAGCTCCCGTATCTATGCCAATGCAAAGCCGGGAATCATCATGGACGCTTTTTCCATGGCAGGAGAATCCAATCTGGTCTTTATTATAAATGAGCTGGATAAGGCATCTTCCGGAAAAGGAAACGGTAATCCGGCGGATGTACTCCTGACGCTTCTGGATAATCTGGGCTTTACGGATAATTATATGGAATGTATGGTTCCCACAGTGGGAGTGTACCCTATTGCCACTGCCAATGATAAGGAGCAGATAAGTGCCCCTCTGATGTCCCGTTTCGCTGTTATTGAAATTCCGGATTATTCCCCGGAAGAGAAAAAGATCATTTTTTCACGGTTTGCCCTTCCGAAGGTTCTGGGACGGATGGGACTCAGAGAGGAAGAATGTATCGTAACAGAAGATGCCCTGGATGCAGTTGTGGCCAGATATGCCAATACCACAGGTATCCGCGACCTGGAGCAGGCAGCAGAGCACCTTGCTGCGAACGCACTTTACCAGATCGAGGTGGATCATCTTGAAACTGTGGTATTTAATGCGGAAATGGTAAACGACCTTCTTGACTGAGAAAAACTGCATCAGTGTTGTTTTGCGGAGATCCCCACGATACCGAAAGCCCCGGGACCGCCATGGCAGGTAATGACCCCTCCGGTGGGAACCCAGGTTATTTTCTGTATTCCGGCTTCCCGTGCAGCTTTTTCTGCCAATTCCATTGACTGGGAGGAAAGCCCCGGAGCATTTATCAGCCAGAGTTCATTTTTCAGGAGATTTTTTTCTTCAATATAGCTTTGTACCAGCCGGGGAATGATTTTGTCCATCTTTCCCCGGTATTTTTTCACTGCTTTCAGATATCCGTCCTGGATTTCGATTCCGGGATGAATCTTAAGGAGGTTTCCGCAAAGAGCAGCAGCATTGCTGACACGTCCGCCGGCTCTTAAAAACTCCAGACTGTCGGGGACAAAGCACATATGGACACTTTCAGAAATCTCCTTTGCTGCATGAAAAGCATCGTCAATGGTCCACTCCGGATGTTCACGGAGAAGGGATGCCATTGTAAGTACGACCACATACTGTCCGGCGGATACCTGTTTTGTATCCAGGCTTCTCACGTAGCTTCGTTCTTCACAGGCAATCTGCGCACTCTGATAGGAACAGGTAGTTACCGCGGAATAGGCAAGGTATAAAATCCAGGCATCGGGATGCTCTGCATGGATCCGGTCAAAAACAGAAGTAAAATCTTCCGGAACACATCCACTTGTTTTGGGAAGAATCCCTGTTTCTTTATAAAAATTCACAACCTCTTCTGCGGGAAAGGTTCCGTCATCCTTCGTCTCAGTTCCGAAGGAAACGTGCATGGGAACGATATAAATGCCTTCTTTATCTGCCAGTTCCCCGGGGATGTCCGAACCGGTTTCTGCAAGTAAGATAATTTCTGCCATAAAAAACCTCCAATGATTTTATTATGATTTGGATAAATCATGATATGTAGTATTCTTTACTACATATCATTGTACAGCGTTGCTGTTTGTGATACAATTTACAAAACCCCTATATTTGTAAATAATATATTACTGTGAACGGGATGACACGCAAGATGATTCCTGTGAGAAACTGAAAGGATTTTTCCCATGCAGAGAAAAAATAAAAATAATTATACAAAACGAAGTCTTTTTACAAGGCAGTGTATCGGTGATGCTCTTCTGGCGCTTATGGAAGAAATGCCTTATGAACAGATCTCAATATCTGATATCTGCAAAAAAGCAGGCATTTCCCGTATGACTTTTTATCATTATTTTTATACAAAAGCAGATGCAGTGAATGATTATATTTATGAAATATTCGAAGCATACAGCAGCCTGGTATCCCATCCGGCTTCCATACAGCTGCTTTTTGAATATGATCACATACATCAGGCGATTCTGTTCTTTGATCAGTATGCGGCTTTTGTGCTGACATTATGCAAGACAGGGCAGTATCGCCTTGTGTCTGAGGCGGTGAATACATATTTTATTGAGAGAGTGATGCCTTTGTATACCGGCTCTGTATATGACCTGTTTTTTTATAGTGGTGCAATGCTGAATATTTTTATTAAATGGGAAGAAAACGGAAAAAAAGAATCACCAGAGGAGCTGGCAGGAATTATTAAGAGGCTCATTGACGGCAAAAATGCAGAAAGGTAGAAAATATGTCTGAAAAAATGAAAATCGCTGTACTCCAGACGGCAGTGCATGCAGAAAAAATGAAAAACATGGAGCAGCTTGCAAATATACTGGATGGGCCGGCATTAGAAGGTGTGGATCTTGTTACCCTGCCGGAAATGTTCAATTGCCCCTATGATACGAAGATGTTTCCGGAATATGCGGAAGAAGAGGGGGATACCTGTTGGAAAATCTGTTCGGAGCTTGCCAGAAAACATCATGTTTATCTGGCCGCAGGATCTATGCCGGAAAAAGATAAAGAGGGGAAAATATATAATACATCCTATGTTTTTGACCGTTCAGGCTCACAAATTGCAAAATACCGAAAAATGCATCTTTTTGACATAGCAGTTGAAGGTGGACAGCACTTTAAAGAGTCGGATACGCTGACCGCCGGTGATGCAATTGGTATTTTTGACACAGAATTTGGAAAAATAGGACTGGCAATCTGTTATGATATCCGGTTTCCGGAACTTTTCCGTATTCTGGCAGACCGTGGAGCAGGGATTGTTCTGGTACCGGCATCTTTTAACATGACTACAGGTCCGGCACACTGGGAACTGCTGTTTCGTCAGAGAGCCGTTGACAACCAGATTTTTATGATCGGAACCTCTGCTGCCAGAGACGTAAACAGCGGATATGTTTCATGGGGACATTCCATTGTGACAGATCCGTGGGGAACGGTGCAGATGCAGATGGAGGATAAAGAAAATGTTTATATCGGGGAACTGGAAATGGAATCCATAGAACGAATAAGAGAACAGCTTCCCCTTCTTGCACACAGACGACAGGATATATATCAGATCCGCTGTACAGACTGAAAAAAAGCAGGGCAGGAAATTAGTGGAAACTTTCCTGCTCTGCTTTTTTTTCAATAAAATCTTTCATTGCCGTAAAGCTTTCTTTACTGATACAGTGCTCCATCCGGCATGCATCTTCAACTGCGATGGTTTCCGGAACTCCCAGGGTGATCAGCCATTTAGATATAAAAGTATGCCGCTCATATATGGAAGAAGCGATTTCCATACCCTTTGGTGTAAGAGTAATAAAACCGGCTTTTGATACAAGAATGCAGTCACTTTCACGAAGCTTTTTCATTGCAACGCTTACGCTGGGCTTGGTAACATTAAGCTCCTCAGCAATATCCACAGAACGGACAACAGGCAGCCGTTTGCTAAGAATCAATATGGTTTCCAGATAATTTTCTGATGATTCATTGTTGTGCATAAGAACCTCCCGTGTATTATGTGAAAAAACTTATTAGTATTATAACATCAGGAATTCTAAAACACAAGAAAAAGAAGAGCTGCCGTATTTCTCATATGCATATTGTAACAGATTATATGAAACAGAAAAGGTAAAAAAATATAAAAGAAGCATCTCATAATTACTGTTTTGAATTGATTTTCATCAGGGAATTTTATATACTGTAATTAATGGCGACACATTATTTCAGGTGTTTGGTTTTTTTGAATACTGTATGAAAAGATCGCCGGACGGAAGGATAAACAGTATGCATGAGATATTTCTTGATTGTTATATTAAGGTTTCTGTTGTGATCGCGTTGATGGATGTGATTCTGGCAGTTAAGTCCATACAAAAAAATAAAACAACCGGAAGGTTTCTGGGCTTTGCATGTGCAGGTGCGGCTGTTGTAGATATCAGCTATCTCATAAGTATTCTGAATGACGACTATCTGTGCATGTCAGTCTTATCCAGCGTCTATTTTGTCAGTATTGATATCATGCTGATATGTCTTTTAATATTTACAGTTTATTTTACAAAATGCAGATTTACAAAAAAGGGGAAAACAGCAATAGGGCTAAGTATTCTATATACATTTTTTGAGATTGTTGTTTTTTCCGTAAATCCATTCTGCGAAATTGCCATTCACTATGTCCGGAGAAATACATTTATTGCAAAATACGGTTACCAGATGAAGCCATTATACTGGATGCACCTGGTTTATACTTATTCACTGGTAGCTGTGATCACAATTCTGCTGATATGGAAGATGTGCCGGATTCCACGTGAATACCGCTCACAGTACCGTTTTGTTATTCTGGGAATATTGACGATCGTATCCGTGAACGCAGTATTCCTTTTCTGGCCGGGGGTGAATGTTTATAATTTACTGGATTATTCCATCTGTGGATACAGTCTTACCGCATTTCTGCTGTACTGGAGTTGTTTCAATTACTCTACACATGGCATGCTGAACCGCCTGAAAATGAGAATTTTTGAAAATATCGGCCAGGGTATTGTTTTGTTTGATTATAATGATAATCTGATTCTTCATAATGAAAGAGCAGATTCTCTTCTGGGCGGGATTCGGACAGAAGAATATGAGGTTCTGGATGATTTTCTGAGACGTTATAATCTTTCCCTGAATTCTGAAACAGAAAATGACAGTTTTTCTCTCCAGTGTTATGTCAAAAACGGCAGGGAGGACAGGCCTTTAAGATGTGACATACGAAGACTGAGAAACGAAAAAGATCAGAAACTGGGGCAGATGTTTGTTTTTTCTGACGCAGCGCTGGAAACAGATCTTCTGACAGGATTTCAGAACTGGGAAAGCTTTCAGCGTTTTGCAAGAGAAGAGGGAGATCATCTGGCCTGCCCTACGTGCGTGGTGATCTGTGATATTAACAGTTTGTCAGTGATCAACAGTACTAAAGGCAACAATGTGGGGGATCAGAAAATAAGGTTCCTTGCAGATGCTATGCGCAGGTGTTTTCCAAAACAGACATATTATGTGCGGGGGCTGGATGCCAATCTTATTGCCCTGTGCAGCCACACTGATGAAGAGAAAATGCAGAAATGCATGGCACGTGTAATAAAAGAATTTGACGGTAAAATACAGTATGCCATCAGCAGTACCTCCGAAAAAATGCCTGATGTCCTTCAGGCTGTTCAGGAGGCGGCAAAGGCAATGCGTGCCAAAAAGCTTCTTGATCATGAATCTATTCATTCTGAGATGCTGACATCCCTGATCCGTGCCCTTCAGGAATGTGACAGCGATACAGAACATCATGTACGGCGTACACAGAGGCTGGGGGCAGAGCTGGGAAAAAGGATAGAGCTTACAGATATCCAGCAAAGTAAACTGTCTTTGTTATGCCTGCTTCATGACATCGGAAAAATCGGGATTCCGTTGGAAATACTGAATAAACCGGGAAGGCTTTCTGATGAGGAATGGAAAATCCTGCGTTCCCATACGGAAAAAGGATATGAGATTGCCAACAGCAATAATGAGCTGAAGGAAATTGCAGAGGAGATTCGTCATCATCATGAACGGTGGGACGGTAAGGGTTATCCTGACGGACTGAGCCGTGAGAGCATTCCGCTTTTGTCCCGGGTAATAGCGGTTGTAGATGCCTACGATGCCATGATAAATGACCGTGCCTACAGAAGTGCCATGTCTGTTCCAAGAGCCATGAAAGAGTTGAAGCGCTGTGCCGGAAGTCAGTTCGATCCCTTTATTGTTTCGGAATTTCTAAGGATGCTGAAAGAAAATCCTCCTGAAGAAGGAATGGATGCAAGCACAGATGAAGAAAACAAAGATACGAATAACGCATATTCGGTTAATATGGACAGCTTTAAAGAAGAAGGACTAAGCGTACATCCTGTACCATACAGCCGATATCTGCTGGATGAATCCATGAGAATTGTGGATGTGGATGATTATTTTGAAACACTTACAGGATATACAAAAGAAGATATCCGCCGTACACCTATGATTCAGGCTGATCTGATTCCGGAAGAGGAGCGGACGGAATATCTTTGTCAGACAAATGCCAGTCTTGCCAAAAGTCCTCTTGTTTTTCAGGAGCATAAGCTTCGCCGTAAGGATGGATCTGATATTTATGTGTTCTGCTTTGGTAGAATGTATTATGATTCTGCGGTACGTGCCGGCCGTTCGGAAATAATTATCGCAGATATTACAAACACCTATTCCATGAAACGTCTTACAGATGCAGAACAGAGCAAAGCCCAGATGAGGCTGAGATACTGGGAACGTACATACCGCAGAGATTCCCTGACAGGCCTTCTGAATCATGCTGCTTTTCGCAGTGATGTGGAATTGAAGCTTCTTGAAGGAAAGTCAAAGATTATGATGTTAATGATGGATGTGGACCGGTTTAAAGCATATAATGACACATTCGGACATCATGAGGGAGATAAATTCCTGATCCTTGTTGCACAGACGCTTCTGGTTTCTCTTCGCAAAGAGGACCGTGCCTGCCGTATGGGCGGAGATGAGTTTGCAGCAGTTCTCTTTTTTGACATAGAAACAAAAGTTCCGCAGATGCATGAAAGAGCACAGCAGATTTTTGACAAAATGAATATGACCATTAAGAGTACAGAGGGAGGAACAGGAATCTCAATGGGTGTGGTTATCGCAGAGCATCAAACAACTTTTAACCAGCTTTACGAGGATTCGGACAGAGCACTATATCAGGCGAAAGAGAGAGGCCGCGGGAGAATGATATTTTCGTGATCCGGATTAATGGGTTATATAATACAATGGATAAGGAGAAAAATGAAATGAAAAAGAAAAATGTATTAAAACAGGGGAGGCTGTGTATGAGAAAAAAACCAATATTATCTTCATTATTGTTTGCGGCTGCACTGGCAGTATCGGTTCCGGTCAGCGCACAGGAGCAGCTTGATTTTAATTCTGTAACAATAGAAGAACATAATAAAAAAGGGGATAATATATTTTCGTCAGAGGATTTTAATAAATCTGATGAGTCGGAGAGAGGCATTTTTGATATTGGCAGCACAGATGAAGTAACCATAGCAGGTGACGGTCTGTATGACATCAGGTCATCTCTGCTGTCCTTTCAGGTATATCCTCCTTTTGGGTGGCTATGTGTGACACAGGATTTTGCACTTCAGTTTGATACTTTTAATACCATATACAGAGATCCTCTTGAAGCTGCAAAGGAAATGGTAGCTGATGGAATGCATTTATTTCTTATTGATTATTCCTTTGAACATTCAATAGAAGTGTATTTTGGTGAAGATTCTATCGGAAAAATCATTAAGAATTCTGCAGACTTAAATGAAGAAGATGAGAATATGGCAGTATCAATTCTTAACAAAATGTATTTTCCAGGTTCGGATGTTTCGCCTGTTTCCCTCGGTAGTAACCGTTTCTATCATTTCTCGGATTCAACAGGTGTAAGACATGCATATGAAACGTATGTTAACGGCATTTGCGTCGATGTTATTGTACAGAGTATAGATGGAACAGCCTGTGAAAAAATTGTTCTTGAAGATGTTGAAAGTATGCTTTCTGAAATGAATTTTATGTAAGACAGACGATGCTATGGAAAAAAAGATAAAATATGCCAGATTAGCCATTCTTTTTCTGACAGTTATCCTGTTTTCTGTTAACGTCAGCGGGCAGACTCAATCAAAAAAGAAAAAGCTTACTATAATGATCTATATGTGCGGAAGTAATCTGGAAAGTGAATCAGGTGCCGCATCACGGGATCTGCAGGAGATATTGCGCACAGGATATAATACCGATGAAGTAAACGTGCTTGCCATGCTCGGAGGAAGCGCAAAATGGTGGGGTGGTTTTCCGGCAAAGGAAACATCAATATATGATGTGGCAGGAAGGCGTCCCCAAAGAGTATACAGCGATGATCTGATGAATATGGGGCAGGCAGATTCGCTGGAGGTTTTATTAAATTACGGCTATACATGTTATCCTGCAGAAAAGTATGCGCTGGTTATGTGGAATCACGGTGGCGGTCCGATGGGCGGTGTATGCTGGGATTCTCTTTTTGGTGCTGATAATCTCTCAATGAATGAATTTCGTCTGGCGCTTCAAAACAGTCCGGTGTCAGAACAGCCGCTGGAGTGGATTGGCTTTGACGCCTGCCTGATGGCATCGGCAGAAACAGCAAAATTAGTTTCTCCGTTTGCCCGCTACATGATCGCTTCGGAAGATACAGAGCCCGGATCCGGCTGGGATTATTCTTTTATTAAAGGAATAGAAAAAGATACTGACGGAGATCAAACCGGAAAGCGTGTCATAGAAACGTATGAACAATCAATGGAAAACTGCACAGATAACTATACGATGTCCTGTATTGATCTTTCTCTGATGAAACCGTTTGAACAGGCGGTGGATCGTTTTTTCGAAGATATGTATGCGATTCTGAATGCAGATACCTACCTGGATATTTCTGTGGGCAGACAGGATTCTGCTGCCTTTGGGCGCTCAGACGAAGAGAATGCAGACTGTGATCTTGTTGATCTGAAGGATCTTGTCCTTCATTTGATGAACACAGACAGGAAAACAGCAAAGGATCTGTTGGATATATTAGATTCCATGATACTGGCAAACAGCAGTTCAAGAGAGAACTGTTATGGCCTTTCTGTATATCACCCGTACTATAATAAATCTGTTTTTTCTTCTTCCTGGCTGAAGCAGTATATGCAGCTTGGTTTTTCCGGTGCCTATCAACAGTATCTGCGAAGGTTTGCTGCAATCTGGCTGGGAAACAAAATGGCTGACTGGGAAGAGCTGTTTACAGAAGAACAGGCAGCTTCCCAGGGAACTTATGAGGTTCAGATGACCCCGGAACAGACAGAACAGTTTGTTTCCGCACAAATGATAGTTCTGGAAGAACAGGATAACGGATATACACAGGTTTTTTCAACAGATGAAGTAACAGTTGATGAAAGTGGAACTCTGTCAGCGGAATATAATATGGAGCAGGTTTTTGTAAGAACAGAAGACGGAACAATAATTGGCCCACTGTATTATACGATACAGGATGGAGAATATATTTTTCCTGCAGTCCTGTTTTCGCTTAAAGATCTTACAATGAAAAAGATCCAGTATCACTGTATTCTCGATGAATACAGGAGAGAGTTTTCTGTTATCAGCACTTTTGTATATGACGAGGTAAGCGAAACCTATACAAACCGTCTTAACATAGACAAATCTCAGTTTGAATATATTTATTTTTTAAATTATTCCAAAGAAATGACATATGAAGAGACTTTGACAGCATTTGGCAGCTGGGAAATATCCGAGGCTGTAATGGTCGACTCTGTTAAAAGTGATGTAACATGGAATTTTCAGCTTGAAAAAGCAGAAGATTCCTCCAACCTTTATGTTACTTTTCAGATAACAGATTCACAGGTTAATACGATCAGCAGCGAGCCGGTGGGAATAACACAGACAGATCCATAGTGTCCAAATATACGTAGAGAAGGATTTTGAAGTTATGAAGAAAAATGGAAAAACTGTTATTGTTTTGATAGCTGCAATTTTTTCAGCATGCGTTGCAGGACTGGAAGGTTTTTTATATTATTTTGGAAATTTCGAAAATCATTTTGCAGGGATTTCCCTTACAGTCAGAAATATTGTAACCTGCTTTGCTTTTGTTCCCAGTCTTTCCATTACCGATGTAATGAAATGGATCAGCGAATTAAGCGTTCAGACTGGCAGCTCTGCCGAATTACTCTTTTTTACAAACAGAGAGCTTTATATTACATTATTAAAAACTGTTACTAATATCTATGCGGCTGTAATTTTTCTGGCGCCAATCTGTACGGCCAGTGCATTTTATTTATTCTTTTATAAGCTTCTTTGTCAGATTAAAGAAAAGCTTCTCCCTCTGACATGGAAACCACCAAAAGAGAGATGTCTTGTTATCGGTTCCGGAAAGCAGGTAAAAGAGATGCTGCTGCACGAAAACAGCCGCGATCTTTCCAGGGAGATTTATTATGTTTTACCGGATGAAGCGTTCTGTGACAAATCTGTAAACTGGATTCATCGGAGAATTAAATGCTGTATAATCGATATGGTAAATTGTTCTGATGAAAAATTCTGCCTTTTTCTGAAAAAAATTAAAAGCAGGCAAATTGACAGTATTATCCTCTGCGATACATCGGATGCTGTGAATTTTTCAGTTTATATCCGCATGATGACAATCGGACGGGAGTATATTTCCGAAAACGCAGATATTTTCTGCAGTTGTGAAGAAAAAACAATGGAACAGCTTTTTATCAATTATTATAATGATAACAGAAGCAAAAACTGTATCGCCCCAAAACTGTTTGGCATCGCTAAAATGCGTGCGGACTCCATATTTCAGTCACATCCGCTTCCTGTTGTCAGTTCAGGAGAAGAGTTTCGTATACTGATTCTGGGATTTGGAAAAACAGGACAGAATATACTTCTTGGGGCCATAATGCAGGGGGTATGCACCGGAGACAATCCCATTATTATCGATGTGGTAGATTCCCGAATCGAATCCAAAAAAGATATTTTTCTGAAACAGTTTTCTTCGAATCTTTTTACGATAAAAGATAATACATGCGAAGTCACTCCTGGTCAGATTGATGGAAGACTGGAAATACGTTTTCATAATCTTGACATCCGTGGCCTTAGTTTCCTTAAACTGATTGACCAGAATACATATCAACATGCTTCTGTCTGTATCGAGGATATAGAAATCTGTCTGCAGTGCGTACTGGAAGTAAACCGTAAAATTGAACAGAGTGGAAAAAAAGCATTTCCAATTGCTGTCAGTCTGCTGTCAGAACCGGAAATCGCTATGTATCTGAATAATGAGTGTAAACATTATTCAAATGTTTATCTGACCGGTATCGAAAATTATCTGACTCTGGATAATATTCTGTCAAAAAGCACAGAAAAAGCAGCACATGCCTTTCATGAAATATACAGGCATATTTCCATCGAGTTTTCTGAATGTTCTCAGTATAAGCAGCAGGAAGAGACGGAAAAAGATTCGGATATATGGGAAAAACTGTCTTATTATAAACAGGAAGAAAACCGCTGTCTCAGTAAGCACCAGCATATAAAAGAAGCTTTGCTGAGAAACTATAAAATATGCAATCCTGAGTTTTCGTTAGAAACATTTTTCGGAAAAGACGGAACGATTTTAAAGAAAAATGGAAAACGATTTGTTTTCAGAGATGCCCCGGCAACCCTGGTTAAAAAACTGAATGCAGATCCTTTTTTACGGGAAATGGGTATGATGGAACATCGTCGCTGGTGCTACAGTCGTGCAATCGACGGCTGGAGCTATGGAACAGTAAAAAGCGAAATAAAAAAAGAATCACCATATCTTGTTTCGTGGGATGATCTTTGCAGGACATATCCGGAAATGTGTATTTATGATTATATGACGTTTCTTATGTTAATGGAAAATATGGATTAATAAATTTATTTTTACATTTTTCCGAATGAAAAGAGAGGTGATTTGACATGTTTGAGTATAAGGCTTTTATCTCATATCGACATAAACCGCTGGATCATGCAGCAGCAGTTCAGATTCAGAAGTTACTGGAAGCTTACCGTCTTCCAAGAAACGTTAAAGGAAAAAACAGAAAAATCGGAAAAGTGTTCCGTGACGAATCGGAACTTAAGACAAGCAATGATCTGGGTGAAGAAATTCTGAAAGCTTTGGAAAAATCAGAATATTTAATCGTTATCTGTTCAGAGTATCTTCTGGAATCCGAATACTGCAAAACTGAAATTAATTATTTCAAGGAACTTCATAATGGCAGAACAGATCATATTCTTCCTGTGATTGTCAGTGGTGAACCGAAGGATGTGATACCGGAACAGCTTTTGACGGAAAACTATTCTGAAATACAGTCTGATGGTACGATAAAGTGGATCAAAAAAGAGGTTGAACCATTATGCTGCGATATCCGGGAGTCTTCTCAACAGAAGATGAAAAAGAGGCTGAAAACAGAATTTCTACGTTTGGCAGCTCCGATGCTGGGTTGTTCTTTTGATGAATTGTTCCAGCGTGAAAAAAGAAGGCGCAGAAGAAAATATGCAGTATATGTATGTATCATGTTTGCGGTCTTTGGCGGTGTGTATTATCGATTGACGGAATATCATGTATATGAGAATGGATTACAGTATCGATTGAGAGGAAATGAAGCAGTGATCGTTGGATATGAGGGAGATCAGGATACTCTGGTTATTCCTCTGGAGATAGAAGGAAAAGACGTCAGAGAAGTCGATCTCACAAAGCTGCCGGAAGGAATTCAGGTTTATTTTGAAGCTTCAGAAAAAGATTTTGATTATGAGATAAATGATCTTGAGGACTGTGTCTGGCTTAAGGATTATCATGGTGAATATCACAGTATACAGATACCGGAAACCATAGAAGGAAAAAAGGTTACAACGATTTCAGAACGCGGTTTTCAGGAAACAGAGTTGGAACATGTGATTTTACCGGAAACTCTGATAGAAATCCGGTCGGGAGCGTTTGCTCACTCGAAACTGAAAAGCGTTTATATACCAAATGGAATATCAGAAATTAAGGGAGGCGCGTTTGCCAGTTGTTTTGATCTCACTGACTTTGAGATTCCAGATCGAAATAAGAATTATTATTATATTCAGGGATGGATATGCAGTTATTCCGGGAATGCGGTGAGCTTTATTTCTGATAATGAAGATGAAGGTAAATCATTTGAGAAGTATCTGTCCAATTATTATCCGTTCAGGAGTATACTCAATTATGCCTGCTGGAATAACGAATATTTAAAAGAGGTTGAACTGAATTCAGAATGTACATTTATTGGAAAAAGTGCTTTTGAAAACTGTGTGAATCTGGAAGAAGTACACATACCTGAAAAAATGTATGAGATTGATAAAAATGCATTTCGGGGATGTAAGAAGTTAAAAAAAGTAACCATTCCCAGGAAATGTTATGTTAACGAAGGTGCTTTTGAACCTGATGTTTTGATTCAATATTATGAATAAAGGAGAAAAAACGATGAAAAAGAAGAATGTATTATTTGGGGCACTGTTGATTTCTGTGTTGACTGTCTGCAATGTTTTTGCCCAGAGCTCAAAGGAAAAGATTGCGGAAAGACTTAATTATTACAATAAAACGTGTGAAATGCTGTTGGCGGACTATGTTCAGCTGAATAATGTAGTGGAAGAAAAAGAGGAGTATATTTTATTGTCAACCGATGATAGAAGTATAGGCTGCAAAATAATCTATGATGAAGGTTCTGTAACTGCAGCAAGCGAAATTCAGATTTATAACGCTGTTGCAGAAGGAAATGCCCAGAATATCACAACTATGTTAATGATGCTTTATACAAATTTTATTAGGGATATATCAGAGAATGACATGTCAGCTGATTATTTTCAGTGGGTGATAGAAAATGAAAATAATATGGAAAGTATTATGAGTGGTGAGCTGGAAGTTCACGAAGTATTTACTGACGCGTCATATGCAGATTTCTACCTTGACACTTCAACGGATTCAAACGGAATTGTATGTTTTACAGGTAAAATTGTATTTAAGAACACGGATGCTGATCATGATACATCGGATATTACAGAAGCAGAAGTACAACCGGAGGAGGCATCAGATACATCAGATAAACCGGAGGCTGAAGGTGAGTCAGATGATCTGGAGAATAAAATACTCACCGCTTTATCATCACCTGAAGCTTTAGTCGATTGTTTTAATAGTATTGTTCAAAGCTTCAGTGAAGAATATATATTAATGATTGAAAGTCAGGAAGATAATACCGTTAGAGCTATTTCAAAAAGTGGTGATGTTGCAATAAACATATCAACAAAAGAGGATGGCGAGAGCGTTGAAACTATTAATGTTACAGGGATTTATCCGTCTGTAAGCAGTTATTTTGAAGCTTTAAATGATTCTGCTCTTCTGATAAAGATAGCTACCCGGGCAGATACACGATTTGAGGCATTTGAGCCGTGGTTTACTTCAAATGTTGTAGCTGTAAATAAAGCTCAGATGAATCAGGAGGATTATCAGTCCGTTTTTGAAGAAGAAGGAATCAGTATGATTTTGGGTAACATAAATATACCAGGTTCAGAAACGCAAGAGAGCATTAATTTTCTTTATTCTGAGATAACTTTTCCGGAAGGTGACTGATATTTTGTGAGTGTCTGAAACCTAAGGCACACGTGGTATTGGTGTAACCAAATGAGTTGCATCCCCGGTGAGAAGAGGACAGTGGAAGCAGAGGATGCGGGCGTGGCAGAGGCAGAAATCGATAATCTGAAAAGAAAAGTCTGCAGATAAACGGAGTAATATAAGTCAGGGATGGATAGCAGTAAAAAAACTGCCCGGTGTTATGCCGGGCAGTTTTTTAGTTTAACGTTTATATTTTGTTACATTTGACCATGGTCCATAAACAACCTTGCCGTCAACTTTTCTGAAGGCTCTTACTTTGTAATAATAGGTTGTGTTCTTTGTTGCGCTTACATATTTGTAGGTTCCTGATGTTGTTGAATATGTGGATACAATTTTTGTTCCGGTCTTGGAGGTGGATCTGGAAATCTGATATCCGCTTTCTCCGTTGATATTGGTCCATGCCACTTTTACCACGTTTTTGACAGTTGACACTTTCGGAGTGGACAGCTTCTTCAGGGTATATACAGATGCTGTCTTGTATGTATCAGAAGCATATATCGTACCGTCTGTGCCCTTGTAGTAAGGAACTACCTTGAAGGTATATTTTATTCCGTCTGAAAGATCCTTCTTGTAAACATAGGTGGCGGCTGTTCTTGTGAGATATGTGTAGCCTGATGCCGATGACTTCTTGTAGTATACCGTATAGCCGCTGGCACCTGTTGATTTATCCCATGAGAACATAACATCATCATAGCCTGAAGTAGTGCTGTATTTTGCGGTCAGTGCTGCTTTTGCTGATGCAGGTGCTTTTGGAACAATTGTGAAGTAAAGTGCTTTGCTTCCGCTGTAGTTGCCCTTGAAGGTAACGGTTACCTTGTATCTGCCGACATTCTTGCGACCGCTTGCATAAGCTACGGTGTAATTGCCGGATGAAATTGTATTTCCGTTGGTATCAAGTACCTTAACGCCTGGCGTCATTACTCCGCCGCTGTAAGTATATTTTATTGTAGACAGTGTTGCTTTTTCTGTTGAGATTGGTTTAGGAGCAATTGTAAAGTAAAGGTCTTTGTTTCCGCTGTAGTTGCCCTTGAAGGTAACGGTTACCTTGTATTGTCCGGCATCCTTGCGACCGCTTGCGTAAGATACGGTGTAGCTGTCAGCCGGCATTGTATTTCCGTTTTCATCAAGAACCTTTACGTCTGGCGTCATTACTCCGCCGCTGTAAGTGTATTTTGTTGCCGACAGTGTTACATTTTCTGTTGGAGCTGCTTTGGGAGCAATTGTGAAGGTAAGGTCTTTACTTCCGCTGTAGCTGCCTTCGAAGGTAATGGTGACTGTAGCAGTTCCAGCGTTGACATTATTGCTGTACTCAAGTGTGTAATCTGTGTCTTTGGTCAGCACATTACCTGCCTTGTCCTTGATGGTAACAGCAGGAGCCTTTGCTTCGCCGTCATAGATGAAGCTGGTCTCATCAAGTATTATTGATGATTCGTCAATTTGTGGAATTTCGGTCTTTCCCTCTGTTTCATGGCAGTCGGTGCATTCTTTGTGTGCAGAGTAACCCGCTTCTGTGAGGCTTGCCTTCTTAGTAGGTATATCCTCCCAACTGTGATTAATATGCTTCCACTGTGCAGCAATTGTAATACTTGCAATGGCATCATCTGTAGCCAGCTCAGCATATGTGGTGTCAGCAGTCACGGTCTTTTCTCCGTATTTCCAGCCTGTAAATTCCCAGCCGTCCCATTCCGGAGCAGTAATGTCATCGAGTACCTTGTCCGTCCATTTCACGTCTGTTTTTTCACTTACGTCGCTTCCTCCGGCGGTATCAAAGACAATTTTGTAACTGTTCTGTGAGAAATGCGCTGTGTAAGTTCTGTTACCTGTGCTGCCTTTTGGAATGGTGACAGACATATTGTTTTCTCCTGTTAAGCCGGTTCCGCTCCAGCCTGTAAAGGTGTAACCGGCCTTTACAGGATTATTCAGAGTAATATCTTCACTTTCCACAGTAAAGCTGGTCGGGTTGGATGCTGAGCCTTCGTCTAAATCACAGGTTATATCATAGGTGATCGGAGTGAATTTTGCTGTTAAGGTAATATCTTCACTTAGTGGAGAACCGAATGTGTACTTAGTTTCACCATCATGCCAGCCGTCAAAGCTCTGATATCCGGTCTTAACCGATGGAGAGAGTGGTTCAACCGTATTGTTGTCTGCAGCTACCACTTCATAAGCGTAGACGCTGCTTCCGTTTTTGAATGTTATGGTTTTTTCCTTGATGCAACTTTTGTTGATAGTGGTGTTGTAGAATACACCGCCATGTATCTCGCCGTTATTTCCGACAAAGCCTTTAAAGACAGTAGGAGTGCTGCTTGTGCAGTAAATATGAGCAATATAGCTATTTAAGGAAACCTTCCCTGTTATCGTGCCGCCGTTGGCATAAAGATAGCTTGCGGTGCCGTAGCTTCCGCGAGTCAGTTCAATTTCGCCATTGAGCACACCGCCTTTGGCGGGGGTGCTGTCAATCAATGTCAAAATGGACTTCGGAGCTGCCTGGGTATCAGCCATCAGGATGTTACCTTTAAGCGTATAACCGTTGAGGTCCAGTGTAATGATTTTATCACTCAGGTTTAGGGTGCCTGAAAGCTGGATGTTAC
>JAXFBD010000133.1:0-3411 GCA_034118545.1 Blautia sp.
GGCTGGGAATGTATACCTTTCATCACAAAACAAAGCATATTAGCTTTGTGGCAGGGATTCCTCTGATTTTTATTATTCAGATAGTTTTGGCGTTTGCATTCATGTGAAAGGAGCTGATGCAGGATGAAAAAAACTGTAGAATCCAATTATCAAAAAGTATTGGAAACCTGGAGACATAATTTTCTTGCCATGGATCAGGAGGCTCTGATCAGTCGCTTCAGTCTGGAAGCAGACGAGAATGCTCTTTATATTATTTATTTTTCAAGAAAAATACGGATTGACAGGAAAAGCGGCCATATATCTTATGTGGATTTTCCGGAAGAGGTGCCGGGATTTAATACATCGATTACAATTTATAACATGTTTCATTATGCGGTGGAAAAGCCTGAAGCCTCCGGGAAGCTGGTAGCTTTTCGGGAAGTAAAACGGGTTTATCCCTTTGAAGCAGCCTATCGGCAGACGATTCTGAAAGAAATGGAAAATCTGTTTGACGGACATACAGAGGAGATGCGTCGGGGATGTGAGCGCCTTCATGGGAGAAAAATGCCTCAGGGAGACGTGGGATATATTCTGCCGGTTTTTCCTTTTCTTGAAATTGCGGTTTTATTCTGGGATGGAGATGAGGAATTTCCTGCGCAGGCGAATATGCTGTTCGACTCAAATATTACTGACTTCATGCATGAGGAAAATGTGGTGGGAGTTGCGGCAGATGCCGTACATTATCTGGGAATTGCTGCCGGAATGGAGCCGGGAGAAATATACGCCGGATAAGGAGGAAATAAAGGAGATGATTCGACTGAGAAAAAAAAGAAGTATACTGTTCATTTCGGCAGCGGTTTTTGCAGCAGCGGTCATTGCAGCAGTGCCTGTGACAGCGGCAGAAACGGCATCAGGGAAAAATGCGCCGGAGTTTCCGGGTCTGGTGTTTGAATCGCAGATGGAGCTGGAATATGCTCAGTGTTTTGATGTCTTTTATTATGAGGGCGGTTATGAATTTCTGGATATTCATGAAAATGGCCAGTATCTGCTGATACCGGAGGATGGACAGGCTCCGGAGGGGCTGGATGAAGACATTATTGTTCTGCAGAAACCGCTGGATCACATTTATCTGGTGGCCAGTGCTGTAATGTCTCTGTTTGATTCGATGGATGCGCTGGATCATATTCGTTTTTCGGGTACGGATGTTTCCGGATGGTATATCGAGAATGCGGCAAAGGCCATGGAAACGGGAGAAATTGTTTTTGCGGGAAAATACAGTGAACCGGATTATGAACTGCTCATAGGAGAGGAATGTGATCTTGCCATTGAATCTACTATGGTCCTTCATTCGCCCAAAGTCCGGGAGATGCTGGAAGAGCTGGGGATACCGGTGTTTGTGGATTATTCCAGTTATGAAAGCCATCCCCTTGGGAGGACAGAGTGGATTAAGCTGTACGGCTGCCTTGTGGATAAAGAGAAGGAAGCAAAAGACTTTTTTGACGGGCAGGCGGAAGTTGTGGAAAAGCTTAAAGACTTTCCCAATACAGAAAAAACTGTGGCTTTTTTCTATGTAAACACAAACGGTACTGTTGTGGTGCGGGAAGCCACCGATTATATCCCCAGGATGATTGAAATTGCCGGCGGAAGGTATATTTTTGATGATCTGAAAAATGAAGAGAACAATCTTTCTTCAGTTTCTCTCACCATGGAGGAATTTTATAATCAGGCCATCGATGCAGATTATCTGATTTATAATGCCACCATTGACAGTCCTGTGGAAACCATAGATGAGCTGCTGGCAAAGAGTGAACTGCTGGCAGATTTTAAGGCGGTAAAAGAGGGCAATGTGTGGTGTACCGATAAATATATGTATCAGGCCACAGATATTATAGGAAACATGATTACAGACATTCATCTGATGCTGACAGAGGGGGATGGCAGTCAGATGACTTTTATGAAAAAAATTTCGTAGAAAATACAATGCGAGGATCATTATGGAAAAAATAGAAAAAACAGAAACCGGATCCGGGAGTTTTCACAGAGAAAATTTTAAAAGGCGTTCCCGGTATACGCTGGTATTTCTGCTGTTGATTATTGCATTTTTTATAATTGTTATCTGGAATGTGAATACGGGAAGCGTAAAAATTTCTCCTTCGGAAATTGTCAAAATCTTGCTTCAGAAAGGGGAAGGGCAGACGGAATATAATATTATCTGGAAGATCAGGCTTCCCCGTATTCTGATGGCAGCCATGCTTGGAGGTGCATTGTCTCTGTCAGGCTTTTTGCTCCAGACTTTTTTTGGAAATCCCATTGCAGGACCGTTTGTGCTGGGAATTTCCTCCGGGGCAAAGATGGTTGTTGCACTGACTATGATCTATTTTCTTCAGCATTTTAAGTCAGTTTCCTCATATGCTATGATTGCCGCGGCTTTTGTGGGATCACTGATTGCAGTGGGTTTTATTTTGCTGATTTCAAGAAGAATCCATCATATGGCAACTCTGTTGGTGGCCGGAATTATGATAGGCTATATCTGCTCTGCAGTGACAGACTTTGCAGTTACCTTTGCGGAGGATTCGGATATTGTCAATCTGCATGAGTGGTCTCTGGGAAGCTTTTCCGGTATGAACTGGAGTAATGTGGGAATCACGGCTGTGGTCGTGGGAATTTCCCTGGTGGTGGCCTTTTTTATGTCAAAGCCCATCGGTGCTTATCAGCTGGGGGAAGCTTATGCTCAGAGCATGGGAGTTAACATTAGGCTTTTCCGTGTCGGACTGATTCTTTTATCAAGTATTCTTTCCGGCTGTGTAACGGCTTTTGCAGGTCCTATATCTTTTGTGGGGATTGCGGTTCCCCATCTGGTAAAAATGTTCCTGAATACGTCGAAGCCGGTGGTTGTGATCCCCGGTGTTTTTCTGGGCGGTGCCGTATTCTGTATGATGTGCGACCTTATTGCCAGAATGGCTTTCGCACCTCTTGAACTGAATATCAGTACAGTGACATCTATTTTTGGAGCACCAGTGGTTATTGTTATGCTGATCAGGCGGCAGAAGGAGAAAAAGCTATGACAGAATACTATTTTCAGACACAGAAGCTTGCAGTCGGATATAACAAAAAAACTCTGATACATGATATTTCTGTGGACATAAAAAAAGGGGAGATCGTTGCCCTCATCGGTCCAAATGGCGCGGGCAAATCCACTATATTAAAGACAATAACAAGACAGCTTCGTATGATAACGGGAAAAGTGATTCTGGCAGAGGGCAGCCTGCAGGAGATATCTTATAAAGAGCTGGCAAAGAAGATGGCAGTGGTTCTGACGGACAGAATGAAGCCGGAGCTGATGACATGTCATGATGTGGTTGCTACAGGCCGTTATCCTTACACAGGACGATTGGGGATTCTCACAAAAGAGGATGAAGAAAAAGTGGAAGA
>JAXFBD010000134.1:0-7676 GCA_034118545.1 Blautia sp.
GTAAATGCTTCCTACACTGGCATTATCCAACAGGTTTTTAGGGTCTGAGGCTTACCTCACTCTCAGCTTCTCACTGAAGCTCCCCTGCATTACATCTATAAATTTATATATAGTATAAACGTATTATTCATAAGTTTCAAGTAGGGAACTCATTTTTATTCCGGATTTTTCTCCAGCGAACAGATCATTTCATGCCATAATTCTCCTCCCCATGCGGAATCAGACACACCCAGATCCGAAAATCCCATTTTCTTATACAGTTCCACATTTGCCGGCACACAGGTCAGCACTGCTGCCTTTCTTCCGGTCCCTCTCTGCCCTTTAAGCAGTTCATCCATCAGAGCCCGGGCAATTCCCTGTCTTTGATATTCCGGCAATACAGCCAGGCTGAGGATCATCAGATATTCCCCCTTCGGATTATGAAGACTGGTATTCGTAAAAAAATCATCCCGCAAATGATGTTCATCCGTTGCGATCGCAGTAATAAATCCCACCATTTTTCCGTTATCCTTATCTGTTGCCGTCATAAACAATTCCGGTGCCAATTGCACCCGCTTCTTCATAATCGGCAGTGTACATGCCTCATTAGCGGGAAAACAGGCCGTCTCCACCGCTGTAGCTGCCTCAGCCTCATCTGCATACACATTACGGTATTCTATATCAAAAATTTCCTTACGGTATTTCATTATGATTGCTACCTTCCTTTTTCCATTACTGCATTTTACTTTATCATTTTCAATACCGTTCTTCAACAGGATTTATTTGTTTTTTATCCGCAGACAAAAACCGGGAGCCACCGTATAATTCATACGGCAGCCCCCGGTCCTGCAATCTGTTTTCTTTCATGAGGGCATCATGATCTTATTATCCTTCTATGGAAATATAATGATTCTGTTCCTCTACAGCTTTCTTATCCTCTCTTGGTAAAGTAAAGCTAAGAATTCCATTTTCGTACTTCGGATGAACATCACTTTCTTTCACATTCTTTCCTACATAGAAGCTGCGGCTCATGCCTCCGGCATAACGCTCACGTCTTACATATTTACCTTCTTTATTCTGCTCATCCTTATCAAGGCCTTTGGCCGCGCTGACGGTCAGATAACCATCCTTCAGCCGGACTTTTATTTCATCCTTTTTAAAGCCCGGAAGATCGATATCAACTTCATAAGAAGAATCTTTTTCTTTCACATCTGTTTTCATCAGATTCTTCGCATTTTTCCCGTATAATACTTTATCTACATCCGGAAAATCAAAACCTTCCATAAAATCATCAAATAAACTTTCTCCAAAAATACTAGGCATCAACATAAGTCATATCTCCTTTCAATGATAAGAAATTGAATCAGCACTATCGGAGAAATCCGAGGTGTCGCTTTACTGTTTTCAGAATTCGGGAACTGAGAAAATCAAATATAATATTTTTTCTCTTCCTTTGTTCTAGTTGTAATATAACACTTATTATTAGCACTGTCAAGCAGTGAGTGCTATTTTTTTTGTGAAGATTCTGTGAAACGTTATATAGCAGGTGTTCATAAATCACCCTGTAATAACAATTTACATCCCCTCGAAAACAGAGTATATTAAAATTACCATAAAAAGCAGGAGAAAACATAATGATAAAAACCGTTATTTTTGACATTGACAACACTCTTTACAATTATGACCGAAATCATATCCGAGGAATGGCGGCCCTGGCTCTGTACTGCAGGCAGGAATTCGGGCTTACTGATGAAGAATTCCATTTCGTCTACCGTCAGGCAATGAAAATCACCAACGAAAGAATCGGTTCAGACAGTGCTGCCATCCACAGCAGACGACTTCGTTTCCAGTGTATGACAGAGCTGCTTTCCAGACCGCTTTTCCCCCATGTAGACAATATGTACCATGCCTATTGGGATACGCTGATTGAGAATGCTTCTCCCTGCCCCGGCTCTCTGGAATTTATCCGGAATCTCAAAAAAGAAGGCATCCGCATCGGTATCGGCACGGATATGACAGCCTTTATTCAATATAAAAAGCTGGAAATGCTGGGCTTTGCGCCTTATGTGGACTTTATTGTTACCAGCCAGGAAGCAGGAGCGGAAAAGCCTGCACCTCACTTCTTTGAACTATGTCTGGAAAAATCCGGATGTCTCCCAAAAGAATGTGCTTTTATCGGCGATAATCTGAAAAAAGATGTACAGGGTGCCTGCAACTGTGGAATGAACGGTATCTGGTATACCCAGGAAAAAGTTCCGGAGACTGTGCCGGATTTTCCGGTTATTGTCTCCTTCTGTGACATCTGTATTCAGGAATTTCTGAGACTTGCCTGAAAATCTGTATTACGTAATTGAGGCAGCTGTACAAATACAGCCGCCTCAATACGGAGTGCTCTTTCACCGACAGAAATTACAGTTTGTTCTCTTTTAATGCCAGTTTCGTTCTTTTTAAACAGTCAATATGTTCATCTCCTGTATTAAAAATCAGCAAAATATACAAAATCTCAATAATCGCAAGTGCCGGAATTCTCTGCGCAATCAGTTCGTTATAAATATCATGGGTAAAGGATGGTGTGAGAAGAACAATATCCGCCATCTTTCCAATCTGTGATAGAGGGTGGGAAACAATTGCAATTATCTTTACATTCCTGGGTTTGACTATTTTAAGAATTTCATTCATTTGCTTTGTTCTTCCCGAATGTGATATCGCTACCACCGCATCATTTTCTTTTAATTTTGATGCAGCAATTAACTGTGCATCATAATCCATGTGACAGCAAACATCAAATCCGGCTTTATACAGCTTCAAATATCCTGCATATGCAATCGAATACGCATCACCAGTGCCCAGAAATAAAATCTTTGACGCTCCTTTTAAAATCTGAACTGCCTCATCCACCTGTTCCTGGGTCAGCAATGCTCTGGTATCTTCCAGTGAATTCTCTGCAATCTGAAAAAATTCGTCAATAATCGTTCCTGTATCATCATTTGCATCGATATTCTGATAAAAATTTTTATCTGAAGGTGCAGAGCGAAACATCTCCAGCTTCATATCAGCAAACTTTTTAAATCCCAGTTTTCTTGCCAGTCTGGTCAATGTGGCATTGCTGCATCCAGCTAATGCAGATAATTCTGTGATTGTTATTTTTTCAGTAAGTGTGTTATCTGTTAAAATTGTATAAACAGCCTTTTTCTCAACGGTATTTAACTGACTGTAAATAGATTCCAATCGAATCAGAAATGATCTTGACAATCTGTTGTTCTGCTGGATAATTTCAGTGATATTTCTCATGTGTTTTCTCCCTCTTCCTAGGAATTTAAATATCAGAGAATTGAACAAATATTATCCCTTATCACATTCCTCTATTTATTGGTATTATACCCGTATTTTACCATTTCGTCATCAAAAAATTATATTCTTTTGTTCAGTTTTGAGAACAATGTGTACATTTCTTTATATAGTTCAAATCTATCCGAGTATATTCTGTACTTTTGTTCGTCAGGTTCATAAGTATCCTTAACAGATACCACATTTACTGCTTCTTCCGGGGACTGGTACAGCTTTATGGACAGACCTGCCGAAAGCGCCGCCCCAAGACAGGCAGCCTCCCGAACCTTCAAAGAAGAAATCGGCATTCCCAGAATATCCGCTTTATTCTGAAGTCCTTTCGGTGATCGGGCTCCTCCGCCTACACATCGCAGCTCCTTTATTGCTATTCCATTCTTTTTCAGACATTCAATATTCAGCCTTGATTCAAAAGAAAGCGCCTCAACGATTGCCTTTGCCACATCAAATCTGGAAGTATTCATTGTCAGCCCCAAAAATGCTCCCTTCTGGGACAAATCACAGGTTGGTGTTCCTGTTCCGTTCATATACGGCAGAACCATAACATGTGAAGGCTCCTCCGGCATACGTTCGAAAATATAATTATAAATGCTTTCATGGTTTCTTTCTGCTTCCGGATAATCTCCCTTACAGAAATTCTCTGAAAACCATTTCAGTAAAAGTCCTGCCGTATGATTCAGTGAAAATGTAAAATACCGCTCCGGAAGAAGAGAACAATAGCACGGATAATAATCACCATACATTCCCTCAGTCAGTTCCGGTTTTTCCATAAGAGTAGAAATCACCTCCGCCGTCCCGTGAGAATCCAGGGCAAGGCTCTCATTTATCACACCAGAGCCAAGAGACGCACAGGTCTGATCATGTCCTCCTGTCACAAGAACTGCGTAGGGATTAATTCCCAGTTCTTGTGCAAGTCTTCTGTCAATTTTCCCAACTTGTATACCGGACGGAACCGGTTTGGCAAGCTTTTCCACATTTATCCCCATCTTATCCAGGATTTCTTTTGACCACTCCTTTTTCTTCAGATCAAAAGCCATAGTACGGCTTGCCTGCGTATAATCGATTACTATATCCTCGCTGCCCAGTTTTGCCAGAATATAATCTGACCATGTAACAAATTTCCATGTTCTGTCATATGATTCCGGCTGATTATTTTTCACCCACAGAATTTTAATAATACTGTTCATGGGATGCGGACGCATTCCTGTTATGGAAAAAAGCTTTTTACCGCCAATTACTTCATTGCACCACCGGGTCTCCTCTGTCCCCCTGTAATCCATACCCAGCTGTGCAGGTCCAATTGCCTTACGGTTCTCATCAATGGGAAGCACGGCATCTCCCTGTACAGACAAACTGATTGCTGCAATCTGAGAGCCGTTATCTTTTGCTGCATTTTTCATAACCTCTTTTGCAATTTTCCAGATTGCCTCCGGCTCCTGCTGTGCATAGCCCTCTTTTGTATAGGTAATTCCATACTCGCAGAATCCATACCCCTGCTGTATTCCTTTTTCATCGAAAACAACAGCTTTCGCGCCTGTTGTTCCCACATCAAGCCCCATAAGATACATCACTTAACCCCCTTCTGATCAGAAGTGCATTTTCAAATTATTTAAAATAAAAATTCAGAGTCTCTTTTTTCTGATCTTCATCGTAAAAATCTGCACGGACCCCCGGAATATAAGTCAGAGCCTCATAGATAACCGGAAGGATGTTTCCATGAATACCAACACCATGATGTACATATGGTCCTTTTACGATCATAGATTCTACCTTTGGCCAGTTTGGAATTTCAACCCATGCAAAAGTTCCGTTTGTCCAGGGACCGTCAATCGTCCTTGCATTTCCCATAAGCATTCCGTACTCTCCGTTATCCCCGTCAAAACGAAGAATAGAAAGCTCACCGGATTTCAGTTCTCCTGCAACGGAGCCCGGGCAATGCTCTTCAAATGCAAAAGGACGTCCCAGAATTGGTTTTTCCTTAGCCAGACATACCGGCCATGGACCGCAATGCTGCAAAAGTTCACCGTTATCATTGCTTGGATGTCTTATAGACCAGTCAACAAAGAAGCTTGGAGTTTTTCCCATACCTGCTGCCTGAACCATAATCGCTGTAATCGCACCATGAATATCACATTCACACACAACAGGAATTCCTTCCTCTGTTAACAGTGCATTTGCACAACACGGCATAATATGCAGCGCCATCTGGAGAGAATCCCAGCACTGGATTGCAATGGCATTACATTCATTCTCATCTGCAAAATATTTCATGGCAACTTTCAGAGACGCTACCATGCGTACAGACTCTTCCGGAATTGTCACATCCATATTCTCATGAATAAACTGAATAGTATCTTCAACATCTTTATTATCCGATGCAGCAAGCTTCTGAATCCGGTCAGTCAGCTCTGTCATAGAAATGGGGAATACCTGAATTCCAAATTTCTCAAGCAATTCTCCCTCATTTACCATCATTGTCCAGAAATCTGCCGGACGATTGGAAATCTGAAGAATTCTTGCCGAACGGAATTCTTTAACAACATTTGCCGCTGCCACAAAATTCAGCAGTCCCTCTTCAAATTTTTTGTCCTCCACACGGCAATTGGGAATATAAGTAAACGGAACCTGCATCCTGCGGAATACTTTTCCGGTTGCAAAAAGACCACACTGCGAATCACGGAGTCTGCTTCCGTCTTCAAGCGGAGCTTCATCACGCGGTCCCCATAATAATACAGGAACTCCTAAAGCTCTGGCTACTTTTCCGCAGCTGTGCTCAGACCCAAAATTACAATGCGGGAAAAATACTGCATCCACTTCTGCCTCTTTGAATTTTTTAATAACCGGCGCTACATCTTCTGCACAGCGAAGAAGACCTTCCTCGTTGATATCTTCAATATCCACAAACTCTATTTTCAATTCTGTAAGCTTATCTGCAATAAGCTTTTTGTACTTAAGTGCATCTTCAACACTGAAAATACGACGTCTGGTAGGTGCATAACCAATCTTTACTTTGTGATTCATAGCCATAATATTTTCCTCCTTGAAATATTAAAATATTTGTTTTTTATACGTACATCTGATCCTGCATTCTTCGAAGCTGAAGAAGTACCGAATCTTCATTGAGTTCTACCATATCATAAGTAATCACTTCATCTCTGTTCACATCCACTTTCATGCGTGCACCTTTTGCCAGTCCCACCGGCAGCATGTTTCCTTCTCTGGCGATATCCGCTTTTTCAATAGACGCACGATAACAGAATTCACCGATTCCATCCAGTGTTTCTCCTGCTTTCAGATCCTTCTTTGCGATGGTAATGCATTCACAGGTAAGATGATCCATAGGATGGCCTGTTGATTCTCCATAAATAGCAGCCTGTGCCACAGTAATCGGAGTTTCAATAGAGCACAGATGATAAGGGCGGTACAAAAGATAATTAGGTCCATGTCCCATATCACGCTGAACAAGGCCATCGATAATTCTCTGATTCTTCGTCGTTACCACCACAAATACACCAGGTGCAATATTCCCGATACCAAAATCTACAACACCTGTACTGTCAAGAATCCCCCCCTGCTCTTTCAGTGAAAATACTTTTGCCAGGTCCTCCACATTACATCTGGCACAGTGCATTCCTCTCTTGTCAATAGAAAGTCCTGTGGCGTTTGCAACTGCGCACATTTCAATCATAGTTTTAGAACCATCAACAAATTCCACCAGCATTCTCGGATTCATCTTACGCGCCTTCGCCTGACTTGCCCACGGTTCCTGGTCCGGTGTGGCATAATAATCCAGCGGATTATTTTTCCCTTTACCAGCTGCAACAACTTCAAATCCGAGAGCTTTGGCAAAACGATAAACCTCAATGATGGAACCAGGTTCATCACCGGCAGTAAGTGAATATACAATACCCGCTTTTTCACACAGAGAACGGAGAATCGGACCTACTGTAATATCACATTCCACATTCATCATAACAATGTGTTTTTGATATCGAATACATTCCATGGTTACCCTTGCACCCATTTCAGGAGAACCTGTAGCATCAATTACATTTGTGATCT
This sequence comes from Blautia sp., assembly GCA_034118545.1. Classification (GTDB taxonomy): domain Bacteria; phylum Bacillota; class Clostridia; order Lachnospirales; family Lachnospiraceae; genus Blautia_A. The sequence continues at coordinate 7,387 of JAXFBD010000134.1, forward strand.
GTTTTGTCTGAACTGCAACTTTATAATTTGTCGTCACTACAACTGCTTCTCTGTCAATTGCCGCCTCAGCTTCTTCTACAGAATCTGTAACAACAATCTCTCCCTTATATTTCGCCTGCACAAGAGCATCTTTTGCAATTTCCACATCAATATCTACAATTACATTGCAGCGCATACCCTTCATTTCAGATATCTGGGAAACAATATCTTTTCCCATCTGACCACAGCCGATCAGACCTACACGAATGGGGGTTCCTGCTTTTTCCAGTTCTTCCAGTTTTGTATCTATC
>JAXFBD010000135.1:0-4114 GCA_034118545.1 Blautia sp.
TTTGCGTGGAAGGGAGGTGATCAATTGGCAGTACGAAGCGATGGGTTTCAGACACAAAAGCGAATTCTGCAGGTATGTGTCAGGCTGTTTCTGGAAAACGGATACCATCAGACGACCATGACGCAGATTCTCAGGGAAGCACAGGTCTCCTCCAGCAGTTTTCAGAACCTCTTCCGCAGCAAGGACGGCGTTTTAATGGAGCTGGTGAAATTCATGTTTGAAAACCAGTTTGATATTGCCAGAAAAGTTGCAGGCACTCCACTCCCGCCGGTGTATGTCTATGCAGCGGAAACCGCACTTCAGATTACACTGACGGAGCTGAATGAAAATCTGCGGGAAATCTACCTGGAAGTTTACACGCAGGAACACCTGCTGGACTATATCCAGTGTGCTACCGCAAAGGAACTGCAGGGCATCTTCGGCCCATATCAGCCCGAGCTGACGGAGCAGGATTTTTACGAGCTGGAATTTGGCACGGCAGGGCTGATGCGCGGGTATATGGTGAATCCCTGCACGGCGGATTTCACGCTGGAGCGGAAACTGAACAAATTCGTGACGCTGGCGCTGCGTGGCTACAAGGTGCCGGAGAACGAGCTGCAAAAAGTTCTGACCTTCCTTTCGGGGCTGGATATACGCAGCATTGCCCAAAGAGTTATGGAGGAGCTTTTCCGCCAGCTTGCCATGCGCTATGAATTTTCCCTGGACGGTCTTCTGCCACAGGGATAGGAGCAAACGTTGATAATTTACAAGGGAGTACTCTCTTGCATATAGTAATTCTCCTATGCAATCTCCCCCTGAACAAATTCCTTTTCTGCGGGGTACAGAGAAGCAAAAAGTGAGGAAAGATTATGAAGAAACGATTTCTCAGTATTCTTCTGAGCCTTTGCATGGTACTGTCGGCCTTCCCGACAATGGCATTTGCCGATGAGGGAGCGCCGGAACCGTCCGCCTTCACCTGCGAAACAGAGGATGCAGCAAATACCGATTGCACCGTCTACGGTGCGGACGCCCTTGGGGATACATTCACGGATGAAACCACGAATGTGTTCTCGGATGAAACCACGAATATATTCTCGGATGGAGCCGCAGATATTTCCTCGGGCGATTTAACATATAACCCTGATGACGCCAGCCATATCGACATTACGATATCTGGTTTTGAATTGGGCCAAACGCCTGAAAATTGCAAGATTACAGACATTGCATCTACAGATGGAACCTCATTCAGCACAGATGATGTTATTGCTGTTAAGTGGTATACCGATAATTTCACAAATGAAATGGGCAGTACCGATGTATTCGCAGCTGACATCTCCTATGGGTGCTATATATGGCTGAATGCGAACGATCTTACATCAGCTCCCACTGTTGATGTTAATGGCAAAACACAGCAATGTAGTATCGATCAAACGGGTACTGCACTCCTGATAGAATGTTCTTTTGACAGTCTTACGCCAGACGAAACCATCGACCTGCAGAACCTGCTGGATGGCGGCGGCACGGTAACACTGGATAAAGACTATACCATCACCAAGAGGCTGAATGTGGCTGGTACCGTCACTCTTGACCTTAACGGCCACGTGATCCGTATGTCCGGCAGCGACGATATGATGATTAATGTTTATGGTCAAAACACACTTTTGACATTACAAGACAGCAACCCGAATACAGAGCATACCGGTCTGCCTGACGGCGGTGTTTTGACCGGCAACAATGGATATTATGGCGGTTGTGTGTATGTCAACTCCAATGGCAGCTTTACCATGAACGGCGGCACTATTTATAACTGCAGCGCATCAGATTATGGCGGCGGCGCTAGTGTCGCAAGCGGCAATTTTACCATGAACGGCGGCACTATTTATAACTGCAGTGCAAAGTATGGCGGCGGCATTAGTGTGAACTCCAATGATAGCTTTACCATGAATGGCGGCACCATTTATAACTGCAGCGCAACAGTAAGCGGCAGCGGCGGTTTGTATGTAGGCTCCAATAACAGCTGTACCATGAACGGCGGTATTATTAATGATACAGTTTATATAGAAAAAAATGGCAGGATTCAAACCACAAATTCCAGTGGATGCACCGAGTTCTACGGTGAGGTTACGAACTATGGTACAATCAGCGGTGGTATCTACTACGGCGGCATTCAGAATAAAAGCACCGGCTCGGTTACCGAACCCTATTACACCGTCAGCTTTGATCTGAATAACGGAAGCGGTTCCGTCCCGACCCAGTGGTTCGTTAATGTCAGCACAGCATCGGCGCTGCAGCCCACCGATCCCACCAGGGATAATTATCAATTCACAGGCTGGTATAACGGCGATACCAAATACTATTTCAACGAGGCTGTCACGGAAAACATCACGCTGACTGCGAAGTGGGTTACCAGCAACGTTTCTACCGAAGACGAATTAAAAGACGCTCTTGACGAGGGATTTACCTCCATCAAGCTTATCGACGACATCCAGCTTACAAGTACCCTGGACCTGGGTAAAAAAGCCATTACCCTGGATCTTAACGGCCACGTGATCCGTATGACCGGCAGCGGAAGTGTTATCAGTGTCTCCAATAGTCTGACTTTGGAGGATAACAGTCCGGACGCAGAGCACAACGGAGAGAATACCTCCCTTCCTGCCGGTGGTGTGATAACAGGCGGCAATGCAATCAGAGGCGGCGGCGTGTATATCGATAAAAGTGCCACCTTTACCATGAACGGCGGTTCCATTTACAACTGCAGCGCAACAGCTTATGGCGGCGGTGTATATACCCATTCGTATTCCAGTTTTATCATGAACGGCGGTTCCATCCAGAACTGCAGCGCTGCAGGAGCCGGCGGCGGTGGTGTGAGTATTTCTGATAACTGTACGTTTACCATGAACGACGGTTCCATCCGAAACTGTACCTCATTATTTGGCGGCGGCGTGTATAGCACAAGCAAAAACAGCACGTTTATTATGAACGGCGGCATCATTGAAGATTGTACTGCATCTGAGGCATCCAGGAAAAGTGACAGTATCAATAACGGCAATATCATGTATGCAAACGGCGGCATAGTTAAAGGAACTGTGATTAATCCCGGGGGCACAATTGAAAGCACAAATTCCGACGGCTGTACCAGGTTCTACGATAAAGTTACGAACTCCGGCACTATCAGCGGCGGCATCTTCTACGGTGAGGTTACAAACTCCGGTACTATCAGCAGCGGAATCTTCTACGGCGGCATACAGAATAAAAACTCCGGCACGGTTTCCGAACCATATTATACTGTCAGCTTCGAACTGAACGGCGGAAGCGGTTCCGTCCCGACCCAGTGGTTCGTCAATGTCAGCACGGAACCAGCACTGCAGCCTGCCGATGCCGCAAAGGACGGTTATACACTGGCAGGATGGTACAACGGTGATACCAGATACAATTTCACCGAGGCTGTCACGGAAAGCATCACGCTGACAGCGAAATGGGTTACCAGCAACGTTTCTACCGAAGGCGAAATAAAAGACGCTCTTGACGAGGGTATTACCTCCATCAAGCTTATCGATGATATTCTGCTTACAAATACCCTGGACCTGGGTAATAAGACAATTACCCTTGACCTCAACGGTCATGTGCTCCAAATGACCGGCAGCGGAAGTGTTATCAGTGTCTCCCAAAGCCTGACTTTGGAGGATAGCAGCCCGGACGCAGAACACACCGGAGAGAATACCTCCCTTCCTGCCGGTGGTGTGATAACAGGCGGCAATGCAATCAAAGGCGGCGGCGTGTATAGCACAAGCGAAAACAGCACGTTTATTATGAACGGCGGTTCCATTTACAACTGCAGCGCAACAGAATATGGCGGCGGCGTGTATATCGATAGAAGTGCCACCTTTACCATGAACGGCGGTTCCATCCAGAACTGCAGCGCTGCAAGAGCCGGCGGCGGTGGTGTGAGTATTTTTGATAACTGTACGTTTACCATGAACGACGGTTCCATCCGAAACTGTACCTCATTATTTGGCGGCGGCGTGTATAGCACAAGCGAAAACAGCACGTTTATTATGAACGGCGGCATCATTGAAGATTGTACTGCATCTGAGGCATCCAGGAAAAGTGACAGTATCAATAACGGCAATATCAT
>JAXFBD010000136.1:0-71645 GCA_034118545.1 Blautia sp.
GGTAAACGGAAAGGCCATCGATCTGAAGAAGAGCTACCGGATATATGTGGAAGCATATAAGATCGTGGATGGAAAGACCGTAACCCTGGGAACTACCATCAAGGCCCATGTGGTGGGAAGAAAGAACGCGAAATACTCAAACGTAAAGAGCATCAGCCTGAATAAGACTTCCTATACCTTAAAGAAGGGCAAGACAGCTAAAATCCAGGGAAAGACCGTACTGGAAAACAAAAACAAAAAACAGCTTACAGATGCCCATGCCAAAACCTTCCGTTTCAAAACCAGCAACAAAAACGTGGCGACCGTATCATCAAACGGAACCATAAAAGCAGTCGGCAAGGGAACCTGCACGATTTACGTGTATGCAGTAAACGGATGTGCAAAGAGCGTAAAGGTAACAGTGAAATAAGAGAAAAGAAATATTCCATATAAAACAGCCCGAAATCATTACGGTTTCGGGCTGGATTTTTTTGCGGCTTTTCAGAAAAAAGTCCGGATATATATGAGCTCATCAATACAGAACAGGTTGTGATGTCAATAAAAATGACTTATGTATCTGTTTTTGTACAATTTTCTTGACAGCGATATTTCAGCAGGGTATAATTATCTTTATCGGTAATGAACAGAATAACAGGAAAAGAAATCAGGCAATGGCGCCATTACAAGCGGTGGGCTATTGCCTTTTTTAGTATAGTGCATTTGGATGTGGAGGGGTTATGGACAGTCGTACAGAGGATATAATTTTAGAAGTAAATAATTTATCAATTTCCTTTTTTAATAAATCAGGGGAAATACAGGCAGTGCGTGACATCAGTTATAACCTGAAAAAAGGAGAGGTTCTTGGTATCGTTGGAGAGTCCGGCAGCGGTAAATCTGTTTCCAGCCATGGAATTCTCCGTCTGACACCGGATACCGGAAAAGTAAAAAACGGGCAGATTTTTTTCCACGGAAAAGACATTCTTAAAATGTCCAAAAAAGAGATTCAGCAGCTTCGTGGAAATAAAATAGCCATGATCTTTCAGGATCCCATGACCTGTCTGGATCCCCTGTTCACAGTGGAATATCAGCTTAACGAAGCGCTGAAGAAGCACACAGATCTGGATAAAGCCGCCAGAAAGAAAAGAATGATCGAGCTGCTGGAGCTGGTAGGAATCAACCAGCCGGAACGACGGATCAAACAGTATCCTTATGAGTTTTCCGGAGGAATGAGACAGCGTGTGATGATTGCCATGGCATTGTCCTGCGATCCGGAACTGCTGATCGCAGATGAGCCTACCACGGCACTGGATGTGACCATACAGGCTCAGATCATCGACCTGTTGAAAGAACTGAAGGATAAGCTGGGGATGGCGATTATTTTTATTACTCATGATTTGGGAGTGGTATCTGATATCTGTGACAAGATTATTGTTATGTATGCGGGAAAAATCGTGGAAAAAGGCAGCAGCCGTCAGATTTTTTACAACAGAAAGCATCCGTATACGGAAGGGCTGCTGGCATCCGTTCCTGATATCGAAAGCGATGTAAATGAGAAGCTTAAGCCAATCAAGGGAAATCCCCCGGATATGAGCTGTGTGAAACCGGGCTGTGCATTTGCTCCCAGATGCGGCTGCGCGATGCAGATCTGTGTTAAGCAGGATCCGCCGCTTATGGAAGTTGACGATACACATGAGGCAGCCTGCTGGAAACTGGTGCAGGAAGCAATGGAGCAGGAGGCAGGTAAGGTATGAGACAGGAAAATCCGTCCGGCGGAAAAGACATTCTGCTGGAAGTTAAGAATTTAAAAAAATACTTTCCGGTGAAGACCGGAATGCTGAAAAAGACAAACCTGAAGGCAGTGGATGATGTAAGCTTTTATATCCGAAAGGGAGAAACACTGGGTATTGTAGGGGAGAGCGGCTGTGGAAAAACCACTCTCGGCCGGACCATTCTCAGACTGGAGGAGCCTACATCCGGAGATATCATATATGACGGACAATCCATAATCGGCAAAGATATGAAAGAATTCCGCAGCAAGATGCAGATCGTTTTTCAGGATCCCTATGCATCACTGGATCCCAGAAAAACAGTGGCAGACCTGATCGGTGAAGCCATGGATATTCAGAAGCTGTATTCCACCAAGGATGAGCGGAGGGATAAAATTCTGGAGCTGATGAAGCTGGTGGGACTGAACAGCGAGTTTTATAACCGCTTCCCTCATGAGTTTTCCGGAGGGCAGAGACAGAGAATCGGAATTGCCAGAGCACTGGCGGTAGATCCGGGATTTATCGTCTGTGATGAGCCGGTTTCCGCTCTTGATGTGTCCATACAGGCACAGATCATCAATATGCTGGAGGAGCTGCAGCAGCAAAAAGACCTGACATATCTGTTTATTGCTCACGATCTGGCGATCGTAAAGCATATCAGCTCAAGAATCGGTGTTATGTATCTGGGACATATGGTGGAGCTGACCAGCAGTGCCGAGCTTTACCGCAATCCCCTCCATCCTTATACGCAGATGCTTTTATCCGCAATTCCCATTGCAAATCCGGATGTGAGTGCTGCCAGAAAGAGGATTAAACTGGAAGGTGAGATTCCCAGTCCTTTAAATCCCCCTTCAGGCTGTCCTTTCCGGACAAGATGTCCAAGGGCCGGCAGGCTCTGCAGTGAAGAGATGCCGGTGCTTCGTGAAACAGCGCCGGGACATTTTGCGGCATGTCATAATATTTAGAGGAGGGGTAAAATGCAGACCTGGAGATATATATTAAAAAGAATCGTACTGGCGGCAGTCAGTCTGTTTGCCATCGTTACCATTACCTTTTTTCTTATGAATCTGATGCCCGGTGATCCTTTTATGTCAGAGAAGGCATCCGAAGAAAACAGGGCGATTCTTATCGAAAAATACGGACTGGATAAGCCGGTGTACGTTCAGTATGCAAAATATCTGAAAAATCTGTCCCATGGTGATATGGGAACAAGCTATGTCCTTCAGAAAGGACGTGCAGTCAGAGATATCATCGGAGATTCCTTTAAGGTTTCCATGGGCCTGGGTGTAAAAGCTCTGATCGTGGCCATTATTTTTGGAATCCTTCTGGGATGTATTTCAGGATTGTGTAAGGACAGGCTTCCTGACGGGATCATAAGAGTGCTGTCTTCGCTGGGAATATCCATGCCGGGATATGTGGTGGCATCGGGACTGATGATCGTACTGGCGGTAAATCTGAAAATCCTTCCGGTAAGCTTTAATAAGCCGGGCGGTGCCATAATGCCCATCATTACGCTGGCTCTTTACCCCACATCTTATCTTGCCCGCCTGACCAGAGCAAGCATTCTGGAGGTTATGAACCAGGATTATCTGCGCACGGAACGTGCCAAGGGAATGTCTGAGTTTGTGGTGGTATTTGTTCATGCGTTAAAGAATTCCCTGATTCCGGTCATTACATATCTGGGACCGCTGACAGCGTCCATCCTTACCGGTGGTTTTGTTGCAGAGAGTGTATTTAATGTTCCGGGACTGGGACGGTATTTTGTAAGCTCCATCAGCAGCCGTGATTATACGATGATTATGGGCGTAACCATATTCTATTCGGCACTGATTGTAATCATGAATCTGGTGTGCGATATTTTGTATAAGATTGTTGACCCCAGAATAACGCTTGACTGATCAGAGGAAGAGATTATGAAAATTAATAATATATTAACCATGCAGAACAAAATCTCACCGGAGGATTTCACTCCTCTGGGAGAATCATATTTTAAAGAGGAATCACTGGAAACGGAGGAAATCGGATACTGGAAGGCAAGCTGGCAGAGGCTGTGTACCAATAAGATCGCCATGGTGGCACTTGTGATCATTGTGCTGCTTGCCCTGTTTGCGTTTATCGGTCCCATTCTTTCTCCGTATACATATGACCAGCAGATACGCGGCGATGAGGCAATGTGGCCATGCTTTAGGCATCCCTTCGGTACAGACAGACTGGGAAGAGATATACTGGTGCGCTGTATGGTGGGAGCCAGAATATCCATGATCGTAGGTCTTGTTTCCGCTGTGATCGTTATGATCGTGGGAAGCATTTACGGAGCGATTTCCGGTCTGATCGGCGGAAAAGTGGATATCGTAATGATGCGTATTGTTGATATCATTTATTCTGTTCCGGAAATTCTGCTGATCGTTGTAATCAAAATGGTTATCAGCGATCCGCTGGATGCTTTGATTGAGAATGTCCCTCTTTTCCACGGACTTCAGAAAATAGGGTCAGGACTGATTGCTATCTTCATTGTATATGGATGTCTTTACTGGGTAGGAATGGCCAGGATCGTCAGAGGGCAGATCCTGCAGCTGAAAAATCTGGAATATGTCACAGCGGCAAGGGCTCTTGGCTGCAGCAAAGCCAGAATGATCAGGGAGCATCTGCTTCCCAACTGTATCGGACAGCTTGTGGCAACGGTTATGCTTCAGATTCCCTCTGCCATATTTACAGAAGCGTTTCTGAGCTACCTGGGAATCGGTGTTTCCGCTCCCATGGCCAGTCTGGGATCTCTTACATCAGAAGCATTAAACGGAATTACCTCTTACCCCTACAGGGTTATCTTTCCGGCAGTACTGATCAGTCTGATCATACTTTCCTTTAACCTGTTTGGTGACGGACTCCGTGATGCACTGGATCCCAAAATGAAGAAATAATGTGGAAAGACATGATATTGTATATAACTCCAGATGACGGAGTAATATAGAGCATTGAAAAAAAGGAGGATAAACGATGAAAAAATTTAAAATGATGGTTTCAGCAGCGCTGGTACTTGGCATGGCTGTTTCTTCTTTCCCGGCAGCAGTATATGCGGAAGAAGAAAAGCTGACAGTTGCGGTTACAGGCGGCGGAGAGGATTCTATGGTACTGAATACGGCGCTCAGCAGCTACTTAAACGGTCTGTCTGCATGCCGTCACGTGTACGAGGGACTTTACAAGCTGGATGAAAACGGCGAGGTTGTACTGGGTCAGGCGGCATCTGTGGAAGAAAGCGAAGACGGTCTTACCTGGACCTTTACTCTGAGAGATGACATTACCTGGTCAGACGGCGAGCCGGTAAAAGCAGCCGATTTCGTATTTGGATTTGATAATCTGGCAGCACAGGGCGGAGATTACTGTACGATCATTTCCGATGTGGTGGATTCCTATGAAGCAACAGATGACAAAACACTGGTAATAAATCTGAAGGATGCCTGCGGATATCTTCCATATATCCTTGCATTTCCGTCCAGTTATCCGGTAAGACAGGATATCGCAGAAGAATATGGCGATTCCTATGCAACAGATGCAGACAAGGCAGTATACAACGGACCATACGAAGTGGAAAGCTGGGAGCATCAGTCAGAGGTTGTTCTGGGACTTCGTGACGATTATTATGATGCAGGAAGCATTGAGGTTGGAACCATTAACTGGATGCTGACCACAGAAGAAAGTACTGCACTGGCTTCCTTTGAGAGCGGAGACCTTGTTTACTCCGATCTTTGCCCGGATGAGGAAGAAGCAAGAATGGACGGAAACGGGCTTTTCTATACTGCAGGAAACAACAACTACTGTGTAATGTTCAACCTTGGCGAAAAAGGAAATGATGTTCTCAAAGATGCAAAGGTACGTGAGGCTATGTCCCTTGCCATTGACCGTGAACGTATCATCGCTATCCGTGAGCTGAATGATGAGCTTGGTTTCACCCTTGCATGCAGCGGCTACACCAATGATGAAGGTGTTGATTTCACAGAGTATGCAGATCCCTGGTTTGATGTAAATGATTACGAGGGCAACTGCGAAAAAGCAAAAGAGCTTCTGGCAGAAGCCGGTTATGAAAACGGCGAAGGCTTCCCTGCACTGACTTATATTGTGAACAATGACAGCCGTAAAGAGATCGCAGAATCTGTTGTAAATGACTGGAAAGAAGTTCTTGGCATTGATACCATTACTGTGGAAAAGGTGGAAAACTTCTTTGCAGCAAGAAGCGAAGGAGACTATGACCTTGCATATTACGGATGGTATATGGATTACACAGACCTGTCCAATATGTTTGGTGCCATTGTAACAATGGCAGATTCCAACTCCTTCTATGAAAGTGAAGAGTTTAATACAGAATATACAGCTGCCATCAGCACACAGGATCAGGCTGAGCAGTGGGAGCACTACAAAAACTGTGAAGCAATCCTGGCAAAGGATCTGCCTGTAACGGTACTCCTTCACTCTATGAGCAGCTATCTGTTTGACGATGTAAATTATGACGGTCTGGTTTATTCCTGCGGTAACTTTGTATTTACTTACCTGACCCAGAAATAATGATCGTATAACAAAAATAAAAAGCGGGACTGACGCAAAACGGAATGACTGTAAGGGTATCCTGTGGCAGAAAGAAGCAGGATGCCCTTGCAGTCTGTTTGGATAAAGGACCGTTTTGGCAATGGAGGATATTATGAAGATAAAGGAAATCGCAGTGGGCTATATCAGCATTCCGCTGGTTACCCCCTTTAAGACAGCCCTTCGGACTGTGGACAGTGTCTGTGACCTGATCGTAAAAGTTACGGCAGAGGACGGAACAGCCGGATATGGAGAAGCTCCGCCCACAGCTGTGATTACCGGCGATACAAAAGAATCCATAGAAGCAGCCATCCGTGGATATATTGCTCCTGCCATCCGTGGAATGGAGCTGGATGATCTGCCTGCTGTCATGGAAAAAATGGAAAGATCCATTGCAAAAAATACGTCTGCAAAAGCAGCTGTGGATATTGCACTGTATGATCTGTACGGAAAATATAAAAAGCAGCCTCTTTTCCGTCTGCTGGGGGCATCGGATCCGGCGGCGGTGAAAACCTCTCTGGAGACAGATCTTACTATCAGTGTCAACGAAACCCGGGAGATGGTCCGGGACAGTATCCGTGCGGTGGAGAAAGGCTTTGGCATTCTGAAGGTAAAGGTTGGAAAAGGCGGTGCGAAGGATGTGGAGAGGATCTGCGCCATCCGTGATGCCGTTGGAAAGAGTGTGCGTATCCGTGTGGACGCAAACCAGGGCTGGAGCCGGGAGGAAGCAGTGAGCACCATCTGTGCAATGGAAGATGCAGGAACCGATATTGAGCTTGTGGAGCAGCCGGTTTCCTGTCATGATTTTAAAGGTCTGAAATACGTTACGGAAAAAACTGCAACGCCTATTCTTGCAGATGAAAGTGTATTTTCCTGTGAGGATGCTCTGCGTATTATGGAGGAGCATGCAGCCGATTATCTGAACATAAAGCTGATGAAGACAGGCGGAATCCATGAGGCTCTGCGAATCTGTGATGCGGCTGAGCATTACGGAGTAAAGTGTATGATCGGATGTATGCTGGAAAGTAAGGTTTCAGTCAGTGCAGGAGCGCACCTGGCGGCAGCAAAGGGCTGTATTACCATGGCTGACCTGGATGGCCCCTCACTTTGCAGGACAGATCCCTACCAGGGCGGTCCGGAGTTTGAAGGACCGGTAATCAGGATGAATGAAAGCTTTGGAATTGGAATTACTTCTATGCCTGTGACGTTTGATGTAGTATAATAAAGGCAGATTGTATGGTATTTCAGTTTCTGGAATGGAGAGGAAAGCTCATGGATGAATTTTTTGGTATTATTACGGAAGAAAACTGTTTTCTCCGCAGCAAGCCGGGGGAAGACCGGGAGCATAATACATCCGGGATCGAAGATGAAATTTTTTCCGGATGGGCGATCCGGCTGATTCCCGGAAGCAGTAAAAACGGCTGGGTGAAGGTACGGACCCATTATGGCTATGAAGGCTATATATCCGAAAAGGCATTTCGACCGGTAACGAGGGAAGAACTGCTGTATCGTCAGGATAAGACCCGTTTTTTCCGGATCGGTATCAGACAGGCAGACCTTCTCAGTGAAGCAAAGGTTCAGGGACTGCCTCTCGAGCTTCTTCTGAAGAATTCCTTTGTGGAGCTGCTGGAAAGGGAGCCTGAGGAGGGCTGGAGCCGTATCCGTACGGCGGCAGGACGGGAAGGCTATGTTCATACGCCTTATCTTGCTGTTCGGGAAGAGGATGACGGTTATTTGCTTGAAGAAACAGGGAACAGTGATTATTTTCAGCAAAGATTTCAATCTTCCCGGATAGGGGAGGAGGAGCTCAGGGAAAAGGTGACGGAAAGCGCAAGGGCATATCTGGGAACGCAATACCGCTGGGGAGGCAAATCTTCTCAGGGACTTGACTGTTCCGGCCTTACTTTCATGAGCTATATGGAGAACGGGGTGCTTATTTACCGGGATGCGGAAATTGTGCCCGGTTACCCCATACATCCCGTCAGCCGGGAAGAATTGAAAAAGGGGGATCTGATTTTCTTTCCCGGTCATGTGGCCATGTATCTGGGAAATGACAGATATATTCATTCTACTGCCTATACAAAAACCCCGTATGTTACCATAAACAGTCTGAATCCAGGAGACGAGGATTACAGAGAGGATCTGGATAAAAAGGTTACGGCCTGCGGAAGCCTGTTTTACGAAGGGGGAGGGATGGATAACTGTGAAAAAAAGAGCCGGGCTCTGGATTACTGTGAGAAGGAGCTGACAGAAAAGCTGTGTTCCCTTCCGGGAAAGATCGGTGTGATTTATAAAGACCCGGGAAAGGACGGAGAATGCTTTTCTTTTCACGGGGAGGAACCCCATGTGGCGGCCAGTGTGATAAAGCTGTTCCTGATGGCGGCTGTGTTTCAAAAGTTTGAAGAAGGAAGCCTTTCTCCGGGAGCTTTTGTTCAGGTTCGGAGGGAAGACTGTGTGCCCTCCTGCGGTGTGCTGAATTATCTGCAGGGAGAGCGACAGGTAAGCGTCCGTGACCTTGTGGAGCTGATGGTGATCGTCAGCGACAATACAGCGGCCAATCTGCTTTTTGACCTTGTGGGAGAGGAATATCTGGATACTTTTATCCGGGAAGAGCTGGGAATGAAAAAAACAGCTTTTCGCAGAAAGATGTTTGATGCTGAGAAAGCCGGACGGGGAATCGAAAACACGGTTACCCCACGGGATGCGGCAGTGCTTCTTGAAAAAATCTGCAGAGGGACGCTGGTTTCCCCGAAAGCATCCCGCGAAATGTATGAGATACTGAAACATCAGAGGCTGAATGGGAAGATCCCCTTTTATCTTCACACCTTAAAAGAAGCGCCGGTCATTGCCCACAAAACAGGCGAGGACAGAGGAATCACCCATGATGTGGCCATAATAGGGCAGGATGACCCTTTTGTGCTGTGCTTCCTGGGAAGTGAAACAGACGTGCCGGAATATGAGCGTCTGATGGGAGAGGCAGCTATGGAGATTTATCGGAGAAGGAGAGAGAACAAATGATGGAATTTCAGCATGAGCAGCTAGAATCTTTGGAATACCCCCTTCCGGAAGAGGTTCTGAAGTATAAGATGTGCGGCGATTTTTCAGGTGCCCGAAAGAGTATTGACCGATGGCTTAAGCGTCCGGTTGCAGAGGGGTTAAAAACAAGACTTCGTCTGGAAAGGGAAATGCTCAGCCTTCTTCCGCGGGAATTTCCCTATACGAAGGAGCAGGTGCTGAAGCTTTTTCAGGAGAAGGTGCCGGATTTTGACAGTCAGGATCTGGAACGCCTGGACCGGGAAGGGATGGCGGAATGGATCTTTCTTGAGGGAGAGAAGCATTACATTCACAATATTCTGAGAAATGTTATGGACAAGGATGATGAGATCAGAAGGAGGGCCGGGATTTCTGAGGAGCAGACAGAGGAAGAAATAAATCTTTCCGGGGCAATCAGGGAAATGAAGGAAAAAGGAAGCCTGACAAAACGCTTCCGGCTCAGAACCTCAGTTGGCCTTAAAGATGAATGCTTCTCCCCGGGGATGCATCTGAAGGTTCATCTTCCTCTTCCGGCAGAGCTTCATCAGGTGTCAGATGTGAAGATCCTGGATCATTCTGACTGTAAGGTGACCATTGATCCGGCTGATTCCCTGTTTCGTGCTGTCTGCTTTGAGGATACGCCGACAGAAAATAAAGCATATTTTGTGGAATATGAGTATACGGTACACGCAGTATATCACGATTTTTCTCCGGAAGACAAAAAGAAAGCAGAGGAATCCTTTGTGAGGGATCCTCATGTCGACCTTTACACAGGGGAACAGGCTCCCCATATTCGTTTTACCCCGTATCTTCGCCAGCTGGCAGAGGAAATTGCGGGAGAAGAAAAAGACCCTCTTACAGTGGCGCGGAAAATCTATGATTATATTACCGAAAAAGTAAAATATTCTTACATGAAGGAATACTTCCTGATTCCTCAGATTCCCCAGTACTGTGCGGAAAATCTCAGAGGAGACTGCGGAGTTCAGGCACTGCTTTTTATTACCCTTTGCAGGATCTGCGGCATTCCGGCAAAATGGCAGTCGGGAATTTATGCCATCCCGGGATATGTGGGACCTCATGACTGGGCAATGTTTTATGCAGAGCCTTACGGATGGCTTTATGCAGATCCTTCCTTCGGCGGGGCTGCTTTTCATGACGGAAATGAGGAGAGGAGAAGATTTTATTTCGGTAATCTTGATCCTTTCCGTATGGCTGCAAATAACGCTTTTGCGCAGCCTTTTGCCTGCAGAAAGCGTTTCCGTCCCATCGATCCCTATGATAATCAGAGCGGTGAGATAGAATCTGATGAAAGGGGATTTACGGCACGGGAGGTAGTAAGTACAAAGGAACTTTTATAATGCAGTTTGATTGCGGCAGAATTCGCATTGGATTCTGCCGCATCCCTTTTGCGTTTGGCAGAGAAGTGAAAGAATTAGTAGTTTAGTGCCCCTTCGTAGCGGTGGCAGTGTTCTCTGCTGTGAGAAAGGTTTTCGCAGGTACTGCAGTGGTCGCAGAATTCCTGCTGGTAACAGGTGGAACAGACGCAGTTTCCACACTTGCTGCGGTCATAGGCCGGAGTACAGGTGAAGGGAAGGCTGTCCCTGGTGGTTGATGTTTCTTTTGCCATAGTTTCACACTCCTTTTATATGACGGGAACCCATAAGCTTCGCAGGATCTAAATTGATTCCCAGCGTCCTGATGCCCCGCATGGGAGAATCAGTCCGTTGGAAGAAACAGGAAGTCCGATTTCCTGGGAGTCCACGTGTCCCTTAAATTTTTTCAGTTCGGTTGAAAGCATGTAAGTGAGTACTGCGGGAGCCAGTCCTGTGGTATAGGAATTGATCAGGAAAAACAGCGGTTCGTCGCTGAGAAGCTTTGCACAGAGCTGAATCAGTCCGTGAATGGAATCTTCGATTTTCCAGATCTCTCCTTTGGGCCCCCGGCCATAGGAAGGGGGATCCATGATAATGGCATCATAGTGATTTCCGCGGCGGATTTCCCTTTCCACAAATTTTACGCAGTCATCCACAAGCCAGCGGATGGGTGCATCACCCAGCCCGGAAGCAGCGGCATTTTCTTTGGCCCAGCCAACCATGCCCTTGGAGGCGTCCACATGGGTGACAGAGGCTCCTGCAGCGGCAGCAGCCAGTGTGGCACCGCCGGTATATGCGAAAAGGTTTAAAACCTTCACCGGGCGTCCGGCCTGCCGGATCTTATTTCCAAACCAGTCCCAGTTCACGGCCTGTTCGGGAAATAGGCCGGTATGCTTGAAACTGAAAGGCTTCAGATGAA
Organism: Blautia sp.; assembly: GCA_034118545.1. Classification (GTDB taxonomy): domain Bacteria; phylum Bacillota; class Clostridia; order Lachnospirales; family Lachnospiraceae; genus Blautia_A. Next base: position 11,646 of record JAXFBD010000136.1, read on the forward strand.
AAGTAAGGTCTTTGTAATGAATGTCCCATTGCTGGGGAAGATTAAAGAATTCCCATTCTCCGCCGCCCTTTTTACTGCGGTGATAATGGCCGTTTTTATTTTTCCATCCCCGGTTGGTTTTGGGAGTGTTCCAGATTACCTGGGGGTCAGGGCGAACAAGGAGATAATCTCCCCAGCGCTCCAGTTTTTCACCGCAGGATGTATCAATCACTTCATATTCTTTCCAGCCGTCTGCTATCCACATAATATTCATACCTCATTTCGGGAATTATTTTCATAAAATTTCGTATATTCTGTAATAGTAGTATAGAGGAAAAACGTAAGAGGCGCAAGTATGAACAGGAACTATAACAGCCTTTATATAGATGTATACAGGAAAAGACTTGACAACTATTATTTTACCATACTAAAATGTAGAAAGTGTGGATGTAATGTGATGGGGGTCAGAAACGCTAAATTAAGTGGCCGCAACAGGCATACACGAGGAGGAAGATTATGAAAAAATACAGTGATATGAGCAGAGAAGAGCTTCTGACCTTAAAGAAGGAACTGGATGCTCAGTTTGCAGATGTAAAGGCTCAGGGACTTTCCCTTGATATGTCCCGCGGAAAACCGGGTGCAGACCAGCTGGATATTTCCATGGGAATGATGGATGTTTTAAACGGAAATACAGATTTAAAATGTGAAACAGGTGTGGACTGCCGTAACTACGGTGTAATTGATGGTATTCCGGAGGCAAAGCGTCTTCTGGGCGAAATGTCTGAAGTGGATCCGGACCACATTATTATTTACGGGAACTCCAGCCTGAATGTTATGTTTGATACGATTGCGCGTTGTATGCTTAAAGGCGTTCTGGGCGGTACACCCTGGATGAAGCTTGACAAGGTTAAATTTCTCTGTCCTGTACCCGGCTATGACCGCCATTTTAAGATTACGGAATATTTCGGCATTGAAATGATTAATGTACCGATGAGTCCGGAAGGTCCTGATATGGATATGGTTGAAAAGCTGGTAAGTGAGGATGAGGCCATTAAAGGTATCTGGTGTGTTCCGAAATACTCCAATCCTCAGGGTTACACATACTCTGAAGAAACGGTTAAGCGTTTTGCCCGTCTGAAACCGGCGGCAAAGGATTTCCGTATTTTCTGGGATAATGCGTACAGCATTCACCATCTTTATGATGACAATCAGGATTTCCTTCTTGAGATTCTTGATGAATGTGCAAAAGCCGGAAATCCGGATATGGTATACAAATTTACTTCCACTTCCAAAGTAAGCTTTCCGGGTTCGGGTATTGCGGCAGTTGCTACTTCTAAGGCAAACCTGGAGGATTTCCGGAAGTATATGACCATTCAGACTATCGGTCATGACAAGCTGAACCAGCTGCGTCATGTGAGATTTTTCAAAGATCTGAACGGGCTGAAGGAGCATATGAGAAAGCATGCGGATCTGATTCGCCCGAAATTTGAGCTTGTGCTGGATACCCTTGACAGAGAGCTTTCAGGACTGGGTGTGGGCGAATGGACGAAACCCCACGGCGGATATTTTATTTCTTTTGATTCCATGGAAGGCTGCGCAAAGGCTATTGTGGCAAAAGCAAAAGAAGCCGGTGTGGTTATGACAGGTGCAGGTGCAACCTATCCATACGGAAAGGACCCGAAAGATTCCAATATCCGTATTGCGCCAACATATCCGTCTCTGGAGGAGCTGGGCAAGGCAGCAGAAGTATTTGTACTTTGCGTGAAGCTTGCCAGTGTGGAAAAGCTGCTGGAACAGTAAAGAACCGGCAGATACAAAATCCGCCTGCAGCAGATTTAAAAAAAGGTAAGGAGTGTTCATGGCAGGAGAAAAGGAAAAAATGAGTGCCGGAAAGAAAGCTGTGATCGGAATCATACTGATTTTGCTTGTTCTGACCACAGGAGTTTATTTTTTCGGTGTATATTATTTTACTAATCATTTTCTTCCGGGGTCTGTGGTCGGAAGCTGGAATTGTTCATATATGACGGTGGATGAGACAGAGGATCTGCTTTCCCGTCAGACAGCCGCATATGTACTGGCAGTGGAGACACGCGGCGGCGGCAGGGAGGCAATTACGGCAGAAGAAGCAGGACTTGTATATACTTCAGACGGCAGTGTAAAGAAGCTGATGAAGGAACAGGATCGTTTTAAATGGTTTCTGGCTTTTCAGCAGAACAGCAGTTATGAAATGCCCCTGTCTGTATCATTTGATGATAAAGAAAAACTGAAAAATGCCGTTCAGAGTCTGAAATGCATGCAGACGGAAAATATAACAGAGCCAGTGGATGCTTATATTACAGATAACGGCAGTCAGTTTGAGATCGTTCCGGAGACACAGGGAAACGCGCCTGACAGAAAGAAAACTATGGTGGCCATTCGAAAAGCAGTATCAGAGCTGGTGCAGACAGTAAATCTTGAGGAGCAGGGATGCTATAAAGAACCTGCTGTTTTGCGGGACGATGAGAGGCTTAACCGGGACTGTGAACAGATGAACAGACTGACAGATACGGTGATCACTTATGATTTTGCAGACCGCACCGAGGTTCTGGACAGAGATACACTGAAGGACTGGCTGATCCGGGATTCTGAAGGAGAATATACTATTGACAGAACCAGGGCGGCAGCCTATGTAAATGATCTGGGTTATAAGTATGATACCTTTGGCTGTACCAGAAATTTCAGAACCTATAACGGCCGGCAGATCACCATATCCGGAGGTGATTACGGCTGGGCCATTGCTCAGGATGCGGAAACGGAGGCACTGATGCAGGCGCTGCTTGGCGGGGAGACCCAGGTACGTGAGCCGGTGTATGCCTACACTGCATGGAGCCGTGATACCAATGACATCGGATATACATATATCGAGATCGATCTGGTAAATCAGAGGCTGGTATTCTATAAAGACGGTCAGCCTGTTGTGGATACGGCGGTAGTTACCGGAAATCCCAATATTGACGGCACCGGAACGCCTACAGGCTGTTTTGCCGTTGATGCCATGAAATCACCGGCTGTTCTTACCGGTGAGGATTATGCGGCAAATGTTACTTACTGGATGCCCTTCTGCAAAAATGTGGGCATTCATGATGCGCCCTGGCGTACGGAATTCGGAGGAAACCTTTATCTTCTGGAAGGGTCTCACGGTTGTGTAAATGTACCCTATGATCAGGCACAGATCATATATAATAATATCGACGTGGGAGCGCCGGTTATCGTATACTAATAAACCATGGCAAAGGTGCTGCAAGGATTCTTAAGGAGAAGCTTTGCAGCAATTTTGCATATCAAGACAGAGGAGATGAGAGCATGAAAATTGTTGTTTTGGCAGGCGGAACAAGTACAGAACGGGAAGTTTCCATTGTATCAGGAACAGGAATCTGCAGGGCTCTGCGTGAAAACGGACACAGAGCTGTTCTTGTGGATATTTTCTGCGGGACAGAACAGGCTGATTTTTCTGATCCCTTCCCACAGGAATATGATGTGGATCAGGCTGCGGATTATATAAAGAGCTTTAATGACAAAATCGCGGAAATGCAGAAATCCAGGAAAAACTTTTTCGGCCCCGGTGTTCTGGAGCTCTGCCAGCTGGCTGATATTGTTTTTCTGGGGCTTCACGGCGCAAATGGAGAGGACGGCAAGGTGCAGGCTGCTTTTGACCTGATGGGGATCCGTTATACCGGCACCGGTTATCTCAGCAGTGCAATGGCAATGGACAAAGGAATTACAAAACAGATGTTTCTGATGAATCATGTTCCCACTCCCAGAGGCATTTCCATGTGCCGCTCTGCCTGTAAAAAGGATCTTTGCGCACTGGGAATGGAATTTCCTGTGGTAGTCAAAACCTGCTGCGGAGGATCCAGTGTGGGTGTCTATATCGTGAAGGATCAGGAGGAATATGAAAAAGCGCTGGAAGCTGCTTTTTCTTATGAAGAAGAGGTAGTGATAGAAGAATATATCCAGGGAAGAGAGTTTTCCGTGGCCGTTGTAGACGGAAAAGCTTATCCGGTCATTGAGATTCAGCCTCTTCAGGGGTTTTATGATTATACAAACAAGTATCAGCCGGGTCTTACAGTGGAGACCTGTCCGGCAGAGCTTTCCCCGGAACTGACAGAAAAAATGCAGAGCATTGCAGAGGCGGGAACAAAAGCCCTTTCGCTGGAGGCTTACTGCCGTCTGGATTTCATCATGAAAGAAAACGGAGATATGTATTGTCTGGAAGCAAATACCCTTCCGGGAATGACGCCGACCAGTCTTGTTCCCCAGGAGGCACAGGCGCTTGGAATGGATTATCCGGCTCTTTGCGAAGAGCTTTTGAGAGTTTCTCTGAAAAAATACGAGAAGTAGAAGGAAGATATGGGATATATGAAAAATCTTACGTTAGAGAATATCACCCGCGTCTGCGGCGGTGTTTATCACGGAGAAGAAAAATGGCTTCACAGGGAAGTCAGTGCTGTTATCACAGACAGCCGAAAAGTGGAAAAGGACGGGCTTTTTGTACCCATTGTAGGGGAGAGAGTGGACGCTCATAAATTTATTCCCCAGGTAATGGAAGCAGGAGCGCTGGCTGTTCTTTCCGAAAGAGAGCTGCCGGAGGCTTCGTATCCGTACATACAGATTAATTCTTCCCTGCAGGCAGTAAAGGACATTGCTGAGTTTTATCTTGCCCAGCTTGATATCCCGGTGGTGGGAATCACCGGAAGTGTGGGAAAAACCAGCACAAAAGAAGTGATCGCATCTGTTTTGAAGGAAAAATACCGTACTCTGAAGACACAGGGGAATTTTAATAACGAACTGGGACTGCCTCTTACTGTGTTCCGATTAAGAGAAGAGGATGAAATTGCTGTTCTGGAAATGGGAATCAGTGATTTTGGCGAGATGGATCGTCTGGCAAAGATCAATCGCCCGGATACCTGTGTCATTACCAATATCGGAACCTGCCATCTTGAGAATCTGGGAGACAGGGATGGCGTGCTGCGGGCAAAGACGGAGATTTTTCACTATATGAAAAAGGACGGACACATTGTGCTCAACGGGGATGATGACAAACTGTCACAGATCAGTGAGTATGAAGGAAAGAAGCCGGTCTTTTTCGGAATGGGAGAGAACTGCCGGGTTTATGCAGATGAGCTGGAGGACAAAGGGCTTCGCGGTATGAAATGCCGGATACATCTGGAGGAAGAGGTGTTTACGGTGGATATTCCCATGCCCGGAATCCATATGGTCTATAATGCACTGGCAGCTGCCGCTGTGGGAAAAATATACGGACTGACAGCGAAGCAGATCAAACAGGGAATTGAAAGCCTGGAGCCTGTCAGCGGACGTTTTCACATGATTGATACAGAGAAATTTCTCATTGTGGATGACTGCTACAACGCAAATCCCATGTCTATGAAAGCATCACTTGAGGTACTCGGCAAAGGAACAGGACGCAGGGTGGCTGTTCTGGGAGACATGGGTGAGCTGGGAGAAAAGGAAATACAGCTTCATGAGCAGGTGGGAGAATACGCAGCTTCCTGCGGTATTGATGCCTGTGTCTGTGTGGGAACCCTTTCCCGGCATATGGCAGAAAAGGCAAAAGCTGTTAATCCGGATTTTGAGGTGATCTGGGAACCGGATCTGGATGGACTTCTGAAAAATCTGAAGAATTACATAAAAGAAGGAGATACCATTCTTGTAAAGGCATCTCATTTTATGGATTTTCCTCAGGTTGTGAAAGCACTTCAGGAGCTTTAGAAAATCACTCCTGCATGTGTCGCACAGGGAGAGAATTTGACGAACGAAATTTGTTTCCGCAGACCTCTTTGTAAGGTATACTATAAACAGTAAGGGTCTGGCGCAAAAATTCAGCTGAGAGGTTTTGCACCAGATCCGATAAAAGTATATCATTATGAGGAGGTATTATGCTGGAACAGATTATGGACAGGCATCTTCTGCTATGGGGCATGGCTCTGCTGGGAATACTGGGAGCCGCAGGGATGCTTGCCACACACCTTTCTTACAGACGAATGATGAAGAAATCAGGCCACTTATCGAATTTAAAAGAGAAGTGGCTTAATTTGTGGAAAACGCGGGACAGGCTGCTGCACCGGATGAACCGGCTGGTATGGTATCCGTCGCTTTTGGAAACAGCTTTTCTTGGGACTGCCGTTTTTCTGACCTCTTATATGGAGGCGGAGAAGGGACTGCCGGTTACGTATCTTTATGTGGGCTGCGCTGTTCCGGTGGGGCTTATGCTTTTGAGGCATGCTCTGGATTTTTCCTATCAGGAGGAACTGATCATGAATTCTCTGGCTGATTATATTGAGAAGGTGCGGATATGGGTGGAGGAATTTCCGGAAGCTCAGAAGCCGGATCAGGGGATCCAGGAAGATGTGGTGGAGAAGATCACTGCATCCATCCGGCAGACAGCAGCCACCGGAAGCCATTTCAGCAAGATGCTTACTCCCGAGGAAGAACAGATCATGAGAGAGATTATTCGGGAATTTATTCAGTCATAAGAATAACAAAAAAAGAGGCGGCTGCACCGGCTTGTGAAATGGTGTGATCGCCTCTTTTTTGTGTTTAAGGACACCTCGGGCAGTTTAATCCAGTGTCAGGGTGTTCAGAAATTCATTAATATAGGTCAGTGCCGCACCGATGGGAATTCCGTCCACACGGCATTTTCCGCAGGTGATTTCCGGCGGAGAATCCTTGAAGGTGCACAGATCGTAAAGGCTCTGTTTCAGATAGGAAATGTCCAGATCTGTCAGGTGCGGTGCGATATGACCGCCCAGAATGACCGGTGTTTCCAGTACGGAACGAAGATTATCGATCATCATGGCAAGATAATCAAGATATTCGGCCCAGCGTTTCTGGTATTCCTGATTGCCCATGGCTTTCTGGGTGAAAAAATCCTCCAGTTCCATTCCCCTGGGGAGAAGTGCTTTTGCTGAACAGTAGGATTCCGCACAGCCCTTTTTGCCGCAGTAGCAGGTTTTACCGTCAGGTACCAGTGTCATGTGCTCGAAGGTGCCTGCTTTGCCGGTCATGCCGCTGAAGACAGCTTTATTTAAAATAACGGCACCCCCCAGATGACGGCTGAGGGAAATATATATGGCGTTGTTAATGTCCGGATTCTCCCAGAGTTCACTGGTGGCTGCGCAGACAGCGTCGTGGAGAAAATGACAGGGAACCTGGAAATAGCGGCTGAAGCGGTCAATGGAGATCCCTGTGGAATCCAGAATCTTGCCGTAGGTGATGGCTTTGCCGTCGTTGGATACAAGGCCCTGTATGGCGATTCCGATTCCCAGAAGCTGTTCCTCCGCGATTCCGTTATTTTTAAGAAATTTATGTACGTAATCTGAAAGATGCTCAAAGTAGGCATTTCCCCGGCTGAAAAGCAGAGGGAACCTGTCTTTGGCTTTTTTGCGTCCGTACAGGTCAAGGGCAACGATGGAAACCCGGTTTCCCAGGATCTCAATGCCCAGAGAAAGCCGGGCATCGGAAATAATGGAATAAGACATGGCCTTGCGCCCTACAGCGGACTTCAGCTGTCCCACCTTTGCAATAAGCTGATCTTCCAGAAGAGAGGTCAGATGCTGTGTGACTGTGGGCAGACTCATATTCAGAGCAACAGATACCTGCTGCTTGGAACAGCCCGGGTTATTATATATATAATGAAAAACAGAAAAGTAATTTTTCTTTTTGATATCAGTTAAAGAAAAGTAATTCATATCGACTCCTTTGCAGTGTATATTGCCATTTTAAGACGGGAATTCCGCAGGCTTCTGCATTAAGCAATATTATATCACACTTTGTAAAATAAAGCATGTATTATTTTACTTGTATGTGTAATTTGTATAAAAAAACGTTCCCAAAACGGTCTTGTACAAGGAAAAAGGTATAAAAATGACAAATTTGTTAAAAAATTATTTATGTTGAAATCTAACAAAATGGAGGTTATAATATTATTGAAATTAGCATATTGCATAATTTTGTGAATTCGTGTATTATATAAACACATTAAATAAAACGGTTTTATAAAATCGTTTTATTGAAAACACTTATATGCAGGAGGCGTTAAAAATGGGAATTGTAGAACGTATGAGACTCGATGGTAAGAAAGGCTTTGTTACAGGCGCAGCAAGAGGGATCGGTAAAGCGACTGCAACTGCATTCGCAGAGGCAGGTGCTGATGTTGCGATCGTTGACCTTGACATCGAAGAAGCAAAGAAAACTGCTGCAGAGATTGCTGAGAAGACCGGAAGAAAAGTAATCGCTATCAAAACAGACGTAACAGATGAGGCAGACGTACAGGCAATGGTTGATCAGGTTGTTGCTGAACTGGGCGGACTTGATTTCTGCCATGCAAACGCAGGTATCTGCATCAATCAGCCGGCTGAAGAAATGACATATGCTCAGTGGCTGAAAGTTATCAACGTAAACCTTAACAGCGTATTCCTTACAGACACAATCGCAGGAAAATATATGCTTGCTCATGGCGGCGGCTCCATCATCAACACAGCTTCCATGTCAGGACATATCGTTAACGTACCGCAGCCACAGTGTGCTTACAATGCATCCAAAGCAGGCGTAATCTTACTGACCAAATCTCTGGCAGTGGAATGGGCTAAGAAGGGTGTCAGAGTAAACTGCATCAGCCCGGGATACATCGGAACAGAGCTTATCACAAGCGCTCCGCATCTTGTACCGCTTATCGAGCAGTGGAATGCAATGGCTCCTATGGGAAGACTTGGTAAACCGGAAGAGCTTCAGTCCATCTGTGTATACCTTGCAGGCGATACAAGCACATTTACAACCGGTTCTGACGTTGTTGTAGACGGCGCATTTACCTGTTTCTAATATTAACAGGGGTATCCCATTGAGAGAAGTTCATTGGGAGTATAAGTGAAATCTATCATCATGTGAGGATGATAAGATATATAAAAAAAAGGAGGATTCACAAAATGAAGAAAAAATTATTAGCAGCGTTATTAACAGGAGCAATGGTGCTCGGAACAGTAGCAGTACCTGTAATGGCTGAGGACACAGCATCTGTTGAAGGTGTTCAGGCTGACGAGGAATTCTACGCTAAAGCTGACTTAAGCACACTGGATGGCAAAAAGATCGGAATCACAATCCAGTCCTTACAGAACGCTTACTGGGCAGGCGTTATGTCCGCTCTGGAAGACATTCTGAAAGAGAACAACGCTGAGTACACACTTCTTGCTTGTGATGATAACTCTGCTACACAGATCGGCCAGATTGAAAACTTCATTTCTTCCGGCTGTGACCTGATCATGGTTCATCCATCTGATGCAGACGCTGTAGAAGACGTTTGTGCAGAAGCTCGTGATGCAGGCATCAAAGTTATGTGCTGGGACGACCCGATGGAAAACACAGATGCTGACTGGGTTCTTGACAACACCGCTCTCGGAAGCGCAATCGGCGAATTAGCCGGTGAGTTCATCAACGAGCATTACAGCGAAGAAAATCCTGTAGAAGTAGCTCTTCTTGGACATCCGGAAACAAAAGTTCTTCTTGAAAGAGCAAACGGTATCAAAGCTGGTCTTGAAGCAACAGCAGCTGGCAAATATGAAATCGTAGCTGAGCAGGACGGTCTTGAAGCAAACGATGCTCAGACATCTATGGAAACAATCCTTCAGGCTCATCCAAACTGTAAAGTAGTTGTTGGTGTTGGTGCCGGCGCTATGATCGGTGCAAACGAGGCTCTTATGACTCAGTACAACAGCGAGATTCCGGAAGACGTTGGCGTTATCACAACAGACGTTACAAAACAGCAGCTTAACTCCATCCTTGGCGATGAAGCTACAAGAGGTATCATCGGATTCGAAGGTTCTGACGTTGACACTGCTACAGCATGTGCTTCCATGTATGCTTTAATCCTTGCTGACAATGTTGGTTCTCAGATCGTATTCCGTCAGGTTGCTCCTATCACAGATGAAACTGCACAGGAAATCCTTGACGAAATGAAATAATCTGTATTTATTTGACAACTGAAAAAAATGATTAGTTTAGGGTTTGCGGGGATGTAAATCTCCGCAAATCTTTTTAGGAAAGAATTTGAATTAGCAACAGGAGGTGTCATATGAGCGAAGAATATGTGCTTGAACTAGAGCATATCAGAAAAGAATACCCCGGTGTTGTTGCATTGAAGGATGTTACACTGCAGCTCAAAAAGGGCGAAATTCTGGCACTGATCGGTGAGAACGGTGCCGGTAAGTCAACACTGATCAAAACCTGTTCCGGAGCCGTAGTTCCCACTTCAGGCAAGATCAGAGTAAATGGAAAAGAATTTACCAGGATGACTCCGCAGTTGGCCGCTGAAAACGGTATTGCGATCATATACCAGGAGTTTAACAATGTTGCTGAACTTTCAGCAGCAGAGAACCTGTTTTTAGGCCGACCAATCCGTAAGGGAATCGTGATTGACAAAAAAGCAATGGAAGAAGAGGCTGCAAAGGCATTTGCACAGCTTCGTATCAAGATCAATCCGAAGGAACTGATGAAGAATCTTACGGTTGGATATCAGCAGATGGTTGAGATTGCAAAGGCAATCCAGCAGAATGCAAAAGTACTTATCATGGATGAGCCTTCTGCGCCTCTGACCAGCAACGAAGTAGAGAGCATGTTTGCAGTTGTTGAACTGCTTCGTAAGCAGGGCGTATCCATTATTTATATTTCCCATCGTCTGGAGGAGATTTTCCGTCTGTCAGACAGAATTGAAGTTATCCGTGACGGAGAGTATATTGATACTCTGATCACAAAAGAGTCCAATGTGGATCAGCTGATCCGTCTGATGGTTGGTCGTGAAATGACACAGCAGTATCCGCCGAGAAAATCCTGTGTGGATAAGAGCAAGGTGGTTCTGGAGCTGAAAGATGTCTGCGGAAACGGCGACAAGAACATGAACCTGAAGTTATATTCCGGTGAAGTTCTGGGTCTTGGCGGTCTGGTCGGTGCGGGACGTACTGAGCTGGCAGAGGTACTCTTTGGTGCCAAGCATAAAGACTCCGGACAGATTATCTTTAAGGGAAAAGAAATCAATCCTAAGAGCCCGCGCGAAGCAATCGACCTTGGAATTGCTCTTGTTCCTGAGGACAGAAAGCGCCACGGTGCCCTTCTGGGAACATCCATTAAGCATAATATCAATATGCCTATTTATGAGAGAATTTCCAAAGCAAGCGTGATCGATTCCAAAACTGAAAACGAGACAGCTAAAAAGTATGAGAAAGAGATGAGAATCAAAACTCCTTCTCTTGATCAGCTTGTTAAAAATCTCAGTGGTGGTAACCAGCAGAAGGTTATCCTTGGAAAATGGCTTGCAGCAGACGCGGAACTGATTATTTTCGATGAACCTACCAGAGGTATCGACGTCGGTGCCAAGTATGAGATCTATAAGCTGATCAATGAGCTTGTAGAGCAGGGACGTTCTGTTCTTATGATCTCTTCTGAGATGGAAGAGCTTATGGGTATGTCTGACAGAATTATCGTTTTGGCTGAACATGAGATTACTGGTGAGCTTCAGAAAGAAGAATTTAATGCGGACAGAATTATGGCATTTGCATCCGCAATTGTTGATGGGAAATAAGGAGGCAGGTTAAATGAATGTCAAAGATTTTGTGAAAAAGAATGCTATCTGGGTAGTATTTATTTTAGAGGTTATTATCTTTACAGTTGCTAACCCGGTATTTATCACACCAAACAACTTAATGGCTATCGCTCGTCAGGTTGCTGTTTATGGTGTTGCTTCAGTAGGTATGACCTTCGTAATCCTGATTGCAGGTATCGACCTGGCAGCAGGTTCTATCATTACTCTTGTAAATATCACCTGTGCATATTTCATGGTAAACATGGGTATCAACATGTGGGTTGCTACAATTATGGCCCTTGTAATTGCAACTCTGGTTGGTGTTCTCAATGGTTTCATGGTTGCACAGATCGGTATCCCTGCAATTATTGCAACATTTGCTTCTCAGACTATTTTTGAAGGTTTATCCTTTGTTATTTCCAATGGTATGCCAATCCCGCTGACAAGAAATACTGCATTCGATGTATTCGGTAAATGGAACATCGGCGGATTATTCCCGGTCAGTGCGCTTATCATGATCATCTGCTTTGCAGTTGGCAGCTTTATCCTTAACAAAACTTATTTCGGACGTTATTTCTATGCAATCGGTGGTAACGAGGAAGCTGCAGAGCTTTCCGGTATCCGTGTAAACCGCATGAAATACTTGATTTACTCTCTGTCCGGTTTCTTTGCAGGTCTGGCTGGTATTATTACTCTGTCCCGTACAGGTTCTGCACAGAACACAGCAGGTAAATCACTGGAATTCGACTTCATCACCTGCGTTGTACTCGGTGGTGTATCTGTAAATGGTGGTATTGGTAGAATGTCAGGCGTTGTTGCCGGTGTTTTGATCATCGGTTCTCTGACAAACGGTATGATTCTTATGAACGTTAGTACATACATTCAGATGATCGTAAAAGGTGTCGTACTTGCAGTTGCAGTAGGTATCGACTGTATGTCCAAGAAAAGACAGGCTTCATAAGCAGAATATTTACTGATATCATATTTTCTGAAAGTGTACAATGAGTCTCCCGGGATTCTGTGTTGATTTTCTATACAGAATCCCGGGAGATTAGCTTTAGAAATCCAGAAATAATGCGTGATTAAGCAATTTTAGGAGGAAAGAATGAAAGCAGCAGTATATTACGGACCCAAAGATATGCGCGTTGAAGAAGTGGCAGATAAAAAGATTGCAGAGGACGAAGTCCTTATTCAGGTGAAATACTGTGGTATCTGCGGAACGGATATTCATATTTTCAATGGTGACGGCGGATCCTTTGAAGTGAATCCGCCTTTAATTCCCGGCCATGAATTTTCCGGCCTTGTTGTGGAAACAGGAAGTGCTGTAAAAAATGTTAAGCCTGGCGATAAAGTAAGCGGTGATCCAAATGTAATGTGCGGAAAATGCTATTACTGCAAGAATTCCATGGAGCATTTCTGCACAGATAATATCGGTGTGGGAACAACTGTGGATGGCGGATTTGCGGAATATGTTGCAATGAAAGCCAGCCATGTATATAAGGTTCCGGATTCTCTGGACTATATGACAGCGGCAATGTCTGAGCCTATGTCCTGCTGTCTCCACGGTATTGATCTTTGCAATATCAAGCCGGGAAGTACAGTTATGGTAATCGGCGGCGGTCCTATCGGTATTATTATGATGCAGCTGGCGAAATATTCCGGAGCAAGCAAGGTGATCATGTCTGAACCGGTTGCAGAAAAAAGAGAACTGGCATTAAAGCTGGGTGCAACTGCAGCAATTAATCCTCTTGAAGAGGATGTGGATGCATTCCTTGCAGAGTATACTCAGAATGTGGACTGTGTGATCGAGTGTGCAGGCCGTCCTTCCACACAGGCAGATGCTATCCGTTTTGCAGGAAAGGGCGCAACAGTAATGTTCTTCGGCCTTGCCGGTCCGGAAGATACCATTCCGCTGAAACCGGACGACGTATTTAAGAAAGAGCTTCATATTACCTCTTCTTTCATTAATCCCTATACCTTCTCAAGAGCGATCAAGGTTCTTGATTCCGGTGCGATTGATGTAAAGAGTATTATTACCAGTGAGATTCCTCTGGAGGATCTTCCAAAGGTGCTGGCGGATCCCTCTTACCGCAGAGAAGGTAAGGTAATGGTAAAGGTCAGCGACTGATCTCTGCCTGAAATTACAGATACTTGAAAGGCTGCTGCAGGATCTGCTGCGAAACTTATCGCAGATGGATTTTTGCTGCAGCCTCTTTGTAATTTGTGGTATAATACTGATAAAGTATGAAATTAAAGGAGAAACCGGATGTACGAAATGAACCCCCTGTGGGAAAACTATTATAATGAACTGAAGCCGGACAAACGGAAAAAAATGCTCAAAGAGCTTATTGCCTCCGGTGAGGATGACGGTGCAGACGGACTGCGCCAGAAGCTTCTCAAAAAGCGCCATACAGATCCAAAAGACCCCGGTCACCAGGTGGATATGTTCCTGATGGAATGCGCATATCTTCCCAGCCTTTACCGGAAACGTAAATTTTTTCTGGTAAATATGAAAAATGAGATAAAACGGACGAAGGCCCATCTCTGTCTGGACGACGTGGATAAATACACTGAAGTGGAAAAAAATGCTCTTTACTGGGAATTGCGCAATGCGGCAAAACGGTATTTTAAAACATGCACGGGAAGCCGCTATGGAAATCGTCTCATGGGCATTTCAAAGGCCTCTGAGGATGAAAAGGTGCGTCTGGCAGGAAGAGATGCCTGGCAGATGTCTGTGGGAATTGCCAGATACTGCTGGCAGGAGAAGGAGATGGCTGTTTTCTGCGATGCAGTGAAAGATGCTTATGTGGATTATTTTGAGGACGGCCTGGAAATTTATGAACATTTTGCGGAAAAATTTAAAGATGATGAGCCTATGAGGAGAAAATAGTTATGAGAATTGTAATACTGGAAGCAGACAGTCTTGGAGAGGACATGGATTTTACACCCTTTTACAGGCTGGGGGATGTGACCCTTTATCCCTCCAGTACGGCGGAGGAGGTGCCTTCCAGGGTTCAGGATGCAGAGGCGATTGTGGTAAATAAAGTGCCGGTCTGTGAAGAAACCATTGGAGGGGCAAAGAATCTGAAGCTGGTATGCCTGACGGCAACGGGTTATAACAACCTGGACGGAGATTATCTGAAATCCAGAGGAATCGCAGCCTATAATGTGGCTGGATATTCCACAAACGGGGTGGCTCAGCACACTTTTGCGCTGTTGTTTTATATTTTGGAGAAATTAAATTATTATGATCAATATGTAAAATCCGGCGAATATTCCAGAGGGAATAATTTCTCTCATTTCGGACAGTCTTTCTGTGAACTGGATGGTAAGACATGGGGGATTATCGGAATGGGTGCTATCGGCAGGAGAGTATCTGAGATTGCGAAGGTCTTTGGCTGCCATGTGATCTGCTGCTCAGCATCGGGCAGAAAATATGATTTCCCCTGTGAACAGGTAAGCTTTGATGAGCTGCTGGAGCGTTCGGATTTTGTATCTGTCCATGCCCCGCTGAATTCCCATACGGAAAACCTAATGACACTGGATGCTTTTAAAAAGATGAAGAAAAGTGCTATTTTTATCAATGTGGCACGAGGTGCCATCGTAGATGAACAGGATCTTTATGAGGCGCTGGTTACAGAGGAAATTGCAGGCGCTGCTCTTGATGTACTCTGCAAGGAGCCGATGGATCCGGACAATCCGCTCCTGAAATTCCAGGACAGCAATCGCCTGATCATTACACCGCACATTGCGTGGGCCGCAAAAGAGACACGCTTCCGGGTGGTGGATGAGGTGGTAAAAAACCTGGAACGTTTCAAAAACGGGGATTCCACCAACCGGGTATATTAAGGGGAACCTGTCCCCCTAGTCCTCTTCGATTACATGGATTTCCAGGTAGTCGAAGGGGATTTCTTCTATAAAGCTGTCCTGATAAAAACGTGCCCGGTCATGGCGCTGAAATTCCCGGACGGTGGAGTCAAGCCAGATGGGATGCTCCAGATCCAGTTCATAGCAGATCTGCTCCAGTCCGCGGAAAACTTTGTGTGTGCGCGTATCCTCTGAAGAGTCGCAGACCACTGTATCACGCAGAAGATGGTTATTTTTCCAGATTTTTCCCCATAAACGAAACAGTGAATTTATACCTCCCTGTGGTAACTGCCGTAAGTGGCAGAATTACTTGATTTATAAGTGATTTCCAGTATATCGGATTTTGAGTTGGAAGTAAAGACAGAAAAAACACTGTAAATTCTGTAAAAAATCTGTTATACTAAGGCATCACACAGGAACGGCCAATATTAAAGGAAAGCGGCGGGGGAAAACAATGATCAGATTTTGTATTGTGGAGGATGAGAAGGAGCAGGCTGAACTGCTGAACAGATACATCAGAAAATATGGCAATTCCACCGGAGAATCACTGGAAGCAGAGTGGGTGGTGGATGGAATCGATCTGGTAGAGGAGTATAAAGGCCAGTACGATATTATCCTTCTGGACATTCAGATGAAGCACCTGGATGGAATGACGGCTGCAGAGAAAATCCGTATGGTGGATCCTGATGTTGTTATTATTTTCATTACATCCACTGTTCAGTATGCGGTGCAGGGCTATGCGGTAGATGCCCTGGGGTATGTGCTCAAGCCGGTATTGTATCCGGCCTTTGCAAAGCTGATGGAAAAGGCCATTGTGAGAGTGAAGGCCCGCCGGGAAAAGGTTTATATTCATGTTTTGCTGGAGGATAGAAGGCTGAAGCTGGATTGTGAAAGGATCTTTTATATTGAAAGTCAGCGCAATAATGTGATCGTGCATACGGAGACAGAGGATTATGTTACAGCCGGGCCGCTGAAAAGATTTGAAGAAACCCTGGATGCCCATGGCTTCAGTAAATGTCATAATGCATATCTGGTTAATCTGTCAAAGGTGGAAGCAGTTCAGAAAACGGATCTGGTCCTTGCCAACGGTGTGCTGCTTCCCATAAGCAGGGCAAGAAAAAAAGAGTTTCTGGCAGCTTTGACAGATGATATTTTGTGAGGATATTACTATGGCACATAATGCTTTTTTATTTCCGGAGGCGATTCTGGACACGCCCAGACTGTTTACGGCAATTGCGGAATGGCTGGCGATTTTTGTTTATTTCAATATTTGCAGGCGGCGGATCGGGCGCAGAACCTATATAATTTACTGTGTTATTTCGGCCCTGACAATGATTCTGTTCCAGTTTGTGGCAGGTCTGCTTCCTATTGCCTTCTGGGTTATCATGATGACGGGAGCAGTGGGGCTGATGTATCTTTTTCTCTTTATGGTGCTGGATATTATGCCCATGGACTGCGGCGTGATAACGGTCCATGCGTTTGTACTGGCAGAGTTTACGGCTTCTGTTTACCGTCAGCTTTACGTATGGGTCAGCTACAGAACCGGCAAAGACAGCTTTTTGTGTTCTACGGTAATGATGATATTGATCTATGCTGTTGTATACGGTATTTATTATCAGGTGGAAAGCGGCAATATTCATAAAGATATTCCATTGAATATAAATGCCAGCGAGCTTATTTCTGTTCTTCTTACAGGTATCGGGGCATTTATTATGGGAAATATCAGCTTTGTCTGGACAAAGACTCCCATTTCCGCTCAGGGAAATCTGCTTTATGTGAGAACTCTGGTGGATTTTGGAGGAATGCTGATGCTTATGACTCAGATGGGAAGGCGCAATGAGCTGGCGGTAAAGGTTGAGAATGACGAAATTAACCGTCTGTTTAAGAAGCAATATGAGCAGTACAGACTGGCTGTGGATAATTCAGAGCTTCTGCGTAAGGAAATGCATGATATGAAGCATTATCTTGCCGCACTTAAGGGAGAAGAGGACCCGGTAAAACGGGATGAGGTGCTGGCCGATATGGAGCAGGCTATTGCCATTCAGGAATCTTTTATGAATACAGGCAATCAGGTTCTGGATGTGATCCTTACAACCAAAAGCCTGCAGTGCCAGAAACGGGGAATCACACTTCATGCAATGGTTGACGGAAATGTTTTGTCAGATATTCATGTAAAGGATCTGTGCTCCCTGTTCGGCAATATTCTTGACAACGCCATTGAGGCCACTCAGCAGGTATTGAGAGAGGACAGGCGTCTGATTAATCTTTCCGTCAGACGACATAAACAGTTTATTATTATTGAATGCGAAAACTACAGTGAAAACGCAGTGGAGATCGAGAAGAGCAGGGCCCTTCCCGGTACCACAAAAGGAGATAAGATCCGTCATGGCTTCGGTCTGAAATCCATTCAGAAGGTGGCGGAAAAATATGGCGGCGCAATGACCATCACCTCCCAGGATGGCTGGTTTAAAGTAAAAGTGCTTCTGGGAGCATAAAAAAACGGATAAGTTACGGGGAGGCCGTAAAATCAGATACAAAAATTTCTGATTTTGCGGCTTTTTTTCTTCCAGTTATCCTGAATTTTTGACAGGTTATCCCCAAAATCGCAAATTATTGATCAGTTATGATATAACAAGAATACAAGAACGGAGGGAAAAAATGAGAGTAAAGGATATCATTTCAAAACTTACAATAGAAGAAAAGGCTGCACTGTTAAGTGGAAAAAATGAGTGGGAATCAAGAGATATACCAAGGCTTGGAATTGATTCCATTACCTTTTCGGACGGACCTCACGGACTGCGCCGTCAGGAGGGAGCCGGTGACCATCTGGGGCTTAATGCATCTCTTCCTGCTACCTGTTTTCCCACTGCTGCAACAACTGCCAACAGCTGGGATCCGCAGCTGGGGGAAAAAATCGGCGAGGCACTGGGTGAGGAAGCCGTTGCCCAGGGAGTAGATGTGGTGCTTGGACCGGGACTGAATATGAAGCGTTCTCCTCTTTGCGGCAGAAACTTTGAGTATTTTTCAGAGGATCCCATACTTGCCGGAAAAATGGCAGCAGCTTACGTGAGAGGAATCCAGAGTAAACATGTATATGCATGTCCCAAGCACTTTGCGGTAAATTCCAGAGAGTATCGCCGCATGGCCATGAATGCAGTGGTGGATGAGCGCACTTTGCGGGAAATCTATCTGACGGCCTTTGAAATTGCAGTAAAAGAAGGAAAAGCAAAATCAATCATGTCTTCCTACAATGAAGTCAATGGAACGTATGCCAATGAAAATGAGCATTTGCTGGTGGATATCCTCAGAAAGGAATGGGGCTTTGACGGAATTGTGGTTACCGACTGGGGGGCCAGCAACGATCATACAGAAGGTGTGAAATGTCAGTCCAACGTGGAAATGCCCAATCCTGGTCTTGATTCTGCCAGAGGCCTTCTTGCAGATCTGAAGCTGGGAAAAATCACGGAAGAAGAGATCGACACTGCAATTGCACCAATTATTGAGGCTGCCCTTTATTTTAAAGAAAACCGGGCGAAGGATTTTGACAGGGAAGCTCATCACAGAATTGCACGGCAGGCAGCTGTGGAAAGTGCAGTGCTTTTGAAGAACGAAAAAGAGATTCTTCCTCTGAAAGCAGGAACAAAGGTTGCGCTGCGGGGACCATTTGTAAATAAGCCAAGATATCAGGGGGCAGGTTCGTCCCAGGTAAACGCAACAAAGGTTGAGACCATAGCAGAACAGATCGGAAATTATGAGCTGGAGGTTGTAGAGGATCCTAAAGCTGCGGATGTGGTGCTTTTCTTTTTCGGACTTGATGAAATAGCTGAGTCTGAGGGGGCTGACAGAACCTCCATGGATATTCCGGAGTATCAGATCAGAGAGCTGGAGGAGCTGGCAGTTTTGAATTCCAATGTGGTTGGCGTAATGTCTGCCGGTTCTGCAGTAAAAATGCCCTGGCTTTCCAGGCTGACAGCGCTTCTTCACGGATACCTTACCGGTCAGGCAGGAGCCAGCGCCCTTCTTGACCTTCTTACAGGAAAAGAGGTTCCCTCAGGAAAGCTTGCAGAATCCTATCCCTTTGCCTATGCAGACTGCTCCATGTTTAATTATGCAGACGAAAAATACAGAAATCTTCAGTATCGTGAAGGACCGTTTATAGGATACCGTTATTTCGATACTGCTGATGTTGCGGTACAGTTCCCGTTTGGGTACGGACTTTCCTATACAACCTTTGCCTATGACAAGCTTGTTCTCACAGAGAAAGGAGTTCGCTTCACCATTACCAATACAGGTAAATGTGCCGGAGCGGAAATCGCACAGCTTTATGTGGGAAAAACAGAATCAAAGCTTGTAAGACCCCAAAAAGAACTGAAGGGCTTTACAAAGGTCTGGCTTAAGGCAGGCGAAACAAAGGAAGTGGAAATTCCATTTGATGACAAAACATTCCGGTATTTTAACACGAAGACAGGCCACTGGGAGGTGGAGGGCGGTATTTATACAGTAATGATCGGCGCATCTTCTGCGGATATCCGTCTTTCGGAAGAACTGTTGAAGTCAGGAACAACAGATGTACTGCCCTATGATATCGAAAAGCTTCCGTGTTATAGAACAGGCCTTGTGCGAAATGTCCATTACGAGGAGTTTCAGATGTTTTACGGGGATGTCCTTCCGGAAGAAAAGACAGGTCTTCTGGATATTAACGACGCACTCTGCCAGATGAAATATGCCAAGAGCGGCATCTGCCGTCTTGTATATAAGGTTTTACAGAAAAAACTGGACAAAGCAGTGGAGAAAGGCGTACCGGATCTTAACACGCTGTTTATTTTCAACATGCCTTTCAGGGCAATCTGCAAGATGACCGGAGGAATGGTTTCCAGAGAGATGGCAGAATCCATTGTGATCGTGGCCAACGGACATTTCTTCCGCGGTCTGGCTGGCCTTGTGGGCGGCTTTTTCCGAAACAGACGGGAAAATAAAAAATACGAAGCTCTTTTGAAGAACGGAAAGTAGGAGGCGGCAGAGAATGAATTTTTGGAAAGCTTTTGAAGCAAAGAATCCAAAGGCTGCAAAATGGGTAAGAGAAGGTGGTCTGTTTGTTATCGTTTCAAACGTGATCACAGTGCTGAAATATTTTATGCTTCAGTTTTTGCCCTATGCATTTGCCGGGATGGGAGACAGATCCTTTGGCTGGCCGGGAATTCCGGTGACATTGTTTGGAGAAACATTCCAGTGGAATATTCTGGGATATGATCAGGCACACGGCGGACTGGCATATTTTATGGCATACATGACGGCAATGGTCCTTGGAGAATGCATTAACTTTCCGATCCAGAAGCTCTTTGTATTCCGTAGCCATGGCAATACGGGAAAACAGATCGCATGGTACGCAGCAGCATTTTGCCTGATTACATGCATTGTAAATTCCATCAACTGTATCTGGGTGGCAGTGGCAGGACTTCTGGTACCGGATTTCATTTACAACATTGGGACAACCGTGCTCAACGGCGGTGTATCTATGGTGGTATTTTTCTTTGTGAATAAAATCATCTTCCCGGAGACACCGAAAGCGACAGCAAAACAACTGTAAACAGATCTTTCGGGCGCATGCCCTTTAGATAATTATCTACCATATGAGGAGGAAAGAGATATGTTATCAATTAACATCCAGGACGTGATCAATGTCCTTAATACACTGAAGCCGCAGCTGATCGTGCTTGGTGTGGCACTCCTGGCTGCAATCATTGTAACAGTTGCAGTCAGAAAGCTGAATAAGCCTTTAAAGAAGCTTATTCGTAAAGAAACATGGATTGCATTTGTACTTGTTGTTGTGATCGTGGCAAATGTGATCGTATTTGGACCTATGTATTCCATGATTTCCATGGCAATGGGCGATGGAAAGATTTCTGAGGAAACTTCAGAGGAAGCAAAGGTACTTTGTAAGGAAATTGCAGAAGAGGGTATTGTTCTTCTGAAAAACGAAGATGCAGCGCTTCCTCTTGCAGAAGGAGCAAAGGTAAATGTTTTCGGATGGTCATCCACAAATCCGATTTACGGCGGTACAGGTTCAGGTGCTCTTTCAGATGCATATCCTACAGTTACGTTCCTTCAGGGGCTTGAAGATGCCGGTATTGAATACAATACAGAGCTTACTGATTTTTATACAGGATGGAGAGAATCCAGACCGGTAGTGGGAATGATGGGACAGGACTGGACCATTCCGGAACCCACAGTTGACGAGTATGGGGATCTCTTTGAATCTGCAAAAGATTATTCCGATACAGCAATTCTTTTCATTGCACGTTCAGGCGGTGAAGGTGCAGACCTGCCCCAGTCTTATGACGGCGAAGACACTTTTGAGGAAGGCGGTATGTTCGGCGCATCAGGCGTACGTTTTTCTGACCAGGCAGATGATCTGGACGCTGACAAGAGTTATCTGGAGCTTTCCAACAGAGAGAAAGCCCTTCTGGATCAGGTAACCTCCGATTATGATGATGTTATCGTTATTGTTAACTCTGCGAATGCCATGGAGCTTGGATTCGTTAACGAATACGAGCAGATCAAATCCGTAGTTTACTGCCCGGGCACAGGCCAGACAGGCTTTGACGGACTTGGTGAGATTCTTGCAGGTGAGATTAATCCTTCCGGAAAGACTGCAGATACTTTTGTTGCAGATCTTTTAGATACACCTACTTCCAACAACTTTGGTGACTTCTGGTACACTAATATGGATGAGTATGCAGTGGAAAATATGTTTGCACCGGGCGGACAGTCCAAGCCTACATTTGTTAACTATGTAGAAGGAATTTATGTGGGATACCGTTTCTATGAAACTGCATATGCCGAGGCAGAAGCAGGCAACATGGAATTTGACTATGACAAACAGGTGGTTTATCCTTTTGGATACGGACTTTCCTATACAACCTTTACTCAGGAAATGGGTGAAGTGACAAACGACGGAACAAACGTGACCTTTGATGTAACAGTTACCAATACAGGTGATGTGGCCGGTAAGGATGTTGTGGAGGTTTATTATAATCCGCCTTATACAGACGGAGGCATCGAAAAATCCGCAGCAAATCTTGTAACCTTTGAGAAAACCTCTCTTCTGGAGCCGGGTGCTTCTGAGACTGTAACCGTATCTTTTGCACTTGAGGATATGGCTTCTTACGATACATACGGTGAAGGCTGTTATGTACTTGAAAAGGGAGATTATGAAGTTTCCATCAACTCTGATGCACATAATAAGATCGCATCCGAGGTTGTAACAGTAGATGATACTGTTGTATACAACGAAAACAATGCACGAAGCACAGATGCAGTTGCTGCAACAAATCAGTTTGATTTTGCTGAGGGTGAAGTAACTTATCTTTCACGTGCAGATGGCTTTGCAAATTATGACGAAGCTACAGCAGCTCCGGAAAACTTTGAACTGGCAGAAGAGTACAAGGCTGCTTACATGAATCATACCAATTATGATCCTGCCGATTTTAACAATGACGAGGATGAAATGCCCACAACAGGTGCCAAGAACGGTATCAGGCTGGCAGAGCTTCGAGGACTTGATTACGATGATCCGCAGTGGGAGCTTCTTCTTGATGAAATGTCTGTGGATGATATGAACACACTGATCGCTATGGGCGGTTATGAAACTTCTGCAGTGGAGTCCATCGGAAAGGTTATGACCTATGACTGTGACGGGCCTGCTTCCATTAACAACAACTTTACAGGTCAGGGATCTATCGGTTTCCCGGCGGCTGTTATGATCGCATGTACATGGAATAAGGATATGGCAAAAGCATTTGGTGAGTCAATCGGTAAGATGGCTGACGAAATGGATGTATCCGGATGGTATGCGCCTGCAACAAACACACACAGATCTGCATTTGCAGGACGTAACTTTGAATACTATTCTGAGGATGGTGTTCTGGCAGGCTGGATGGCAGCAAATGCATGTATGGGTGCAAGAGAATACGGCGTTTACTCTTATGTAAAACATTTTGCTACAAATGATCAGGAAACAAACAGAACAGGACTTCTCTGCACATGGCTTAATGAGCAGTCTATGCGTGAGATTTACCTGAAATCCTTTGAAATTACCTTCAAGAACGGAAAACCTGGTGCAGCAATGACCGCATTTAATAATATCGGTATTGAGCCTGCGGAATCCTGCGATGCACTGCTGAATACGGTGCTGAGAGACGAGTGGGGCTTCAGAGGCTTCTGTGAGACAGATTACTTTGGCGGCTATGGCTATCAGGATGCGGACCGTATGATCCGCGGCGGTTCCGACCTTATGCTTGCAACTTATGATAACGGATTTAACTATGTGGATGACACAACAAGTGCAACCTCTGTTAAGGCAATGAGACAGGCTTCTCATAATATCCTTTATACAGTTGTGAACAGCCGTGCTTATGCAAGTGATGTGGATGAAACTACTCCGGCATGGATTATTGCGATCCGCGTAGCTGACGGAATTGTGGCAGTGATTCTTCTTGCTCTTTGTGTACTGGCTGTAAGACAGTATTTAAAGAAAAAGGGTGAAGCGGTGCCTGCAGGGGAAAACAAATAAGCTTAAAAACACATAAAAAAAGCAGAGCATACAAAACAGAAAATCCGGGTCAGAGGGCTCGGGTTTTTCTGTTTATTGTGTAAAATCATGAAATTTCACTCTCTAATACGTTAAAACTCTGTTGCCATGCTACTTGATTATTATGAAAAAATAAATTATAATTAATTCCATTCAATCCTATGTGAATATGGATAAATCTTTTACTTAGAATGGAGGCACGCATATGAAACTTTACGAATCCGGAATTTATCTGAAAAACGGTCACGATATTATCGAAGAAACCGGTGCCTGTCTTCCTGTATCAAAGGAGGAAGCAGCAAAGAACACCATTGCCTATTCTATTCTGGAAGCACATAATACTTCCGGCAATATGGATAAACTTCAGATTAAATTTGACAAATTAACCTCTCATGATATTACCTTTGTTGGCATCATCCAGACAGCCCGTGCATCCGGACTGGAAAAATTCCCCGTTCCATATGTGCTGACCAACTGTCATAATTCCCTTTGTGCAGTAGGCGGTACCATCAATGAAGATGACCACATGTTCGGGCTTACCTGCGCTAAGAAATATGGCGGTGTTTACGTTCCGCCTCATCAGGCGGTTATCCATCAGTATGCCCGTGAAATGCTGGCAGGCGGCGGAAAAATGATCCTTGGTTCTGACAGCCATACCCGCTACGGCGCACTTGGTACCATGGCTATGGGTGAAGGTGGACCGGAGCTTGTAAAACAGCTTCTGTCACAGACTTATGATATTAATATGCCGGGTGTGGTTGCAATTTACCTCAAGGGAACTCCTCGTCCGGGCGTGGGTCCTCAGGACGTTGCTCTTGCCATTATCGGTGAAGTATTTGCAAATGGCTATGTGAAGAATAAAGTAATGGAATTTGTGGGACCTGGCGTTGCAAACTTAAGCGCGGATTTCCGTATCGGTGTGGACGTAATGACCACAGAGACCACCTGCCTGTCATCTATCTGGCAGACAGACGCAAAGATTGAAGAATTCTATGCAATTCACGGCAGAAGCGAAGATTATAAGGAACTGAAGCCGGGTGAAATTGCTTACTACGATGGATGTGTGGAGATTGATCTGGATGAGATCAAACCTATGATCGCCATGCCGTTCCACCCAAGCAATACCTACACCATTGATGAACTGAAATCAAATCTGGATGATATCCTTGCAGATGTTGAGAAAAAGGCTCAGGTGAGTCTGGATGGAAAGGTTCCGTACACTCTTCGAAATAAGGTCGTTGACGGAAAGCTTTATGTGGATCAGGGTATTATCGCAGGCTGTGCCGGCGGCGGTTTTGAAAATATCTGTGCGGCAGCAGATATCCTCAAAGGCAGCAGCATTGGTGCAGATGCCTTTACCTTAAGCGTATATCCGGCAAGCACACCGATCTACATGGAGCTGGCAAGGAACGGAGTCCTGGCAGATCTTCTTGCAACAGGTGCAGTTGTAAAAACCGCATTCTGCGGACCGTGCTTTGGCGCAGGGGATACACCGGCAAATAACGCATTTAGTATCCGTCATACTACCAGAAACTTCCCGAACCGTGAAGGCTCCAAGATCCAGAACGGTCAGATTTCTTCCGTCGCTCTTATGGATGCCCGCTCTATTGCGGCAACCGCTGCAAATAAAGGCTTCCTTACATCCGCGGAAGAATTTACAGGAGAATACACCGGACAGAAATATTTCTTTGATAAGACAATTTACGAGAATCGTGTATTTGACAGCAAGGGTGTTGCTGATCCTGATACAGAGATCCAGTTTGGTCCAAACATTAAGGACTGGCCAAAGATGGCTCCGCTGGCAGACAATCTGATTCTGAAGGTTGTTTCTGAAATCCACGATCCGGTAACTACAACAGATGAGCTGATTCCGTCAGGAGAAACCTCCTCCTATCGTTCCAATCCGCTGGGACTGGCTGAGTTTACCTTGTCCAGAAAGGATCCGGCTTATGTGGGTCGTGCCAAAGAAGTGCAGAAGGCACAGGAAGCCATTCAGGAAGGAAAATGCCCTGTTGAGGCGCTGGAAGAGCTTCGCCCTGTATTTAAAACCATCAACGCAGATTATCCGGAAGTGGACAAAACAAACGTGGGCGTTGGAAGCACCATTTTCGCTGTAAAACCAGGTGACGGATCTGCCCGTGAGCAGGCGGCTTCCTGTCAGAAGGTTCTGGGCGGCTGGGCAAATATTGCCAACGAATATGCCACAAAGCGTTACCGCTCCAACCTGATCAACTGGGGTATGCTTCCATTCCTGATTCCTGCAGGTGACCTTCCTTTTAAAAACGGTGATTATCTGTTCTTCCCGCAGATCCGTAAGGCGGTAGAAGAAAAGGCGGATGAGATCAAAGGCTATACCGTTTCAGAAGATGGCCTGAAAGAATTTACGGTTACTTTAGGTGAACTGACAGATGATGAGCGTGAGATCATTCTGAAGGGATGCCTGATCAATTACAACAGAAAATAAGCTTAACTTATTAAGATGAAAAGGGAAGCTGTCGTAAAAGGTATTTGCGGCAGCTTCTTTTTATAAAAAGTGTTTTAAAGTAATTATAAAAAGTATTTAATAATAAAAAAGGAGTATATTTGGCGATGCGTGAGATAGAAGTAAGTCGGATTACAGATGTGGTTGAAAAGCTCTGTATCGAGGCAAATGAGCATCTTCCGGAGGATGTAAAATGCGCCATAAGAAACTGCCGTGCCTGTGAAGACGGTGAGATCGCAAAGGGTGTTCTGGATAATATCATTGAGAATTTTGAAATTGCAGATAAAGAGTGTGTGCCCATCTGCCAGGATACCGGCATGGCATGTGTCTTTCTGGAAATCGGACAGGATGTGCATATGGTTGGAGGAAATCTGTCAGATGCAGTTAACGAAGGAGTACGCCGCGGCTATGACAAAGGCTATCTTAGAAAATCCGTTGTAAAGGACCCGGTTCGTCGTGGAAATACCGGAGATAATACTCCTGCCATGATTTATACAGAAATTGTTCCGGGAGAAAATATTAAAATTACAGTAGGTCCAAAGGGCTTTGGAAGCGAGAACATGAGTGCCATTCGAATGTTCAAGCCTTCTCACGGACTTCAGGGAATCAAAGATTTTATTATTGAAACAGTGGAGACGGCGGGTCCCAATCCCTGTCCGCCTATGGTGGTCGGTGTGGGAATCGGCGGAACCTTTGATAAGGCGGCTTTGCTGGCAAAAAAAGCTCTTATGAGACCAATCGATTCCTC
Organism: Blautia sp.; assembly: GCA_034118545.1. Taxonomy (GTDB): domain Bacteria; phylum Bacillota; class Clostridia; order Lachnospirales; family Lachnospiraceae; genus Blautia_A. The sequence goes on from JAXFBD010000136.1 coordinate 38,938, forward strand.
CAACCCGGATCCTTTTTATGCAGATCTGGAAAAAGAAATGCTGGAGAAGATCAATGAGCTGGGAATCGGTCCTCAGGGCTTTGGCGGCAAAACAACAGCCATCGGGCTGAATATTGAAACTCTGCCCACACATATTGCCGGAATGCCATGTGCCATTAATATTAACTGCCACGTGACCCGTCACAAAACGGAGGTGATCTAAATGGAAAAACATATTACACTGCCTCTTACTGAGGAGCTGGCAAAAACTCTGCATGCGGGGGATACGGTATACCTGACGGGAACGATTTACACATCCCGTGATGCAGGACATAAAAGAATGTGTGAAGCTCTTGCGAGGGGAGAAAAGCTGCCCTTTGACCCCACGGATGCCACCATTTATTATGTGGGACCCACCCCCGCGAAACCGGGCCAGGTCATCGGTTCAGCCGGTCCTACCACCAGCGGACGAATGGATGCCTATGCACCGACGATGATGTCTGTGGGTGCCCGTGGAATGATCGGCAAGGGAGCGCGCCTGCCGGAAGTGATCGATGCCATGAAGAAATACAGCGGTGTTTATTTTGGGGCCATAGGCGGTGCAGGTGCTCTGCTTGCGAAATGCATCAAAAAGGCGGAACTGATCGCATATGAGGATCTGGGAGCAGAGGCACTGAGAAAGCTGTATGTGGAGGAGATGCCATTAGTTGTCATCATTGACAGTGAAGGGAAGAACCTATATGAGGAAGGGCGCAGGCAATACCTGGAACAGCATAGATAGAATCTGGTTCAGCACAATCATGCAAGTTAATGTGTCAGTTATAATACGCTTGCTGTTTGCCGTATTCTTGGACCCGTAGAGCGAGAAAAGGCGTGAAAAGAACCAAAGAGGAAGGAATTTCCGTCTTTTTTGGACCAGGAAAGCCGGAAAAAGCGAAAAAGTTGCCAATTCATATGTGCGACATCCGCCAGTGGTGTACTTGAAAAGAATTTATAATTTAAATTATCAGAAAAATATATAATATTTGAATAAATAACAGTATATACATAATTATAAAAGACAAAAATAATTAATTTGATAAAAAATAAAGAAATGTGTTGACAAATAAAGGTCGCGGTGTTATTATAATACCATCAAAAGAAACAAGAAATTCATTCAATTCATAGTATAAATCAGTTACTAGAAAAGGATGAAAAAAGAAAGGGTAGGTGATTCCGTTGGCAACATGAAGAAAACTCCATCAATATGAGAGTGGCAGAAATCGTGTTTCCTGCAAGAAAGACCTGATACATAATGAAAAGATAAAAAAGATTCAAAAAAATGAATCATCGTATCCGAGGTAATATAGAATCGATTGCTCATATTGAATAACTGTCACAAAACTGATACAAAGATTTTTGAAAATATGTAAAGAAATATTTTCAGAAAGAATATAACCCTTGGCTCATTGGTTCGTCTGAAGGAAGAGCTTCAGAGAACAGAAAGAATGAAGACAAGAACGATATTTTGAAATGCATATTCTTTTTCAGATATGGATTGAAGCTTTGCATCAGCAGATATCATATAAATAAGATATCGATGTAAGAAATTTATAGGAACTTATATTTCTAAGTGGTTTGGGATTTGATCGTTTAAGTTCGGAATTATTTAAAAAAATAAATATAAGTATAGCCTGTATTTCTTTCAAAATATAGATTATAAAAACGTGAATTTATAATCGGAAAATCTATAAAACTTTCTAAATAAATGGAATGATAAAAATCATATCTTTTATGAGCAGGGAACGTATACAGAATATAAAAAGATGTGTATAATGACATCATATAGAAAAATTGAATATGGAATTGGCGATAAAATAAATCGAAGATGATTCATAAAAAACCAATTAATAAATATAATATTGCGAGGAAGAAAAAAATTGAATAATGAAGAATTTTAAGACGGCTGTCATTTTTGAAAGTTAGTAAAAAGTGACGGCCGTCTGTTTTTGGGGAGATGGAATATGTGGACAGGAAAATTACAGGATTGGTCAGAAATAATCCTTTACGAAGATAAAGAAATAATTGTATGCCATAAACCGGCAGGAACGGCAGTACAGAATGCCAGGGTTGGATCAATGGATATGGAAAGCCTGATGAAAAACTATCTGGCAGTGCAGAATCCCGGAAAAATTCCTTATCTGGGAATTGTGCATCGTCTGGATCAGCCGGTGGAGGGATTGCTGGTTTTCGCAAAAACCCGGAAAGCGGCGGCGGAGCTGAGCCGCCAGATTTCTCAGGGAATGATGGACAAATATTATCTGGCGGTTTCGGATAAAAAAGCCCCCGCTTCAAATGGAGTGCTGGAGGACTATCTGAAAAAAGACGGCAGAACAAATACCTCGGCTGTGGTCGACAGACAGACACCTGGTGCAAAAAAAGCACGGCTGTCATATGAACTGGTTGAAGAACTATTATGTAAACGATATCTTTACCGGATTCATCTGGATACGGGACGTCACCATCAGATTCGCGTGCAGATGTCCCATGGAGGCATGCCATTACTGGGGGATCGAAAATATAATGAGAAAGCAGATGAAGGAATTTCGCTGGGACTTTGTGCCTGGCATCTGGAGTTTGTACATCCTGTTACAAAAAGAAAAATGCAGTTTGAAACAAAACCGCAGGGAAATGCATTTGAAGGCTTTGATCTTATAAATGCAGCAGTATAATTGAATAAAAAAGCAGCCATACTATCTCTGAACGGGAAGGGATGGTGAGACTGTGTGCAGATAGAATGGAAACGTAGATTGACAATCCTTGGGATCGCTGTGGGAGTATATGCGGGTTTTCGCTTTTTACTTCCAGCAGTGATCCCTTTTTTGGCGGCCTGGATGCTGGCAGATTTTCTTTATCCAGCTGCGGTAAAAATTGAGAGAAAAACAAAAATAAAAAGAAGTATTGCCGGTGCGGTGATGCTTACTCTTTTGCTGACAGCAGCAGGAGCAGTATTTGCATGGCTGTTTCAGGAACTGCTGGGACAGATAAAAAGAGCTGTGCTTCATATCCCGGAACTGCTGGAGTGGTGCAAAAGACTGATGGATTCATGCTGCCTTCTCATAGAAAAAAATACGGGTATTTTACAGGAGGACAGCCGTGCATTTCTGACGGGGCAGATGGGACAGCTTCAGGCATGGCTGACGGACTGTATGAGAAAAACAGGAGGCATCGCCGCCGGAATAAAAGGGATTTTTTTTATGTTATCTGCAGTGGTAGTTGCATATATTTGCACGATTTTATTTATAGGCGATATGGAACAGATACGAAAAAAATTCCGGGAGTACTCCTGGCTGTCAGGAGTTCGCCATGTACTGGAACGCCTTGGAAAATCCACGATTATGTATCTGAAGGCGCAGATTATTCTGATGGTGCTTACAATGATCTGCTGTACAGCCGGTTTCTGGCTGATGAAAAGTCCTTATTTTCTTGTGCTGGGAATTGTGCTGGGATTTCTGGATATGCTTCCCGTATTGGGGACAGGCTGCTTTTTATACCCCGCTGCATTGATTTTTCTGCTGGATGGAAATACTTATGCTGCAGGAGTCTGTGTGGGACTTGATATTGTCACCAGTCTTTTGCGGGAATTTCTGGAGCCCCGGCTGCTGGGCGGAGGCCTGGGCGTCTCACCGGTTATCATGCTGGCTTCAGTTTATATAGGAGTGTTTTTATACGGAGGCTGGGGCGTATTTCTGGGACCGCTGTCATATTCTGCTGCCTGCGAGATCGGGCGGGAATGGGATATCTGGGATTAAGGAAAATAAGGAGAAAGTGTGAAAAAACTATAAAATCTATAGACGAAAAAATCAAAATGTGTATAATAAAAACGTGAAAAATTAATGTTTGGTAAAATGTATGTTAAGAATGTGATTGATTAAAAAGAGGAGTTTTGCAGTAATGAAAAAAGCGGCAGTTGTTTCAATGGCACTTGTTACGGTAATCGGAGCTGCAGTTGCAGGCAGAAGTGTGATAGACAGAAAATCAACAGCTCTCCTCATTGCGAATAATCAGGAAACCTCTCAGACAGGCAGCGTACAGGAAGTGGCACAGGAGAATCCAGGGGTTCCCACGATTGACCCGGCAATGATCATACCATCGGGAGTGAGAGTGGGTGTTGTAAGCAAAAATACAAAAGGACAGTTCTGGGAGCTTGTAAAATCCGGCATGGAAGCGGCAGTTCAGGATGTAAATGCAATATATGGCTACAAAAAAGAAGAACAGGCCACCATGACCTTTGAAGGGCCGGATGATGAACTGGATGTAGAGGGGCAGATCAATATTCTGGATGCTGTGATTGCGGAGAATCCGGATGCACTTTGTATTTCAGCCGGAGATATGGAGTCCTGCCAGGCTCAGCTTGAGGCAGCCCGTGAAAATGGAATACCGGTAGTGGCATTTGATGCGAATGTTAGTGAGACTGATCTCATATGTGCTTATCGTGGAACGGATAATACATATACGGGGGAGATAGCGGCAGAGAAGCTGGCAGAGGCTATTGGAGAAAAAGGAAAAGTGGCAGTTTTTTCTGCTCAGGAGAAAACGAAAAGCATTAAGGATCGTTCAGAGGGATTTCAGAATAAAATGAAAGATTATCCGGACATAGAAATTACGGATATTCTCTATGAGGATCAGGTGGAGGATATGGATGCGGCTATGCGTCAGGTTCTGGAGAAAAATCCGGATCTTGCCGGTGTGTTCTGCACCAATTCCGAGTCTACGGAAGCCTATCTGAATCTGGAAAAACCATCGGAGAGTCTTCCGGTTCTTGTGGGCGTGGATGCGACCAGCCGTCAGCAGGAGGCTATACGCAGCGGAGAAGAACTGGGGGCTGTTTCCCAGAATCCTTATGCAATGGGATACCAGACAATGCTTACTGCACTTCAGGCAATTAATCTGGACCAGCAGGAGGAAACCGAGAAAAACGTACTGCTTGCACCTGTGTGGGTGGATATGGATAATATGGACAGCCTGGTTGGAAGTGGTTATGTTTACGGACAGGGTTGAGGAACATAGAACAGGAGGTCGTTGCAATTTGTGACGATCTCCTGTTTTTAATGGTATTTCAAAAAACAGTACGGAAGGATTTGTATTTTCGTTAACTATGTTGTTAAAACATGCACAAAATTAACAATATCATATAGGAGTTTTTGCATAATATTCACAAAGTGTGTTGAATTTCAGAATACGATGTGGTAATATTTTATTATGTGGATGATAAAATACTGAAAAGGCGGGATACTATAGAGAGGAATAATAAGAATGAAAAACTGGATGGATATCGTAAAAAATATTACAATGCTGACTCAGTTCGGACTTTCCTTTATTACTCCCCTCCTGCTTTGTCTGGCTGTCTGCTGGCTTCTCAATAATCATACGGGGCTTGGCGGATGGATTTATATTCCGGGTTTTTTCTTTGGCATGGGCGGTTCTGCCATGGTGGCTTATAAGCTTTATCTTTCGGTCACATCAAAGAAAAATAATAATGAAAAAAAGACGAAAACTTCTTTTAATTCTCATTCCTGACGAAAGGACAGCAATGATAAACGAAAAGTGACAGGAGGAAATTTATGGGAAATATTCTGGGAAAACTGCAGCCTGCTGTAAAAAAAGAAACAAAGAAGGTGGCACTCTGTACAGCTGTGGGTGTCGTTCTTATGTGGATCGTTTTTGCAGTGCTTCACGGAGTCATGGGGGACAGAGTTCCCTTTGATTATACGGTTATACTGGCCGGAATCGGCGGAGGACTGATTGCGGTGCTGAATTTTTTCCTTATGGGACTGACGGTACAGGAAGTGGCGGCATGTACGGATGATGACATGGCACGAATGAAGATGCGTGCCAGCTATTCCAGAAGAATGCTGCTGCAGGCTTTATGGATTGTGGTGGCGATTGCGGCACCATGTTTTCATTTTGCGGCCGGTTTGATTCCGCTTCTGTTTCCGGGAGCCGGAATAAAGATCACTGGTATTTTTTTAAAGCAATAAAAAAATAAAAACAATTCATCAGGATGGGAGGTGGAAACAGATATGGAATTAGATATATCAGGAGCTAAAGTCTTTTATACGCTGCCTTTTGATTTTCCCGTACTGGGCAAATTGCAGATCAGCGAGACGATGGTAGTGAGCTGGATTGTCATGCTTCTGATAACAGGCCTGTGTATATGGCTGACCCACGATTTAAAAGTGGAAAATATTTCTAAGCGACAGGCGGCGGCAGAGATGCTGGTGGAAATGGCAAATAAATTTGTTGTGGGAAATATGGGAGAAGCGTTCCGGTATTTTATTCCTTTTGTGGCAGCTTTATTTGCGACCAGCGTGGTATCAAACCTGATCAGTCTGATCGGACTTCGAAGTCCTACGGCAGATCTGTCCACAGAGGCCGCATGGGCAGTTGTGGTGTTCATAATGATCACATCACAGAAGATAAAAACCAATGGTGTGGGCGGATATCTTAAAGGCTTTACCACACCGATTGCCATTATGACACCGTTTAATGTGCTGTCAGAGCTGGCAACACCGGTAAGTATGGCATGCCGTCATTTTGGAAACATTCTTTCCGGCGTGGTTATCAACGGGCTTTTGTATGGAGCGCTGGCAGTGGCCAGTTCCGCACTGCTCGGACTTCTTCCGGGTATTCTTGGAGATATTTTATCAAAAATCCCCATTCTTGATGTGGGTATTCCGGCGATTTTGTCGGTGTATTTTGACTGGTTCTCAGGAATCATGCAGGCGTTTATTTTCTGTATGCTGACGGTTATGTATATCGCCAATGCAGCAGAGGAAGGCTGATGATCAAACAGTACAACAAAGTAATTATTTAAATGTAATAGGAGGATTATATTATGGATTTTCAGTTATTGGCAAAAGGTATTGCGTTAGCAGGATGTGCAATTGGTGCAGGTTGTTCTCTGATCGCCGGTATCGGACCTGGTATTGGTGAAGGTAATGCGGTTTCCAAGGCTCTTGAAGCAATCGGACGTCAGCCGGAGTGTAAAGGTGATGTTACATCTACCATGCTTCTGGGTTGTGCCATCGCAGAGACAACAGGTATCTATGGTTTTGTAACAGGCTTGCTTCTGATCTTTGTTGCACCTGGTATGTTCATGAATTTCCTGTCATAGGCAGATGGTCATCGGACTGCAGAAAAGAAATCTGATTGCTGCAGGATATAAGAACAGGAGGTTACAGGCATGCAGGTACAGGATTTAGTTACAATTGTGCCGTGGACTTTCATCGCGCAGATTTGCAACCTTTTCATTCAGGTTTATCTGATAAAGCGCTTTTTGTTTAAGCCCGTCAACCAGATGCTGGAAAAACGCCGTGCTCTGGCGGATGCCGAGATTCAGGATGCACAGAAGGCTAAAGGAGAAGCGCAGGCCATAAAAGCTGAGTATGAGCAGAATATGCAGGAAGCCAAAACCAAGGCAAATGAGATTCTGACAACTGCACAGAAGACTGCCGCCATCAAGAGTGAGGAAGTACTCCGTGACGCAGCGCAGCAGGCAGCGGCCATGAAAGAAAAAGCAGAAAAAGACATTGCCCAGGAAAAGAGAAAAGCCGTCAATGAGATCAAGGATGAGATCGGCGGTATGGCAATGGAGATAGCCGGAAAGGTAATTGAACGTGAAATCAGTGAGAAAGACCACGCGAAACTGATAGATGAGTTTATTGCGAATGTAGGTGATGCATCATGACACAGAGTGCTCGGATGTACGGCGGCAGTCTGTATGAGCTTGCTGCCGAAGAACAATGCGCAGATACTATGATGGAGCAGATGGGAGAGATCCGTAAGATTTTCCGGGAAAATCCGGATTATATCAGTCTTCTGGGAGAACCATCGATTCCAAAGGAGAAAAGGCTGGGTCTGATCGAAGAAGCTTTCGGCGGACAGGCGGAACGATATCTGGTGAATTTTTTGAAACTGCTTTGTGAACGTAAGCTTTTGGGGGAATATGCAGGCTGCTGTGAAGAATTTACACGGCGCTATAATGCGGATCATGGCATTGTTCAGGCTGTTGTGACCAGCGCAGTTCCTTTGAAGACAGAGCAGATGCAGGCGCTGAAGGAAAAGCTGGAGAAGATCAGCGGCAAAAAGGTTTCCATTATCCAGAAAACCGATGTTTCCGTTCTGGCGGGTCTGCGTGTGGAAATGGAAGGAAAACAGCTTGACGGAACCGTACAGGGACGTATGTCTGATCTTTCCAGGAAACTTAACGAAATAATTGTATAAAGGATGGGAATTGAAACATGCAATTAAAACCTGAAGAAATATCCAAGGTCATCCGCAGCCAGATCAAATATTATGATAACGTAATCCAGCAGAATGAAACAGGTACAATCCTGATGGTAGGTGACGGTATTGCCAGAGCCAGTGGACTTGTAAGCTGTATGGCAGGTGAGCTGCTGGAATTTGAGGATGGCAGTTTCGGAATGGCTCAGAACCTGGAAGAAAACAGTGTTTCCATTGTTTTGTTTGGTTCTGATGAAAAAATCGCTGAGGGCCAGACTGTAAAACGTACCGGAAAAGTTGTATCTGTTCCGGTAGGTGAGCAGATGATCGGCCGTGTAGTAAATGCGCTGGGACAGCCCATAGACGGAGCGGGTCCTATTGTAACAGAGACTTTCCGCCCGATAGAGAGCCCTGCACCGGGAATCTGTGAGAGAAAATCGGTACATCAGCCTCTTCAGACAGGAATAAAGGCCATAGACTCCATGATCCCCATCGGACGGGGTCAGCGAGAACTGATCATTGGTGACCGTCAGACAGGAAAGACCACACTGGCTGTGGATACGATCATCAATCAGAAGGGCCAGGATGTAATCTGTATTTATGTTGCCATTGGCCAGAAACGTTCCACAGTTGCTTCACTGGTGGAAACACTGACCAAAAACGGCGCAATGGATTACTCCATTATTGTAGCGGCCACAGCTTCAGAGGCAAGTCCGCTGCAGTATATCGCACCATATGCAGGCTGTGCAATGGGTGAATATTTTATGAATCAGGGAAAAGATGTCCTGATCATTTATGATGATTTAAGTAAACATGCGGTGGCATACCGTGCACTTTCTCTGCTGATCCGCCGTCCGCCGGGACGTGAGGCTTATCCCGGAGACGTTTTCTATCTTCATTCCAGATTGCTGGAACGTGCGGCCAAGCTGGATGATGAGCATGGAGGCGGCTCGCTGACCGCACTGCCGGTTATTGAGACGCAGGCAGGAGATGTATCCGCATATATTCCGACAAACGTTATTTCCATTACTGACGGACAGATATTCCTGGAGACAGAGCTGTTCCATTCCGGTGTTATGCCGGCTGTAAACCCCGGTATTTCCGTTTCACGAGTTGGTGGAAATGCACAGATCAAGGCAATGAAGAAGGTTGCCGGTTCCCTGAAGCTGCTTTATTCCCAGTACCGTGAGCTGCAGAGCTTTGCTCAGTTTGGTTCTGATCTGGATGCTGATACAAAAGCACGTCTGGACCAGGGTGCCCGTATTGTGGAGGTTCTCAAGCAGAATCAGAACGCACCTGTTCCTGTTGAAAAACAGGTTGCCATTCTCTATGCGGTTACCAAAGATATTCTGGCAAAAATTGAAGTGGAAGATGTACGGGATTATGAAAGCAGACTGTTTACGTTCCTGGATACGGACAGCAATGGTGCCCAGGCTATGCAGGAAATCCGTTCAACAGGCAAATTAGAGGCTGAAACTGAGGAAAAACTGAAGAAAGCTCTTGATGACTTTACTGATCAGTTCCTCAGCTCAAAACCTGATAAATAAAGTGATAAGGGAGGAAGCTTATGGCTGCAAATATGAAAGCGGTAAAGCTGCGGATCAAAAGTGTACAGAGTACCATGCAGATTACCAAGGCTATGGAACTTGTAGCATCCTCCAAGCTGCGTAAGGCAAAGGAACGTGCGGACAACTGCCGCCCCTATTTTAAGGAGCTTCATAAAACGCTGAAAACAATTGCAGAAAGCAATACGGATTTTTCATCTGTTTATGCTGCAGAAGCAAAATCAGACAAGTACTGCTATGTGGTAATGGCAGGTGACCGGGGCCTTGCAGGAGGCTATAATGCCAATCTGTTCAAACGTCTGGAAGCGGAAAGCCAGGGAAAAGATTATGTTGTACTGCCCATCGGCAAAAAGGCTTTGGAATATGTCATACGAAAGGGAATTCCCTGTGTGACGGAGGCTTTTGCAGAAATTGCCGATATATCGGTGGCAGGATGCTTTTCCATTGCCAGGCTTCTCTGTGAAGGTTTTTGCAGGGGAGAATACGGACATATTGAATTGTGCTACACAAGCTTTATTTCCATGCTCTCTCAGCAGCCGGATGTATTTCCCATTCTGCCGCTGATGGACATGAAAGGCAGCGAGAGCGGGGAAACAGTCCGCGACCTGATTCTTTATGAACCGGACAGTACAGAGGTATTTAATGCCATTGTTCCGGAGTACCTTGCAGGTCTGATCTACGGAGGCGTCTGTGAGAGTCTGGCCAGCGAGCTGGCTGCCAGACGTACAGCTATGGATGCAGCCACCAAGAATGCAGGGGAAATGATCGAACAGTTGAATCTGTATTACAACAGGGCTCGTCAGGCAAGCATAACGCAGGAAATTACGGAGATTGTTGCAGGAGCAGAAGGAGTATAATATATGAGCGAAAAACACATTGGTGAAGTAGTGCAGGTTATCGGACCGGTATTGGATATCCGATTTGCCCATGATGAGCTGCCTGCTCTGCTCAATGCCATTGAAATTGATAATAATGGCACCAAGCTTACCGCGGAGGTTGCCCAGCAGGTTGGTGACAACACGGTACGCTGTATAGCCATGAATTCCACAGATGGACTTGTCCGGGGAACAAAGGCGGTAGATACCGGCGGTCCCATTACCGTTCCGGTAGGAGAAGAATGTCTGGGAAGAGTATTTAATCTTCTGGGAGATCCGGTAGATAATCAGCCGGCTCCGGAAGCAAAGGAACGCTGGTCGATTCATCGTCCAGCCCCGGCTTACGAGGATCAGATGCCGGCAACAGAGATTCTGGAAACAGGTATCAAGGTCGTAGACCTTATCTGCCCCTATGCAAAGGGTGGTAAGATCGGTCTTTTCGGCGGTGCCGGTGTAGGTAAGACGGTTCTGATCATGGAGCTGATTCATAATGTTGCAACTGCCCACGGAGGACTTTCCGTATTTACAGGTGTTGGAGAGCGTACCCGTGAAGGCAATGACCTTTATAATGAAATGAAAGAAAGCGGTGTTATTGACAAGACAGCGCTGGTATACGGACAGATGAACGAGCCGCCGGGAGCACGTATGCGTGTCGGTCTTTCCGGACTTACCATGGCAGAGTATTTCCGTGATGTGAAGAATCAGGATGTGCTTCTGTTCATTGATAATATCTTCCGTTTTACTCAGGCAGGTTCAGAGGTTTCCGCGCTGCTTGGACGTATGCCCTCTGCAGTAGGTTACCAGCCGACACTGGCAACGGAGATGGGTATTCTTCAGGAGCGTATCACCTCCACCAGAAAAGGCTCCATTACATCGGTACAGGCTGTATACGTACCGGCGGATGACCTTACAGACCCGGCTCCGGCTACCACATTTACCCATCTGGATGCAACCACGGTATTGTCCCGTGATATTGCCAGCCAGGGTATTTATCCGGCGGTTGATCCGCTGGATTCCACCAGCCGTATTCTTTCCCCGGAGGTTGTGGGAACAGAGCATTATGAGATCGCACGTAATGTACAGCGTGTTCTGCAGCGATACAAAGAGCTTCAGGATATCATCGCTATCATGGGTATGGATGAATTGTCAGAAGAAGATAAGAAAACTGTAAACCGTGCCCGTAAGGTACAGAGATTCCTCTCACAGAGTTTTTCCGTGGCAGAGCAGTTTACCGGTATGCCGGGACAGTATGTTCCGCTGAAAGAAACTCTGCGTGGATTTAAGATGATCCTGGACGGTGAATGTGATGATATACCGGAGAGCTGCTTCCTGTTTTCCGGAACGATCGATGAAGTTTTTGAGAAAGCTAAAAAGCAGTAAAGGAGGTTGCATATGAGAACCTTCCCGTTGCGAATAGGAACACCGGATGGCCTGACTTTTCAGGGAGATGTGGAGCGTGTAATCTGCAGAAGCATTACCGGTGATCTGGCCATTCTGGCAGGACACTGTAATTATTGTACTGCATTGGGTATGGGAGAAGCACAGGTGGTGTTTCCCGATGGTACCCGACGCCAGGCAGCCTGTATCGGAGGGATGCTGTCCGTAATAAACGGCAGCTGCAGTCTGTTGGCTACTACCTGGGAGTGGAAAGAAGAGATTGATGAAGAGCGTGCGGCTGCCGCCAAAAAACGTGCGGAAGAGATGCTGGCCAGAAAGGATCTTGAGGAGAAAGAGTATAAGATCGCAGAGGCTAAGCTGCATCGTGCGCTTGTTCGTTTAAGTGTTAAGAATTGATGTTTGTGAAACAGAAGTCAGAAAAGACTGTCGAAGTGAACAGAAAGAGTTGCTTTGGCAGTCTTTTTAAATTAAAAAGGGACAAAGGGAAATAGATTCCGTAAAAAATATACGAATGAACCTGAGTGCATCTTCACGTACTGTTTTCGGAACATTCACGAAATTGTTTGATTTTTCGGTTATCAATTCATTGACATTTTTCAACAAAAATCTTACCATATAAAAAAAGAATATAGGAAGACTTTTTACACAGGTGATTATATGAAAAATAGTATCAGATTGCTCATTAATCGCAAATGGGAGGACATCTCTACAGAAGATATTTTGTATATAACCATCTCTGACAAGTTGAGTTTTCTCCATTTATGTGATGGGGTAAAGCTTAATCTGTTTATAACTCTGTCTGAACTGGAGCAGCAGCTTCCGAGAACGGATTTTATTCGCATCAGCAGGAACAGTATTGTTAATTATAAGGCGATTCGTTCTATTAAGGATGCGAGGATTTATCTTATTAACGAAGAAGCTCTTACCTACAGCAAGCGCAGGGAAAAGTCGATTTTGGTTGGTTTTCAGCAATATCAGCACCGCAAGGCCTCAGCAGAGGACCTTGTCTCTGCAGACTATCCAATTGATTTTGCAGAAGTATACAAAGCTTTTGATGATATTCCAATTCCTTTTGCGGTTCTGGAAATGACTTTTGATGATGCCAGACATTGCACAGACTTGATTGTCCGGTATGCAAATCAGGCCACCGCAGTTCTGTATGGAAAGCAGTTAGGTACAGTCGTTGGCCAGCCGATTAATTCTATTTTTAAAAACAGACAGGATGAATTGGCCAGAGTTTATCCACGTGTTGCCTACGATGGAGAACAGATTGAACTTGAGCATTACAGCAGCCGGATAAATAAAGTAATTCATATCCAGTGTTTTCAGCATATTCATGGGTACTGCTGCTGTATGGTGACAGACATTGAAGAGAAAACAGTAACAAAAGAAACAACCTATACGAAACCGGGGCGGTTTACCAAGACCGATATCAGTCAGCGTTTTCTCCCACTTCTGAATGCGCTTCTGCCGGTACAGTTAGATGCTTTGGAAAGGTTTTTAGAGACCCTTTCCCTGGACAATAACAGTGATAATCTTTCTTGTATTGATCCGAATAAAAGTTAAAGGCACAGAAAAACGGGGCTGCCATGACGGCAGTCCCGTTTTCTGTGTTATTTTTGAATAAATGGTTATTTTGTAAGGCCGTATTCAGCAGCCAGTTTTTTGAATTCAGGAAGAGAGTTGATGATCGTTTCATAAGATACACAATATGCAAGTCTTACATATCCCGGGCAGGCAAAGGAGCTTCCTGGAACCATCAGAATATTATACTTCTTGGCTGCTTCACAGAATTCTTTTTCATTAGCCACAGGGGATTTTACAAAGAGATAAAATGCACCCTGAGGTTTGATGCATTCAAAACCGCATTCTTTGAGTCCCTCATAAAGGGCAATTCTGTTTTTGTCATATGCAGCCACATCTACTTCTGCATCCACACATTTTTTGATGACCTTCTGAATAAGAGAAGGAGCATTTACGCTGCCGAGAATACGGTTGGCAATAGTAGCTGCTGTGATCACTTCTTCACTTCCGTCTGCTTCATCGGGAATAACAAGATATCCGATACGCTCGCCCGGAAGGGAAAGGGATTTGCTGTAGGAATATCCTACAATGGTATTTGCATAGTATTTGGTGAGATAAGGAACCTCAACGCCATCATAAGCCAGTTCACGGTAGGGTTCGTCGGAGATCAGGTAGATCACGCTGCCGAATTCCTTCTGCTTCTGTTCAAGGATGGAAGCCAGCTTTTTAATGGTTTCTTCAGAGTAAACTACACCGGTGGGGTTGTGCGGGGTGTTTACAATGACGGCTTTTGTATTGGCTGTGATTTTCTGCTCCAGCTCTGCCAGGTTAGGCTGGAAGGTTGCGGTGTCAGGAGAGATTTCCACGATTTTGCCGTCGTAATTGCGGATATAATTACTGTACTCCAGGAAATAGGGAGCAAAAACAACAACTTCTTCGCCCGGATTCAGGAGGGTTTTCAGAATTACATTCAGTCCGCTGGCTGCACCTACAGTCATGATCAGGTTTTTTGCAGCGAAAGAGGTTCCGAAACGGCGATTAAGGGATTCTGCAATGGTCTGACGTACATCTTCGAAGCCTGCGTTACTCATATAGCCGTGGAGTACGGTAGGCTCTTCTTCATTTAACAGCTCAATAATAGCTTCTTTTACACATTCGGGGGCAGGTACGCTGGGATTTCCCAGGCTGAAATCATATACCTTATCCGGACCGTAAATTCCGCGAAGACGGTTGCCTTCTTCAAACATCATTCGTACAGCAGAATTGTTCTGTACAAATGGTTTCATTTTTTCTGATATCATATCTGTTTTCTCCTTTATGCAGATTATTTGGAAACAGCCTCCATACCTGCCTTTAATGCTTTTTTGTTCAGTTCGATAAATTTAGGCTTGATATTTGCTTCCAGAATAGCATCCCAGTCGATTTCTTCCAGTCCCATGGATTTGATAATGGTGCCCAGAAGAATGATGTTTGCAGCTTTTTCATTGCCCAGCTCTCTTGCCAGAGCTGTGGCATCTACGACCTTGGCGCTTGCGTGCTTCTGGATCTCTTCCAGTACGTCATCAGGATAAACTTCGTCACCTGTGATGACAGACATGGACGGGATTTCTTCGTTATTTACAACAAGTGTGCCATCTTCCTTCAGATAATCCAGTGCACGGAGAGCCTCCATTTTTTCGAAGGCAACTACAATATCTGCTTTTCCCTTTTCGATTACGGGAGACATAACCTTCTCGCCGTAACGAACCTGTGAGGAAACGCTTCCTCCGCGCTGAGACATTCCGTGGATCTCACTCATTTTTACATCATAGCCGGCTTCCATAAGACCGGTGGTAAGAATTTTGCTGGCGAGAATGGTACCCTGGCCGCCCACACCTACTAATAAAATGCTTTTTGTCATGGTATTATTCCTCCTTCAAAATGGCATCCTTCGGACATACCTGTGTACAGACATCACAGCCTACACACTGTGCCCGGTTGATGCTTACCTTCTTTGTTTCTCCGTCATAGGACATTGCCGGACAGCCTGCCTTTAAGCAGAGCTTACATCCCACGCATTTCTCATGGTCCACTTTGTTTTTGGTGTTGTACAGATCAAGGAATTCTGCTTTATCCTCTTTAGAGAATTTTTTCAGGACGCATGGCCAGCGGGTGATGATAACAGAAGGCTCATCCAGTGCAAGACATTTATCCAGAGTATCATCAACCTCCTGAAGATTGTTGGGGTTGATTACGTAAACGTGTTTCACACCGATTGCACGAACCAGATCTTCGATTTTGATGATGGTTGTTTCTTCTTCTTTGGCCGTGTATCCGGTTCCCGGGTTATTCTGATGTCCTGTCATACCGGTAATACGGTTGTCAAGAATAATATTTACGGTGTTGCTCTTATTGTAAACCGTATTGATCAGAGAGTTGATACCGGTGTGGAAGAAAGTAGAATCACCAAGTACGGTAACCACTCTGCGGTTAATGCCCTGTGCCGTAAATGCCTTCTGCGCACCGTGGCCGATGCTGATGCTGGCACCCATGCAGACGGTGGAATCCATAGCAGTGTAAGGCTTGCCGGCTGCCAGTGTGTAGCATCCGATGTCACCGCTGATCATAATGTCTTTTCTCTTGCCCAGACGGTAGAAGAGACCTCTGTGAGGACATCCTGCACAGAAGGTGGGGGCACGTCCGATCAGCTTGCTTCTGTCAAATTCGATGGTCTTGTTGGGAGTGCCTGTGACACATGCACGGATCACATCAGGGGTCATTTCTCCTGTATATGGGAAAAGCTCCTTGCCGATGCAGGCAAAGCCCAGCTGTTTTACAAAGTCTTCTATGTACGGATCATTTTCCTCGAGAATATAAATTTTCTCAACTTTGGAACAGAAATCACGGATCATCTGTGCGGGCATAGGATTGGTCATACCCAGCTTCAGATAAGATGCATTTTCTCCGAAGACTTCCTTTGCGTAATAATAGCAGATTCCGGAAGCGATAACGCCAACCTTTGTGTCACCCATTTCCACACGGTTAAAGGGGCAGGTCTCACTGTATTCTTTCAGCTTTGTCATGCGTTCTTCCAGCTTTACGCGAAGATTTCTTGCGATGGCCGGAAGGCATACGTATTTGGCCGGATTTTTGCTCCATTCCTTAGCCGGAACGTCAGGTCTTTCACCAAGCTCTACTATGGATTTGGAGTGGCAGACACGTGTTGTCATTCGAATGATAAAAGGTGTGTCCAGCTTTTCACTGATCTCATAAGCCGTCTTTACCATATCAATACATTCCTGGCTGTCAGATGGCTCCAGCATGGCAATTTTTGCAGCCTTTGCATAATTTCGGTTGTCCTGCTCGTTCTGGGAAGAGAACATTCCAGGTTCATCTGCAGTAACGATTACATTTCCGCCGTTTACGCCCATATATGCCCAGGTGAACATGGGGTCTGCTGCAACGTTCATGCCTACATGTTTCATGGATACCATACTGCGAAGACCGGCTACAGATGCGCCGATGGCAGATTCCATGGCTACTTTTTCATTGGGAGCCCATTCTGCATAAATTTCTTTATAAGTAGAAAGATTTTCAAGAATTTCTGTGCTGGGCGTTCCCGGATATGCAGATGCATAGCTCACGCCTGCTTCATATGCTCCTCTGGCGATGGCTTCATCGCCTGTCATTAACTTTCTCATAGATTTCCTCCTTGGATTTCCCTTATCTTTTTATTGTAACCTTGAACAGAGAATGTGTCAACGCTTTTGTGTGCTAAAGTAAATGGACCGTAAAAAACTGCCGCATAATCAAGCGCGATAGTTTCTGGCATCCAGGGTGTTTGTCTCACCGGATGCAGAACTTCACAGCTTGAATTATGCGACAGTCTGCTGTTATAAGTTCTGGTTTAGTTCTTACGGAAAGCGGCGCGTTTTCTTTCCCTTGGATCAAGAATTCTCTTGCGGATGCGGAGACTGGAAGGTGTAACCTCCAGCAGCTCGTCCTGATCAATAAATTCGATGGCCTGCTCCAGACTTAGGATTTTTGGAGGTGTAAGCTTTAAGGCTTCGTCAGCGGAAGAGGAACGTGTATTGGTAAGATGCTTTGTCTTGCATACGTTCAGTTCGATATCCTCGGCTTTTCCGTTCTGGCCGATGACCATGCCGCTGTAAACCTTAGCACCCGGTCCGATAAACAGTGTGCCGCGCTCCTGGGCGGAAAAGAGGCCATAGGTAACGGCTTCTCCGGCTTCAAAGGCAATCAGGGAGCCCTGCTTGCGGTACTGGAAATCTCCCTTGTACGGGGAATAGCCGTCAAAAATCGTATTCAGGATACCGGTACCCTTGGTGGAGGTAAGGAAATCTCCCCGGAAACCGATAAGGCCGCGGGACGGAATGTGGAATTCCAGACGGACAGAGCCGTCACTGGCGGTGCTCATGCCCTGAAGCTCGCCTTTCCGTTCGCTGAGTTTTTGGATAACCGTACCGGAAAATTCTTCCGGAACATCCACGTAAGCGATTTCCATTGGTTCCAGTTTTTTGTTTCTTTCGTCATAATGATACAGAACCTCCGGCTTGCTTACTGCGAATTCATAGCCCTCACGGCGCATGTTCTCGATCAGTACAGAAAGATGAAGCTCACCGCGTCCGGAAACCTTAAAACACTCTGTACTTTCAGTATCCTCTACCCTAAGACTCACATCTGTGTTAAGCTCTCTGTAAAGGCGGTCGCGGAGGTGGCGGGAGGTAATGTATTTTCCTTCCTGTCCTGCCAGCGGACTGTCATTAACAAGAAAGTTCATGGCGATGGTAGGCTCGGAAATCTTCTGGAAAGGAATGGCTTCCGGATTTTCACCGCCGCAGAGAGTGTCGCCGATATGGATGTCTGTGATGCCTGAAACGGCAACAATGGAGCCTACAGAGGCAGATTTAACCTCTACTTTATTTAAACCGTCAAATTCATAGAGCTTGCCGATTTTTACCTTCTGACGCTTGTCCAGATCATGGTGGTTCAGAAGTGTCAGCTCCTGATTTACGGAGATGGTTCCGTTTTCCACCTTGCCCACACCGATGCGGCCCACATATTCATTGTAGTCGATAGTACTGATGAGAACCTGAGTATCTGCATCCGGATCGCCTTCCGGGGCAGGGATATATTTCAGAATGGTCTCAAAGAGCGGAACCATATTTTCCGGTGTATCGGATAAATCAAGTACCGCATGTCCGGCTTTGGCGGAAGCATATAAGAACGGGCAGTCAAGCTGCTCATCGGAAGCCTCCAGATCCATCAGAAGTTCAAGAACTTCATCAATAACCTCTTCCGGACGGGCTTCCGGGCGGTCGATTTTATTGATGCAGACAATTACATGAAGATCAAGCTCAAGAGCTTTTTTAAGAACAAATTTTGTCTGAGGCATGGCACCCTCAAAAGCATCTACCAGAAGAATAACTCCGTCTACCATTTTCAGGACACGTTCTACTTCGCCGCCGAAATCGGCATGTCCGGGAGTATCAATAATATTGATCTTCACACCTTTATAATGAATTGCTGTATTTTTGGAGAGGATGGTGATACCACGTTCACGTTCAATATCATTGGAGTCCATGACACGTTCCTGCACATCCTGATTTTCACGGAATACACCGCTTTGTTTCAGAAGCTGGTCAACCAGAGTGGTTTTACCGTGATCAACGTGAGCAATAATGGCAACGTTGCGTACATCTTCGCGTTTGATTTTCATAAAATCGAAATCCTTTCTTTTTCTTCTATATTAATATGTACATTTAAACAGCTTTTTTACAAAATCACAGTTTATCACATTTTTCGAAGATTACAAGGTGTTGAAAAAAATTTTTGGATTTTTCTGTTCTAAACAACAGGTCTTTCTCATAGACATATTAAAGACAAAACAAGTGCCGCAGGAATAACAGGATGTTCCGGGCTGCTTTAAGACAAACTGCAGGAGGAAGGAGAATTACATTATGGCAGATAAAATTATTGAAAACAATCAGGTATCTATTATGGGAAAAATCGCCACCGGCTTCGAATTCAGCCATCAGGTTTTCGGGGAAGGCTTCTATATTATGGAGCTGCTGGTAAAAAGACTGAGTGATTCAGAGGACCGGATTCCGGTTATGGTGTCGGAAAGACTGGTGGATGTTACACAGGATTACGTGGGAGAATATATAGAAATCCACGGGCAATTCCGTTCTTATAACCGTCATGAGGAGAAACGGAACCGCCTGGTGCTCTCTGTTTTTGCAAGAGAACTGAAATTTGTGGAGGAAGAGGATGATTCTATTCCGGTGAATCAGATTTTTCTGGACGGATATATCTGCAAGCCTCCTGTATACCGCAAAACACCGCTGGGACGGGAAATAGCAGATCTTTTGATGGCAGTGAACCGTCCTTACGGAAAATCCGATTATATTCCCTGTATCTGCTGGGGAAGAAATGCCCGCTATGCCTCTGCATTCGAGGTGGGAGGCCACGTACTTATCTGGGGAAGGATACAGAGTCGGGAATATATGAAACGCATCGGAGAGAATGAAACAGAAAAAAGAGTGGCTTACGAGGTTTCTGTCAGTAAACTGGAATACATCGAATAAGTAATCTCTCAATAGCTTTGACTTGCAATTCTTCTGAATCTGAGGTAATATAAGCGTATTCAAAATGCTTTGATGTTTCATAATTGATAAGAGGAATTGTTATGGGAAAAGAATTAATTGAAGTTATCTGCGGGAGCGGACGGGGCAAAACCACCATGGCTATCGGTCAGAGTCTCCGTGCAGCTCTGGAAGGCAAGAGCGTCATTATTATCCAGTTCCTGAAAGGCAAAGAGCGGCAGCAGCTTGATTTTCTGCAGGATTTGGAGGATCTCGATGTAAAGATTTTCCGCTTCGAAAAGATGGGATGCTGCTATGATAATTTAACCGAACAGGAAAAAATGGAGGAGCAGAGCAATATTATGAACGGACTCCATTTTGCCAGAAAGGTGGTTGCCACACGGGAGTGCGACTTTCTTTTGCTGGATGAGATTCTGGGACTTATGGACAATGGAATTGCGTCAGAAGAGACGATTGAAGAGATTCTGAAGCTGAAGGATGAGGATATGCATATCGTTCTGACCGGACGGGAGCTTCCTGTGGGGCTGTGTGGTTATGTGGACAGTATAACCACAGTGACTACCGAGGATCTGAACGATGGCAATTAAGAAAGATACACAAGAAATAAGGAGGAAAGCTGATGGCAATTTTTAAAGGCGCAGGCGTTGCAATTGTAACTCCAATGCATGAAGACGGAAAGGTAAATTACAAAAAACTGGAGGAGCTGATCGAGTTTCAGATTGCCGGCGGCACAGACGCGATTATTATCTGCGGAACAACCGGAGAATCCTCTACACTGACTCATGGAGAGCACCTTAAGACCATTAAATTTGCAATTGATACGGTGGCAAAAAGAATTCCGGTTATCGCAGGAACCGGATCCAACTGTACAGAGACTGCAATTATGATGTCAAAGGAAGCGGCATCCTACGGAGCAGATGCTCTTTTGATCGTTACTCCTTACTATAATAAGGCAACACAGAAGGGGCTGATCGCACATTACACCGCAATTGCACAGGCAGTTCCGGAGACACCGATCATCATGTATAATGTACCAAGCCGCACAGGCTGTAATATTCAGCCGGCAACAGCCGTTGCTCTGGCAAAAAATGTAAATAATATCGTGGGAATCAAGGCAGCCAGCGGAGATCTGTCCCAGATCGCAAAAATGATGTCCATGGCGGACGGATGTCTGGAACTGTATTCCGGAAATGACGATCAGGTTCTGCCGATTCTTTCTCTGGGCGGACTGGGAGTAATTTCTGTATTATCAAATGTGGCTCCGCGGGAAACTCATGATATGGTAATGAAATTTATGGAGGGAGATCTGGCAGGAGCAGCACAGCTTCAGCTGAAAGCAATCCCGCTTATCAATGCTCTGTTTAGTGAAGTGAACCCCATTCCGGTGAAAGCTGCACTGAATCTGATGGGAATGGAAGTTGGTCCTCTTCGTATGCCTCTTACCGAAATGGAACCGGCAAACCAGGAAGCACTTGCCAAAGCTATGAAAGATTTTGGCATTAAGCTTGCATAAAGGAGACAGATACAAATGGTAAAAATTATTATGCACGGCTGCAACGGACATATGGGTCAGGTGATCACCGGACTTGTGGAGAAGGATCCGGATGCAGAGATCGTGGCAGGAATTGATATTGCAGATTCCGGCAGGAACACCTATCCGGTGTTTACGGATATGAATGCCTGTGATACTCAGGCAGATGTGATCATTGATTTTTCTTCTGCAAAAGCAGTGGATGCACTTCTGGATTACAGTGTAAGTCGTCAGATTCCGGTAGTGGTATGTACCACCGGACTGAGTGAGGAGCAGATGGCGAAGATCGAGGAGGCCTCAAAAAAAGTTGCGGTTCTGAAATCAGCCAATATGTCTCTGGGCATCAATACACTGATGAAGCTTCTTCAGGATGCTGCAAAGGTACTGGCAGGAGCAGGTTTTGATATTGAAGTGGTTGAGAAGCATCACCGGCTGAAACTTGATGCACCCAGCGGAACTGCACTGGCACTGGCAGACAGTGTAAATGAAGCAATGGGAAATCAGTATACTTATGTGTATGACAGAAGTCAGAGACGTCAGCAGCGTGACGATAAGGAAATCGGAATTTCCGCAGTTCGCGGAGGAACCATTGTCGGTGAGCATGAGGTGATTTTCGCAGGACCGGATGAAGTGATCGAATTTAAGCATACGGCATACTCCAAGACGGTATTCGGAAAGGGTGCTGTTGAAGCGGCAAAATTCCTGGCAGGAAAGCCTGCGGGACGTTATGATATGAGCAATGTAGTTGGCTGACAATTCAGGAATGCCGGAGGCATTTGTGAATTTTGAAGGTACACTTGTATATATATGCAAAATTTGTGTTGAATTTACAAAAAAAGTATGGTATACTCAGTGCAACAATAAAAGGGACAAAACAGATTACGAGGGCGTAGGCATTATTAATATTATCACTATTAATAGAGGCTGCGCCTTTTAGTATATCTGAGGGCTTTTTTGTGCTAACTCATAGAAACGCTGGCAGTAAGAAAGGATTTGTCCGTACAAGTAAGGAGGATTAGAAATGAAGAAAGTTTTATTAGCATTAGCAGCAGGTGTAAGTTTAGTTGCATCTTCCATGACAGTTCAGGCAGAAGAGCCGGATTACGCATCCATGAAGATCGTTTTGATTCTGCCGGGCAGTATTGATGACCAGAGCTGGAATGCAAGCAATAATGCAGGCGCCAAGGCATGTGATGAGCAGTTGGGCACCTCCATTGAAGTTGTGGAATCTGTTCCTGTTGAGGAATTTGAATCTACATTTACTGAGTACGGCGAGAAAGGTTATGATCTGGTAATGGCAGCAGGAAGCCAGTTTGATGAAGCAAGTGCCGCTGTTGCACCGGGATATCCGGAAACCGTTTATACCATTATCAATGGTACTGCCAGCGAGTCTGAGAACATGGTACCTGTTTTCCCGAAGGAGTATGAAGGCTCTTATCTTGCAGGTATTATTGCCGGCTATACCACAGAGAACGGACAGCTTGCAGTAATGGGCGGCGAGAAAAACGCACCGATGGTTAAGCTGATGGATACATATACCGCAGCAGCTACAGAAGTTGCAGCTGAAAGAGGCATCGAAGTTAAAGAGGCACGTACATTCCTGAATACATGGACAGACGTTTCCGCAACAAAATCCACTACAGACCAGATGATCGACAATGGTGCTGACGTGGCATTCTGCTACTCCAACGAGGGAACTTCAGGAGCAATCCAGTCCACAGAGGAAAAAGGTGCTAAATTCGTGGCATTTGCAGCAAATAAAAATGAAGAGAGTGACAGCGTTGTTGCTTCTATCAACATGAACTGGGTAAATGTTTATCCGTGGATCATTGAAGGTGTTGCAAGCGGCGAACTGAAGGGTGCACAGGAAGTTGGTATTGCAGAAGGCGTATTCGAGCCGATCTTTACAGATGCATGCTCAGAGGAATGCCAGACAGCAGTTCAGGAAGCAGCAGATAAGATTGCAGCAGGAGAGATCGATCTTACTCAGTATTTTTCTGAAAAATAAGTCGTCATACAGGATTGATTAAAATTCAGTTCAGGCAGGTTGGCAGTGTGTCACAGCACTGCCAACTTTTTTAGGAGGGATTATGAAGGAACCGGTTATTGAATTAAAACATATCACCAAGCGATTTGCCAAAGTCCTTGCAAACGATGATGTTTCCATAACCATTCATAAAGGGGAGGTTGTAGCACTCCTTGGAGAAAACGGAGCCGGAAAAAGTACGATTATGAAAATTCTTTACGGCCTGTATCATGCAACCTCCGGTGAAATATGGATCGACGGCAAAGAGCAGAAAATCTCGTCTCCCAGAGAAGCCATGTCTCACGGAATATCCATGATCCAGCAGCATTTTTCCCTTGTTCCGGCTCATACGGTCACAGAAAACATTATTCTGGGAAACTGTAAGGGAAAAATCGACCTTCCTGCAAAGGAAAAGGAGATTCAGGCACTGGCTGATCAGTATGGATTTGAGGTGCCGGCAGGAGAGTATATCCGTAATCTTTCGGTGGGAACCCAGCAGAAGGTGGAAATTCTCAAGGCTTTGTATCTGAATGCCAGAATTCTGATCATGGATGAGCCCACTGCAGTGCTCACACCCCAGGAGATCACCACGCTGATGAAATTTGTACGTCAGTATGTGGAAAAAGGAAATTCCGTAGTTTTTATTACTCATAAGATGAAGGAAGTTATGGAAGTATCTGACCGTATCGTGGTTATGCAGAACGGGCGTATCTGCGGAACGGTTAACAAATCAGATACGAATGAAAAAGAGCTGGCCCATATGATGATAGGGCACGACCTTGAGAATCTGAAAAGCCCCGGCCAGACAGACTTTTCCGGAAGAAGGAAACGTCTTGTGGCAGAGGACATGACCATTCAGTACAAGGATCAGCCGCCCCTTCTGGATCATGTCAGCTTTGAGGTCCATGAAGGCGAGGTACTTGGCTTTGCAGGTGTATCGGATAACGGGCAGCAGGAGCTTTGTGAGGCTGTTTACGGTGCGGCTCCTCTTACCTCAGGCAGGATCACTCTGGATGGGGAGGATATTACCGGTCTGCCCATAAAAGACAGGATTGCTCTGGGAATGGGCTATGCGGCTTCTGACCGTCACCGTTACGGGATGGTTGCGGATATGAGTCTTACCGAGAATATGCTGCTGAAATCCAGTTACCTCAAGAAATGGGTGAAAAAAGGCATCATAAACTGGAAAAAGCTGGATGAATACACGGAGAATATGATCAGAGATTATGCTGTAAAGGCTCCGGATCATTCAGTGACGGCGGGAAGCCTGTCAGGAGGAAACCAGCAGAAGGTGGTCGTTGCCAGAGAAGTGGATATGGGACAGAAGGTTCTTATTTTTGACCAGCCTACCCGCGGACTGGATCTGGGTGCCATTAACTATGTACATAAAACCATCCTGGCGGAAAAGGAAAAGGGAAAGGCTGTCTTGCTTGTATCCACTGAGCTTTCTGAGATATTTGCACTTTCCGACAGAATTGCCATTCTTTATAAGGGCAGGATCATGGGGATTTTCCGCAATGATGAGCTTACTACCGAGAAAATCGGCCTGTTGATGGCAGGCTACCAGATCGATAAGGAGGATGAAACGGCATGAAACGTAATGGAAAGGCGCTGGGATTCCTGTTCTGGACCATTCTGGCGATTATACTGGGCATAATAACAAGCTTTGCCTTTCTTCCCCTTTTGGGAGTAAACCCTGTGGAGTCTTTTGGAGTTATGCTGAGAGAAACCTTCTCGGATACTTTTTCCATGGGAAATATTCTTGTAAAGACGACCCCTCTGATTCTTACAAGCCTTGCTTTTGCCTTTACATATAAAGCAAACCTTTATAATATCGGTGCCCAGGGACAGTTTTATGTGGGCTGTATCTGTGCAGTGGCTGTTACACTGGGACTTCAGACAAAAATACCGGGGGTTCTCGTAATGATACTTGCCTGTGTGGCCAGTATCATAGGAGGCGGTCTGACAGGACTTCTGATCGGCTTTCTGAAATCAAAATTCGGAGCCAATGAATTTCTGGTAAGTATGATGTCCACTTATGTTGTTATTTATGTTATGCAGCTTCTGCTGCGCACAGTACTTCAGGAAAGCAAGCATGAATATCTGAAAACGGATTATATAGATGCATCAGCCTGGCTTCCCAAAATTATTGAAGGAACCTCAGTTTCTCTGGGGATTGTCATTGCAGTTGCCGCAGCCATATTTATATGGTTTTTGCTGTACCATACTTCCGTGGGCTACCGGATCCGTGTAATGGGACTGAATCAGGATGCGGCGGCAATGTCCGGCATTAATCCAAAGATTCAGTGTATGATCGCGTTTTTTATCAGCGGTGCCATTGCAGGCCTTGCAGGCTTTACGGAAATCAATGGCATGCAGCATATGCTTCTGACGGATTTTGAGTCCAATATCGGCTCTTACGGAATCGGAATTGCCATTATGGCCAATGCCAACCCCATCGGTATTATTTTTGCAGCCCTGCTGTTCGGAACACTGCAGGTGGGCGGAACTGCTCTGGGAAGAAATACGGACGCACCGGCCAGCGTAATTGATGTGCTGCTGGGATTTGTTATGCTGTTTGTGCTTATTTCTTTCTTTGTGAGAAGAAAGCTGGAGATTCGCAAAATGAAGCAGCAGAAGCTTCAGAAAGGGGAGAATTAGTATGCAGATTATTGTAAACCTGATTAGCAGAGCAATTTTTATGAGTACTCCCCTGGTTCTGGGGGCTCTGGGTGAGGTACTTGCCGAGCGTACAGGAATGATGGTTACAGCCGTGGAAGGTATCTTTTTGATCGGCGCCTGGGGCGGCTTTATCGGCTCCTATCTTTCCGGAAATCTTTTTGTGGGATTTCTCATGGCAATGATATGCGGCCTGCTGGTGGCTGTTCTGTACGGCATTACTACGATTTATATGTATCAGCATCAGATCGTTATGGGAACAGCCATTTCTATTCTGATAACCGGATTTTGTACCTTCTTTTACCGTGTGATCTTTGGTGTGCAGACAGTGCCTCTGACGATCAATCCGCTGAAGGTACTGAAAATACCGCTGTTATCAAAAATTCCTGTTATCGGTCAGATTCTGTTTTCACAGAACGTTATCACCTATCTCACATGGATTCTGGTTCCGGTGATTTTCTTTGTTATCTACAAAACCTCACTGGGATTGTCCATGCGGTCCTGCGGTGAGAATCCGGAAGCTGCAGATGCAGCCGGAATCAATGTTACAAGGACACGTTTTCTGGCTGTTCTTGTGGCAGGCTGTCTGGGCGGAGTTGCAGGAGCTTACTATTCCGTCTGCAACGTGGGAATGTACAATGCACAGATCATAGGCGGCCGCGGCTGGATCGCCTTCGGAATCTGCTTCCTGGGCAACTGGAATCCGGTGGGAGCTCTTATTTTCGGTGTTGTTTTTGGTATTTCCGATGCCCTTGGAACATATGTCCGGGCTCTGGGAAATGCATCGATCCCCAGTGAGCTGTTCAGTGCGCTGCCGTACATTCTGGTCATTGTGCTGACTGTCTGCAGGAAGCAGTTCAATGTTCCGGCAAAGCTGGGCGCAAATTATGTGAAAGAGAACTGATAAAAGGAATGAGATGCCATGTATGATTATGTGATTACAAATGGCTGGATCGTAAATGGAAAAAATGAGAAGCCTTTTTACGGGACACTTGCCGTAAAGAACGGAAAAATTGCGGAGATTTCCGCGGACGGTTCTTTGCAGGAAGGGTGTCCGGGGGAAAGGATCACAGATGCCGGGGGAGGCTTTGTCGCCCCTGGCTTTCTTGATATCCACCGCCATGGAGACTGGGAAGCCCTTCGGGGAGGGGATGATGAGCTTTTGCTCCGTCAGGGCATCACGACTGCGGTAAATGGAAACTGCGGCCTGTCTGTGGCTCCTGCCGGGAGCACTCATCAGAAAGAAATTGAAGATTTTTTAAGCAGTGTGACCGGAAGAGGCTCTGGAGTGAACCTTAAGGAAGCTATGGCTTCCATGAGCGGATACATGAAATGTCTTTCCGGGACGGACAGATATGTAAATACAGGAATGCTGGCAGGCAACGGAACGATCCGCGCCGGAGTCTGCGGCTATGGGGCAGGCCCTCTTACAAAAGAGGAATTACGCAGGGTGTGGGCTGCTCTGGAGGAATCACTGGAAGCAGGCGTGCTGGGCATCAGTCTGGGAATTGCCTATGCGCCGGAGTTTGAGTATACCCGGGAGGAGCTGGTACAGGTTCTGGAGCCGCTGAGAGGAACCGGCATTCCCATTATTACTCATGTGAGAAATGAAGGGGACGGTCTTCTGGAGTCTCTGGATGAGGTGATTTATGTGGCAGGTAAGCTGTCCGTTCCGCTGCATGTGAGTCATTTAAAATGTATCGGAAAAAAGAACTGGGGCGAAACGGCCGAAAAGGTTCTTAAGCGTTTTGACAGGGCGCAGCAGCAGGGAGTCCGGGTGGATTTCGATCTTTATCCTTATCTCACAGGCTCCACTCAGCTTGTGCATGTTCTGCCGCCGGAATGTCAGGAGGGCGGCACGGAAATGATCCTCCGGCGTCTTTCGGACAGAGATTACTGCCGTCATCTGACGGAGGTGCTGAAAACACCTTCCCGGGAATTTGAAAATATTGTGGAGCTGGCCGGTTTTGAGAATATTTATGCAAGCACCATGCATACGGAGCGATTTCTGCCCTATGTGGGGCAGTCTGTGGCGGCCATTGCGAAAAAACTGGGTTTGGATGAGTATGATACCCTTTATCAGATTCTGAAGGAAGAAAAATGTCAGGTTACCATGCTGGATACAGTGATTTCTCAGGAGGATATGCTGCTGTTTCTGAAGGATAAGCGGGCCAATCTGATATCGGATGCCATTTACCCGGAAGGGGGAAAATACCATCCCAGGGTTTATGCGGCATTTCCCAGATTTCTTGTGGATTACGTCCGGGATAAACAGGTTTTTTCCATTGAAGAAGCCATATACAAAATGACCGGAAAGCCTGCTCAGGTTCTGGGGATCGACAGAGGAGTTCTTGAAGTGGGAAAAACAGCAGATATCTGTGTTTTCCATCTGGAAAATCTGAAGGTACATGCGGATTTTGAAAATCCGGACCGGCTGTGTGAAGGGATGGATTATGTTTTTGTTGCAGGAGAAAAGGTTCTGGATCATGACTGTCTGCAGGATGTCAAGTGCGGCCGTACATTGATCCGGCGTTCATGTAAGTAAAAGCGAGGTAATGGGAATGGATAAATACAGCAGAGAGGTTTTGGAACTGTGCAGTCTTCTGGTGGCTGCAAAAAGTTATTCCGGTGACGAGAATGCCGCAGCGGAAATTCTGGCAGAATATATGAGAGATCACGATTTTGATGATATCTGTACGGACAAATACGGAAATGTGATCGGAAAAATATCCGGAAATCAAAAAGGCCCTAAGATTCTTTTTGACGGACATCTTGATACGGTTCCCGCAGAAAACCGGGAGGCATGGCATCATCCGCCTTTTCGGCCTGTGGTGGAGGATGGTAAGCTGTATGGAAGAGGCACAACGGATATGAAGGGGGCGGTAGCCGCATTTACGGTGGCAGCAGCCCGTTTCCGGGAGGATCACGGAAGGAATTTTGCCGGGGAGATTTATATTGCCGGTGTGGTTCATGAGGAATGCTTTGAGGGTGTTGCCGCAAGAAGTGTAAGCGATATAGTGAAACCGGATTACGTGATCATCGGAGAGGCTTCCAATTTGAATATTAAATGCGGCCAGCGCGGCCGGGGAGAGATTCTGGTGGAAACTTTTGGAAAGGCTGCCCACTCCGCCAACCCGGAAAAGGGAGTGAATGCTGTTTACAAAATGGCGCGGCTGGTCATGGAGATCCAGAAGCTGGAGCCGCCGGTGCATCCTAAGCTTGGCAAAGGCATCCTGGAGCTTACTGACATCAAGTCAGCACCTTATCCCGGCGCTTCTGTGGTGCCGGAATACTGCAGAGCCACCTTTGACCGCCGGCTTCTTGTGGGAGAGACGAAGGAGAGTGTATTAAAGCCCATAGAAGAAATCATAGAGCGTCTTTCAGAAGAAGATCAGGATTTTCATGCAAAAGTTTCTTTCTCTGTGGGCGAGGAAAAATGCTATACAGGAGAAACGATCCGCGGGGAGCGTTTTTTCCCGGGATGGTATTACGGACCGGAAGAAGAATATATCCGGAATATTGCCGCAGAGCTTCGTGAAATGGGCTTTACGCCTGAGTTTACGCAGTACAGCTTTTGTACCAACGGAAGCCATTATGCCGGAGAAAAAGGCATAAAGACCATAGGCATGGGTCCCTCCAGAGAGAATCTGGCTCATACGGCAGACGAGTATGTGGAGCTGTCCCAGCTTTTCGGTGCGGAAAAATGTTATTACGGAATCATGAAGGCTCTGACAAAAAATAAATAAAAAATAAAAAAGAGTAATTAAATATTTTCTTTTTCCGAATAGGAATAAAAAAAACGGCCATATTAAAGGCATAAGATAAATTCCATGGAAAAGGAGAATAAAGATTATGAAAAAAATGAAAGAGCTTCTTTTGGTAATCTGCCTTGTGCTGACCCTGGGCCTGTTTACAGCCTGCGGAAATAATGGGGCGGCAGATGAGTCCGGCACGGTGACAGAGGATAATAACGGCACGAATAATGACAATGCAGGCACCAATAACAACAATACTAACAATAATAACGACAATAATAACGGCACCGACAATAATGCCGGAAATATCAATGATAACACAGGTAACGGCACTGTAAACGGAAACAACAATGGAACTGCAGATAACAATGCAGGTAATAATAAGACGGACAATAACACTGTTAATGATAATCTGAATGGAAACAATACGGACGGAAATATTAATAACAATAATATGAACAATAACAACGATAATATCGACAATAACAACAATGACGGAACCGTGTCCGGCGAGCTGGGAAACAGCGTGGAGGATCTGGGTGACGGTGTTGGCAATGCAATAGAGGATGCGGGAGATGCCGTAGACAATGCCGTAAACGGAAGATAGGAAGTCTTGATTGAGGTTTCCGTGGAGCCGTCCTGAAGAAGCGTTGCGGGTAAGGTCCAGAATGGCCGGGAAACAGGAAGAATTCTGGACCTGCCAGCTGGAATTTGCGCGAGGAATGTCCAAACGGCCAGGAAACAGGAAGGATTCTGGACCTGTCAGCTGGAATCGAGTGAGAAAAAGTCCAAAAACAAGAGAAACGGTGAGTTATTTGGATATATATACACAAATATTGCGGGAGAATGTCCGGAAAAACAGGAATTCGGAAGTTTTCTGGACATATCTGCTGGAGAAACGCGTGAAAAGGTCCAGGCAACCGCGAGGCAGGAAGGATTCTGGACCTTTCTTGCCGGAATTTGCGTAAAAAGGTCCAACCAGCTAGGAAGCTGGCAGAGTTTTGTTGGAGCCGTCCTGACAGGGCGGTTGCGGAAAAGATGAATTAATGTTATTATCAGTGCATGATAAGCAGGAGGTAAAAAAGTATGAAATTCCGGCCATGCATTGATATCCATAATGGAAAAGTGAAACAGATCGTAGGAGGCAGCCTGAAGGATGCGGGAGATTTTGCAGCGGAAAATTTCGTATCCGGTCAGGATGCTTCTTTTTATGCAAAATTATACCGGGAAGCGGGGCTTGAAGGCGGACATGTGATACTTCTCAATGGAAATGATTCGCCATATTATGAAGCGACAAGGCAGCAGGCGTTTCTTGCCCTTGGAGAATATCCCGGCGGGCTGCAGCTGGGCGGCGGAGTGCGTCCGGAAAATGCAGCTGAGTACCTGGATGCGGGAGCCAGCCATGTGATCGTGACTTCTTATGTGTTCCGGGATGGACAGATTTCCTGGGAAAATCTTGAAAAGATGGAACGCGCGGTGGGGGCAGAGCGTCTGGTTCTGGATCTGAGCTGCCGCAGAAAAGAAGATGCCTATTACATTGTAACAGACCGGTGGCAGAAATTTACAGAAGTAGCAGTTACGCTGGATGTTATGGAAGAACTGGGGAGCCATTGTGCGGAATTTCTGGTTCATGCAGTGGATGTGGAAGGAAAAGCCGGAGGAATTGAGACAGAGCTGGCAGAACTACTGTCACAGTATATAAAAAGACCTGTTACATATGCCGGGGGAGTGGGAACCATGAAAGACATCCGTAAATTAAAAGAGTGCGGAAAAGGCCGGCTGGATGTGACTGTGGGAAGTGCGCTGGATCTTTTCGGCGGAACCATTCCTTTTAAACAATTGATCAGGATTTGAGCCGCTGTTAAAACCGCATCTGACTTCCTGAAAAGCTGTGCAAACAGCAATAAATTTGACAGAAAAATTCTTATTTTTTTATAAAATAGTGTTAAAACGATGGAAGTTGTGCTATAATAATCTTAGCAATTATTAAACAGCAAAGGGGATGGGATGTATGAAATTTATCATCAGCGGAAAAAATTTAGCAGTGACCGAGGGAATCAAAACAGCGGTAGAGGACAAGCTCGGAAAGCTGGAACGTTATTTCACTCCTGACACCGAAGTTATCGTAACTTTAAGCATTGAAAAAGAAAGACAGAAAATCGAAGTGACAATCCCGGTAAAGGGCAATATTATCCGTTCCGAGCAGGTAAGCAATGATATGTATGTATCCATTGATCTGGTGGAAGAGGTAATCGAGCGTCAGCTTCGTAAGTACAAAAATAAAATCGTGGATAAGCAGCAGACAGCGGCTAACTTCCAGCAGGCTTATCTGGATAAGGAGTACGATGAGAATGAGGAAGTGAAGATCATCCGTACCAAGAAATTTGATATTAAGCCTATGTATCCGGAAGATGCATGTGTACAGATGGAATTGCTGGGACACAATTTCTTCGTTTTCTGCAACGCAGAGACAGACCAGGTGAATGTGGTCTATAAACGCAAAGGC